>JBPEYE010000060.1:0-5454 GCA_052030825.1 Gammaproteobacteria bacterium | reverse complement strand
ACCGTCGCGGAACGCCGGCCGCAGCGTCGGGATTTTTTCCAGGTTGGCCTTGTGAGGCTGCTCGTCGGTATCGACCGTGACCTCGCCCTTGCGAGTCTTGAGCGTGACCGGCGCGATCTCGCCGGCGAACGCGCCCGATTCGATCGCGGCCTGCGCACGTTTCAGCGATTCGATCGCGAACGCGTCCTGCTGCTCGCGCGTGAAGCCGTACTTGTCGGCGGTCGCCTCGGCGAACACGCCCATCAGCTTGCCCTTGTCGTAGGCGTCCTCGAGGCCGTCGAGGAACATGTGGTCGAAGACCTGGCCGTGGCCCATGCGCATTCCATTTCGTGCCTTTGTAAGCAAATACGGCGCGTTGCTCATGCTCTCGAGGCCACCCGCAACCATGACCTTGTTGGTGCCGGCCTTGAGCAGATCGTGGGCGAACATCGTCGCCTTCATGCCCGAGCCGCACATCTTGTTGACCGTCGTGCAGCCGACCGACAGCGGCAGGCCCGCGCCGAGGCTCGCCTGGCGCGCCGGCGCCTGGCCCTGGCCGGCCGGCAGCACGCAGCCCATGATGACTTCGTCGATGTCGTCGCCCTGGAGCCCGCTGCGCTCGACCGCGGCCCGGATGGCGGTCGCGCCGAGTTGCGCCGCGCTGGCGTCCGACAGCACGCCCTGGAAGCCGCCCATCGGGGTACGGGCGGCGCCGGTGATGACGATGTTTTCGCTCATGTTTGGGGTCCTCAAGTCGTTTCGTTGAACAGTTCGCGGCCGATCAGCATGCGCCGGATCTCCGACGTGCCGGCGCCGATCTCTTAGAGCTTGGCGTCGCGCAGCAGCCGCCCGACCGGGTAATCGTTGGTGTAGCCGTTGCCGCCGAGCGCCTGGATCGCCTCGAGCGCCATCCCCGTCGCCTTCTCGGCGGCGTACAGGATTGCGCCGGCGGCGTCCTTGCGCGTGGCTTCACCACGGTCGCAGGCCTTGCCGACCGCGTAGACGTACGCGCGGGTCGCGTTCATCGTCGTGTACATGTCGGCGAGCTTGCCCTGCATCAGCTCGAATTCGCCGATCGGCTGACCGAACTGCTTGCGCTCGTGCACGTACGGGATCACCGCGTCCATGCACGCGAGCATGATGCCGGTCGGCCCGGCGGCGAGCACCGCGCGCTCGAAATCGAGCCCGCTCATCAGCACCGCGGCGCCGCGGTTTTCTTCGCCGAGCAGGTTTTCCTCCGGCACTGCGACGTCCTTGAACACCAGCTCGCCGGTATTCGAACCGCGCATACCGAGCTTGTCGAGCTTTTGCGCGGTGGTAAAGCCGAATTCGCGCTCGACGATGAACGCGCTGATGCCGCGCGAGCCGGCGGCCGGATCGGTTTTCGCATAGACGACGATGACGTCGGCGTCGGGGCCGTTGGTAATCCACATCTTGGTGCCGTTCAGCACCCAACCGGAGGCCGAACGCTCGGCTTTCATCGACATGCCGACGACGTCGGAACCGGCGCCCGGCTCGGACATCGCCAGCGCGCCGATGTGCTCGCCGCTGACCAGCTTCGGCAGGTACTTCTCGCGCTGCGCGTCGCTGCCGTTGCGATAGATCTGGTTGACGCACAGGTTCGAATGGGCGCCGTACGAGAGGCCTACCGAAGCCGACGCGCGGCTGATCTCTTCCATCGCGACGACGTGCGCGAGGTACCCCAGGTCGCTGCCGCCATACTGCTCGGGCACGGTGATGCCGAGCAGGCCCATGTCGCCAAGTTTCGGCCACAGCTCGTTCGGGAATTCGTTGGCGCGGTCGATGTCGGACGCGCGCGGCGCGATTTCGGCCTGGGCGAACTCGTGCACCGCGTCGCGCAACAGATCGACGGATTCGCCGAGATCGAAATTGAGTGACGGATAGTGAATCATGGCAGGACTCCGGGCTTAGCCGTGCTTGAGCTTACGCCGGCCGCCGCGCAGCTCGGCGAGCGCGGCCTCGGCGTCGGTGGCGATGCGCTCGAGGTCGTCGAGCGCGTGCTCGATGTCGTTCATCTGCGAATGCAGCGCGTCACGACGCTCGTCGAGTTTTTCGAGCATGCGTACGAGCTGGGCTTCCTCGCCGAGGTCGGAATCGTACAGCTCGAAGGATTCGCGGATATCGGCGAGCGACCAGCCGAGGCGCTTGCCGCGCAAAATCAGGCGCAAGCGCACGCGGTCGCGCTCGCGGTAAATGCGCCGCGTGCCCTCGCGCAGCGGGTTCAGCAAGCCCTCTTCCTCGTAGACCCGCAGCGCGCGCGAGGTCACGCCGAATTCCTCGGCGAGCTCGCCGATCGCGTAGGTTTTACGGGATTTTTCGGTCGTGCTCATGCCAGATCCCTAAGACTGATCCGATCGCGGCAACAGCGTCATCAACGTGCCGGTCATCGTCGCGACGAGTTTCTCGCGGCCGTCGGCGAGCGCGAACAGATCGCCCTCGGAGACGATAACGCTGCGTCCTGGCTTGCGCACGCGGCCATGTGCGCGCAGCCGCTCGCCGGTGGCCGGCGCCAGCAGGTTGATCTTGAACTCGATCGTCAACACGCGCGCGTCGGCCGGCATCAGCGTGAACGCGGCGTAACCGCAGGCGCTGTCCATGATCGTCGACGAGATGCCGGCATGGATGAATCCGTCCTGCTGGGTCAGCGACGCGCTGTACGGCAATTCGATCTCGACCTCGCCGGGATCGACGCGGGTCAGCCGGGCGCCGAGCGTGCGCATGACCGACTGCGCGTCGAAACTTTGCGCGACGCGCTGTCTGAATTCGGGATCCTGGGCTTCGAACTGGTTCGACATCGATAACTTGACGGATGAGCGCTCGCTGTGCGAATTCGGTTAACTTCAACTATAGTTGACGTTAACGTAAACGTAAGGTAATTTATTACGCCTCGATTTGCAACTCCATTCGATCTCCCGGGGGGCAGACCATGAGTTCGGCACCGGAAAAAGTCGTCTCGATTCCGCAGGCGTCGCCGGCGCGCTCGCGCGCGCGTTTCGTCACCGCGGCGAGCCTGTTCGACGGCCACGACGCGGCGATCAACATCATGCGCCGGATATTGCAAAGCGCCGGCGCCGAGGTCATCCATCTCGGCCACAATCGCTCGGTCGCCGAAATCGTCAACGCCGCGGTGCAGGAAGACGCGCACGCGATCGCGGTCAGCTCCTACCAGGGCGGTCACGTCGAGTACTTGAAGTACATGGTCGATATGCTGCGCGAGCGCGGCCGTGCCGACATGCGCGTGTTCGCCGGCGGCGGCGGCGTCATCGTGCCGGCCGAGATCCGCGAACTCGAGGATTACGGCGTAACCCGTATCTACTCGCCGCAGGACGGCCAGCAAATGGGGCTTTCGGGCATGATCGCCGACATGCTCGAGCGCTGCCGCTACGACCCCGGCGAGCAGGCGCCGACGACGCTCGAACCGCTCGAGGCCCACGACACGATCGCGCTCGCAAGGCTGATCACCGCGCTCGAGAACGACACCGTCGAGCCGAATTTCCGCGCCGCGATCCGGCAACGGGCCGAGGCCTGCAAAGTGCCGGTACTCGGCATTACCGGCACCGGCGGCTCGGGCAAGTCGTCGCTGACCGACGAAATCATCCGCCGCTTCCGCCTCGACCACGACGACGAACTCAAAATCGCGATCGTCGCGGTCGACCCGACCCGGCGGCGCACCGGTGGCTCGCTGCTCGGTGACCGCATTCGCATGAACGCGATCGATCATCCGAACATCTACATGCGTTCGCTGGCGACGCGCGACGCGGTCGGCGAAATCCCCGAAGTCGTCGCCGAGGCGATCGCCGCGTGCAAGCTGTGCGCCTTCGACCTGGTCGTCGTCGAGACGCCCGGGATCGGCCAGGGCGACGCCGCGATCGTGCCGCTGGTCGACGCGTCGCTGTACGTGATGACCCCCGAATTCGGCGCGCAAAGCCAGCTCGAAAAAATCGATATGCTCGATTTCGCCGATTTCGTCGCGATCAACAAGTTCGACCGCAAGGGTGCCAAGGACGCCTACCGCGACGTTTGTAAGCAGGTTCAGCGCAACCACGAGGCCTTCGACAAGAAGCCCGCCGAAATGCCGGTGTTCGGCACCATCGCGTCGCGCTTCAACGACGACGGCACGACCGCGCTCTACCAGGCGCTGCTCGACAAGTTGCGCGAACTCGGCTTGCCCGAACGCGACACCTACCTGCCGCGCGCGAACACGCGCACGTCGACGTCGGCAACGGTCATCGTGCCGGCCGAGCGCGTGCGTTACCTCGCCGAGATCGCCGCGACCGTGCGCGACTACCACCGCCGGGTCGACGATCAGGCGCGGATCGCGCGCGAGCGCCAGCAGCTGCTGGAGACGCGGCGCATGCTCGACGAAAGCGGCGGCGATGCCTCCGGCTTGCAGGCCCTGATCGACGCGCGCGAGCAGGCGCTCGAGCCCGGCTCGCGCCGGCTGCTCGAACAGTGGCCGCAGGTCGTCGACAGCTACAGCGGCGACGAGTACGTCGTGCGCATCCGCGATCGCGAGATCCGCACCGGGCTGCGCCACGAGACGCTGTCCGGCTCGATCGTCCCGAAGGTCGCCCTGCCGCGCTACGAAGACCACGGCGAGCTGCTGAGATGGCTGCGCCGCGAAAACCTGCCGGGCAGTTTCCCGTTCACCGCCGGCGTATTCGCATTCAAGCGCGAGGGCGAGGACCCGACGCGGATGTTCGCCGGCGAGGGCGACGCGTTTCGCACCAACCGCCGCTTCAAACAACTGTCCGAGCACTCCGACGCCAAGCGCCTGTCGACCGCGTTCGACTCGGTGACGCTCTACGGCTTCGACCCCGACGAGCGCCCCGACATCTACGGCAAGGTCGGCAATTCGGGCGTATCGATTGCAACGCTCGATGACATGAAAGTGCTCTACGACGGCTTCGATTTGTGCAACCCGTCGACGTCGGTGTCGATGACGATCAACGGGCCGGCGCCGATCATCCTCGCGATGTATCTCAACACCGCGATCGCGCAGCAGCTCGACAAGTTCCGCGGCGAGAACAACCGCGAGCCGACCGAGCAGGAAATCGAAAAAATCCGCGACTGGACGCTCGAGAACATCCGCGGCACGGTGCAGGCCGATATTCTCAAGGAAGATCAGGGCCAGAATACCTGCATCTTCTCGACCGAGTTCGCACTGAAGATGATGGGTGACATCCAGGAATATTTCATCCAGCACCGGATCCGCAATTTCTACTCGGTGTCGATTTCGGGTTACCACATCGCCGAGGCCGGCGCGAATCCGATCTCGCAGCTCGCGTTCACGCTGGCGAACGGATTTACCTTTGTCGAGGCCTATCTGGCGCGCGGCATGCACATCGACGACTTCGCGCCGAACCTGTCATTTTTCTTCTCGAACGGCATGGACCCGGAATACACGGTCATGGGCCGCGTCGCGCGGCGCATCTGGGCGACCGCGATGAAGTA
>JBPEYE010000006.1:0-5492 GCA_052030825.1 Gammaproteobacteria bacterium | reverse complement strand
CAGCTATTCCCGCCTGCAGTGCGGCGAAGCCGGCGTGCTCGCCGAGTTTACCCAGCGCGTGCAGCGCGTGCCGGAAGCTAACCGCGACGCGATGCGCGACGCCTTCCAGGAAGGCTTCGACAAGAGCAAGGATGAGACCGAGCTGCTGTCGGAAGACGAATGCGAGCGCCTGACCCGTTCGCGCCAGCGTGCCGAAGCGGTCGAGGAAGCCAACGTGGTGGAAGATCGGAAACAGGTCGCCGACGAGGAGGCCGAGCCGACCCCGGAGCAAGCGGCCGAGCCGGCCGAAGACCCCAAGCTGCGCCACCTGCGGATCGCCGAACTCAGCGGACAGCTTGCGTACAAAACCAAGTTTTGTCACAACGACAAGGTCTTCAACCGCGATTACAACGACTTTCTCGCCTCGGTGCCGGCGGAGTATCTCGACGAGGTCAAGAATGCGTACTGGAAGGGATACCAGCGCGGCAAACGCCTCAACAAGAACCTGACCCGCGAGCAGTGCAGCCCGCTTTCCTGACGCCCGATCTGATCAGTACACGGGTATGGTCCCTCGATTTCCGGTTTTACGGGGGATCGAAGTAGCTGCTGAGCAGCAGGTATAGCCCGGGCACGAACAGCGCCGCGCTCACCAGCGGCACCAGTAACGGACCGGCGCCGACCATGATCGGCGCGACGTTGTCGAGGCCGAGAATGATGCTCGCACTGACGACGAAACTCGCGCCGATGGTCGCGCGGATGCCGCGCCGGTTGGCGTCGCGAATTTCCCGCCTCAAGGTTTCCAGCTGCGTCGAACTCATCTCGACCTGCAACTTGTCGTTGGCGATCCGGTCGAGCGCCTTGAACGCCAGTTGCGGCAGATCGGGCAAATGCTCGGCAATGTAAGGCAGGTTTTGCCGGAGACCCTTGATCAGCGCGCGCGCGCCGAGCTGCTCGGACAGCCAGCGTTCGAGAAACGGCTTCGCCGTATCCCACAGGTCGAGTTGCGGGTAGAGCTGGCGTCCGATTCCCTCGATGTGCAGGAAGGTTTTCTCGAGCAACAACAGCTGCGGCTGGATTTCCATGTTGAAGGCACGCGCGGTCTGAAACAGGCGCACCAGCAGCTGGGCAAACGAAATCTCGGCCAGCGGCCGCTGAAACATCGGTTCGCAAACGCTGCGCACCGCCGCCTCGAACTCGTCGATGCGGGTTCCCGAATCGACCCATCCCGAATCGACGTGAAGTTCGGCAACGCGCCGATAGTCGCGGTTGAAAAAGGCGACGAAGTTTTCCGCGAGGTAACGCTGGTCGCTGGTCGACAGTGAACCCATAATGCCGAAATCGACCGCGATGTAGCACGGATTGTCGGGCGACGCCGGGTCGACGAAGATGTTGCCCGGATGCATGTCGGCGTGAAAGTAGTTGTTGCGGAAGACCTGGGTGAAAAATATTTCGACGCCCTTGCGCGCCAGCACTTCGAGATCGATGCCCTGCGCGTTCAGGCGTGCGAGGTCGGTGACCGGAATGCCGGCAATCCGCTCCATGACGAGTACCTGGCGGCGACAGTAATCCCAGTACACCCGCGGCACGTAGAGATCCGGCGAACCGTCGAAATGACGGCGCAACTCGTTGGCGTTGGCGGCCTCGCGTACGAGGTCGAGCTCGTTCAGAATCGTCGTCTCGAATTCACGCACCACCTGCACCGGCTTGACACGCGGCGCCTCGTCCCAGTAGCGTTCCGCGAGCCGCGCCAGTGACAGCAATAATTCGATGTCCTGGCGGATGCGACGCTCGATGCCCGGGCGGACGATCTTGACCACCACGGCCTCGCCGCCGATGAGTTGCGCGGCGTAGACCTGGGCGATCGACGCCGACGCAATCTCGCGCTCGTCGAAAGACTTGAAGGCGGTTTCCAGCGGCATGCCGAGTTCGCGCTCGAGGATCGCGCGCGCCTGTGGCCACGGAAACGGCGGGACGCGGTCGAGCAGTTTCTCGAGCTCGTCGGTGATCTCGTCGCCGAGCAGGTCGCGCCGGGTCGACAGCATCTGGCCGAATTTGATGAAAATCGGGCCCAGCGACTCGATGCACAGCCGCAGCCGCACCGCCTGAGACTGCTGGCGCGAGCGGAACCAGTTGAACGGGTTGATCAGGCCGAGCCAGTAGAGCGGCCGGAAAAAGTGAATCGACAGGACGATTTCGTCGAGCCCGTAGCGCGCCATCGTGAAGTTGACCGCGATCAGCCGAGCCAGTTTGCGCATCAGTCGCGGCGCTCGCGGATCCGGTCGAGCAGCAGCTCGAAGCGTGCCTCGACGCGCGCGCTATCGTGCTTGAGCGCGGTGATGCCGGCGGCGAGCCGCTCGAACTCGGTCTGCGTCGGCGTCAGCCGCGCTTCCTCGCGCAGGAACTCGCTGGTCGTGGCGAGCAGCGATTCGGCGCCCGCGCGCAGTTGCCCGGTCACGTCGTGCCAGCCCCTGGTCAGCTGGTGGGCAAGCACATCACCGGTATAGCCGGCCAGAACCTCTTCCCAGTCGATGTCGAGCCCGGCGATGATTTGCTGCAGGCGCTGGGCGAGCGCGACATCGCCGTGATAGCTGACCCGTTCGCGCATCGAGGTCGACAGCTTGTCGTCGTTGGCGGCGAGGTTGACCAGTGCCATCAGGCGCCCCGATATCGATGCGTCGATCTCGCGCGGCGGCAGGTCGCGCGACAGCCGCAGGCCGGCGGCGCCGGGATGGCAGTAAACCCGGAAGTCGAGATCGGTAATCTCGAGCGCAATGCAGCGTCCCTCGAGTTCACGGCAGCGCGCGAGCGCATCGGGGTCGAAACCGAGCAAGCGGTTGCCGCCGATCTCGAGGGCGGCGACCAGGCCGTGCTGCAAACTATCGAGCAGCGTCGCGCCGGGGCCTGGATGGGTCGCCATCGTGAATCGCTGGCTAGTACTTGAACGCGCGGTGCAGGGCGACGATCCCGCCGCTCAGGTTGTGCACCTCGACCTCGTCGAAGCCGCCGTCCTCGAGCATCATCCGGCGCAATTCCTGCTGGTCCGGGTGGCGCCGAATCGATTCGGCCAGGTACTGGTAGCTCGCGCGGTCACGCGCAATCCACTCGCCGAGCCGCGGCAGCAGATTGAACGAGTAAAAGTCGTAAGCCTGTTCGAGCGGTGCGCACAGTGGCCTGGAGAACTCGAGCACGCAGACGCGACCACCGGGGCGAATCGCGCGTCGCAGCTCGGCCAGCGCCGCCGGCTTGTCGGTGACGTTACGCAGGCCGAAGGCGATGGTGATGCAGTCGAAGCCGTTATCGGCGAACGGCAGCGATTCCGCGTTGCACTGGACGGCGTCGACACCGTCGATGATGCCCGCGTCGATGAGACGATCGCGGCCGCGGCGCAGCATCGCCGCGTTGATATCGGCCAGCACCACCCGACCGCCGGGCGCGACGCGGCGAGCGGCGGCGAGCGCGAGGTCGCCGGTGCCGCCGGCCAGGTCGAGCACCCGCTGCCCCGGGCGCAGGCCGCAGAGTTCGAGCGCGTAGCGTTTCCACAGCCGGTGCAGGCCGAACGACATGACGTCGTTCATCAGGTCATAGCGATCGGCCACCGAGTCGAACACGGCCCCGACGCGGGCCTGTTTCTCGTCCTTCGGGATGTCCTGGTAACCGAAATCGGTGGTCTCGTCGTGCATGGCGGAAACCATAGCACGGGAGGCCAGTTCCGTCATCGCTCCCGGATCGAGGGATCCGAAACCAGGGACCGAACGGAAAGCATCGAGCGGTCGCACCGGCACGGGCGGCAATGACATCGCCTGCGAAGGCTATGGCAGCTGTCGCTGCGCGCGGCGCGTTTCCGCGCGAAGCGGGACTGCGGGTGAATCGCCGTCAGTTGTCGGCTTTGCGCGGGTGGCCGGCTTCGTCGAGTCGCTGCAGATAGTAGGCCCAGCGGTCGGCGTAGGTTTCGCCGAGCTCGTGGAGGTAGTCCCAGCTGTAGATGCCGCTGTCGTGACCGTCGTCGAAAATCAGCTTGACCGCGTAATGTCCTATCGGTTCGACGTTGTCGATGGCGACGTCTTCCTTGCCGATCTGCAGTACTTCCTGGCCGGGCGCGTGGCCCTGGACTTCGGCCGACGGCGAATAGACCCGCAGGTATTCGGCCGGTAACTCGAAGCGGGTACCGTCGGCGAAGCTGACTTCGAGGACGCGCGAGACCTTGTGCAGGTTGATCGCAGTGGGTTTCATCACAGGATGTACTGCGACAGATCCTCGTCGAGCGCCAGCTCGCCGAGGTGTTCATCGACATAGGCCGCGTCGATGGTGACGCTGCGTTCGACCATGTCGGTCGCCTCGAAGCTGATCTTCTCGAGCAATCTTTCCATGACCGTGTGCAGCCGCCGCGCACCGATGTTTTCCTGCTTTTCGTTGACGCGGAACGCGACCTCGGCGATGCGCGCGAGCGCGTCGTCGGTGAACTCGAGATGCACGCCCTCGGTCTCGATCAACGCGGTGTACTGCTCGGTCAGGCTGGCGTCAGGCTCGCGCAGAATGCGCCGGAAGTCGTCGACCGTCAGCGCGGCGAGCTCGACCCGGATCGGCAGCCGCCCCTGAAGTTCGGGAATCAGGTCGCTGGGCTTCGACAGGTGAAACGCGCCCGAGGCGATGAACAGGATATGGTCGGTACGGATCATGCCGGCCTTGGTCGAAACCGTGCAGCCTTCGACCAGCGGCAGCAGGTCGCGCTGCACGCCCTCGCGCGAGACATCGGCGCCGTGCGTTTCCGAACGCCGCGCCACCTTGTCGATCTCGTCGATGAACACGATGCCGTTTTGCTCGGCATTTTCCAGGGCGCTGAGCTTGAGCTCTTCCTCGTTGATCAGCTTGCCGGCTTCCTCGTCGGTAATCAGCTTGAGCGCGTCCTCGACCCGCAGCTTGCGGGTGCGGGTCTTGCCGCCGCCGAGGTTCTGGAACAGGCCCTGCAGCTGGTTGGTCATTTCCTCCATGCCGGGTGGCGCCATGATCTCGACGCCGACTGACGGCAGCTGCAGATCGACCTCGATTTCCTTGTCGTCGAGCTTACCCTCGCGCAGCAGCTTGCGAAACTTCTGCCGCGTGTCGTCACCGGCGTCGGCGCGGGCCTCGCCGCCGTAATCCCGCGGTCGCGGCAACAGCGCGTCGAGGATTCGCTCCTCGGCGGCTTCCTCGGCGCGATAGCGCACGCGCGCGACCTCGGCTTCACGCATCTCCTTGATCGACACGTCGACGAGGTCGCGGACAATCGATTCGACGTCGCGGCCGACGTAGCCGACCTCGGTGAACTTGGTCGCCTCGACCTTGATGAAAGGCGCGTTGGCGAGGCGCGCGAGACGTCGCGCGATCTCGGTCTTGCCGACGCCGGTCGGGCCCATCATCAGGATATTCTTGGGCGTGATTTCGTTGCGCAGGTCTTCGCTGACCTGCTGGCGGCGCCAGCGATTGCGCAGCGCGATCGCGACCGCGCGCTTGGCGTCGTCCTGGCCGATGATGTG
>JBPEYE010000059.1:0-9100 GCA_052030825.1 Gammaproteobacteria bacterium | reverse complement strand
GCGTGAGCGAAATAAATATCCGTTACCCGAGCGGCCACGATGTCGACGCGCTCGCGCTCGCACTGGCTCAGGTCGGAGCGCTCGCCGAACGCCGTCTGCAGCGGTTACTCGATCCCGATATGAGCGGTCTCGGCGCGCAGCTTGCGGCACGCCCCGGCGTCGACACGGGGCCCGTCGCCACGCACAAGGCCGCGATCGACTTCGCCGCGCGACTGCGCGCGCTCGCGCAACCGGTATCGTTGTATACCGCGGAAACCTCGGGTGGGCAGGACGATTTCATGGCGCTTGCCATCCCGGCACTAGCGCGTCTGCTCGAGACGGCCGAACTCGGTCGCGCGCTGCTCGCCTGCGAGCTGCTGGTCGCGTTAGTCGCGCTGCGCCAGCGTAATGCCAGGCCGGGCGCCGGCGTTGCGGCGCTTGTCGATTATCTCGGCGATTCGATTGCCGCCTATACCCGCGACCGGGCACCCGGTCCCGATATCGAAGTGCTGCTCGAGGCGACGCGCGACGACGGACTCCGTAGATTGCTGTAAAGGGAAGCGGCCGTTCAGAGACCGCTTAGTGCGCGGAACACCAGGCGCTGGAAAAAATGCACGTGGTGTTCGGAGAAGTCGGGGCGCGATCGATCGACCACGAACTTGCCCTGGTGGTAGCCATGCGAGTGCAGACCGCGCTGCACCGCCTCGCACAGCGCGACGTCCTCGGGCAGCAGCACGGATTCGATGTAGCGCATGAAATCGCGCTCCTGGGCGCTCGGTTCGACGTCGAGGAAATAAAAATCGTGGCGCGCGATGCAGGACTCGGGACCGGTCGGGACGATCTGGAACAGCACCGCGCCCGGCGAGCCGGGAAACCACAGCGGCACGAGTGTCGGCCAGACGTAGCCGAACAGCGAGTCCTGGCGGAGCGAGCCGGGCGCGAGCCGGTAAGCCGGGTTGTCGTGACGCCGGTGCCGGACGGTGTGCGAAAAGGTGATGCCGTCATCGCGCCAGACGGCCTGGTTTCGGTAATCGACGAGCTGCATCAGCGCCGGGTGGTTGAGCGCGCAGTGGTAGCACTCGTGGTTATTGTCGACGACCGTTTTCCAGTTGGCGGCGACCTTGCGCTCGATCCGCGCGACGCGCAGCAGTTCGTCGACCCGCGGGCAGCAGCGGTAGATA
Source organism: Gammaproteobacteria bacterium (assembly GCA_052030825.1). Classification (GTDB taxonomy): domain Bacteria; phylum Pseudomonadota; class Gammaproteobacteria. Next base: position 7,940 of record JBPEYE010000059.1, on the reverse strand, counting down.
TCGTCGGCGAAGCGGCCGATCCGTGCCGCCAGCGGGGCGGCGTCGGCGTCGAGATTGACGAACACGAAGCCGGCGAGCACCTCGACCCGCGCGGGCCTCCGGTTACCGGCCGCCGCGGTCGCGACGATTTCACCGCCATCGCTGCGTTCGACGCGCACCGGCGTGCCGTCGATCTGGCCGTCGATGCGGTCGCCGGCTGCGAACAGGTCGCCGACATGCCCCTGGTAGATCCAGGCGCGGCGAAAAATGAACTCGCGTTCGCGCGCGTAAATCGCCGGATCGAAGTACCAGTGCGCGGGCAGGGTCCACGAGCGCTCGGCGCTGTCGGGGTCGAAACGACCGACCTCGAGCGTCGCGGGTGCGGCGAGGGACGTGTCCATGCCGTCGATTAGGCGCCGGTTCCGCCGGGCTGTCAATATGCCGGGTTTTGCCCGAAAATAGCGACCATGCTGACGCCGTCCGAACTGTCCCGCCTGGCGGTCGAGCACGAAGGCACGATTCGGCTGCTTGCCTTCGGCGCGATATTTTTCGCGATGCTGCTGTGGGAACTGTTCGCGCCGCGCCGGCCGCTATCGGTTGCACGAGCCCAGCGCTGGAGCAGCAATCTCGCGCTGATGATCATCAACACGGTCGCGCTACGTCTGCTGTTCCCGGCGGCCGCAGTCGGTTTCGCGTTGTCCGCCGAAGCGCTCGGCTTCGGACTGTTTCACTGGCTCGCCTGGCCGCCGCTGCTCGAGCTCGTTTGCGCGGTGCTGCTGCTCGACCTTGCGATCTACGGCCAGCACGTATTGATGCATCGTGTGCCGTTGTTGTGGCGCTTGCACCGGGTTCACCATGCCGATCTCGACTTCGATCTGACCACCGCGGTACGCTTTCACACCTTCGAGATTCTGCTGTCGATGCTGATCAAGTGGGGCGTGATCCTGCTGCTCGGTCCGGCCGCGCTGGCGGTGCTGATCTTCGAGGTGCTGCTGAACGGCATGGCCGTGTTCAACCATGCCAACGTCAGCCTGCCGCCGCGCGCCGAACGCGCGGTACGCGCGCTGCTGGTGACGCCGGACATGCATCGGGTGCATCATTCGTCGATCGTGCGCGAGACCAACAGCAACTACGGGTTCAACCTGTCGCTGTGGGACCGTTTGTTCCGAACCTATACCGCGCAGCCGGCGCGCGGCCACGACGGCATGACCATCGGCCTCGAGCAGTTCCGCGATGCCGGGCAGGTCGATCGCCTGCCGGGCATGCTGGCGCTGCCATTCGGCAAACGCTGACGTCGAAGCGCCTTGGGCCTCGCGGGGAGCGGTAACGCTTCGAGCGGGTTTACCAGCCGCCGCCGCCGCCACCGCCACCACCGCCGCCCGACGATCCGCCCGACGAGCCCGACGACGAGCCGGGCGCGACCGACGCCGACGCGATCGCCGAGTTGAACGCGCCCGACAGGGATCGGCCGAAATCGCGCCCGCCGACGCGATACGACGAATGATACCAGCGTGGTGCGTGATAGGCGGAATCGACCAGGCCCGACGCGATGGCTCGATCGAGCTTGTCGGTCCACGCGTTTTCGAGGTCGAGAGCGATCGCGTACGGCAGGTACCGTTCGTAGAGATCCTCGGTGAAGGTCGGTGCGTTCTTCAGCGCGATATCGTCCTCCTCGGCAACCTCGAGGTAGTGGCGAAAGCCGGCGATCTGGTCGAGCAGGCGGCGACCGGCCAGCGTCGGCGCCTTGAGCCACTGGTAGAACAGGTAATGCAGCACGATCATCGCGACGATGCCGACGACCATGGTCCAGGGCACGTTTTGCAGAAATTGTTCGAACGGGAAATCGACCGACACGAAGAATCCGGCGAAAAACAGCAGCGCGGCGAAATTGGCGAACAACTGCACCCGGCCGCGTCGTCCGCGCATGCGCAGACCGCGGAACGCGGCGAACAGCATCAGCATCGGCATCACGGAAAAGAGCGTCAGAAAGCCGGTTTCGGCCATCGCGCGATCGGAGCCGAGACTCGCGAACGCGGCGCCGGCGACGAGCAGCGACGCGACGATGCCAGGCCCGAGCAGCCAGCTGTTGGTTCTGAAGTAGCGCTTCTCGTAGTCGGTTCTGAGCGAGCGTTTGTGCTTTCCAATCGCGCGCCTCAGAACGTCGTGGTTGCTTTGCACGACGCTGAGGGTGCCGCGGCCGTCGCCGAACAGGCCGAGGAGAACCTGCGATTCGCCGGCCGCGAGCGATTCGCGCAGCGGCGTGTCGGCGCGCCGCAACTCGAAGTCGCCGTCGTCGTCGACGATCTCGAGCGCGCCCTTGACCGCCAGGTTGACAGTCGCCGCGGTAAAGCAGCGTTTGTCGTAGCCCATGTTTTGCACGAAGCGCATCGATGCGGGCGAGTAACCCTCGGGGGGCTGGTAGCGGGGTACGATGACGCCGGCGGCGGGATCGCGGCCGACCCAGCGCCACAACAGCAGGTAGTAAACCAGCAGAATCAACGCACCGGCGAGCGCCAGAATCGACGCGCGATTGTCGCGCAGGAACCACGCGCGACGCTCGGCCGCGGTTGGTTCGGCGACGATCCCCTTGGGGAAGGCGGCGACAATGGTCAGACCCTCGCGCCGACCGAGCGCCGCGGTGGTTTCGAAGTACGCCTCGCGCGCGCCGATCTGGCGATGCGTCAGGGCTTGATCGGTCGAACCGTCGGCTCCGGTATAGCCGGTCAGGCGCAATTCGGCATCGGCCGGCAGTAGCACCCGCGCCGATGCGCGCTCGATCGGAAACGCCCAGCCGGTACCGGTCACGTTCCAGTAGAGCTCGTCGAATTCGTCGAAAAAGCCGATCTGGCGCGTCGTCCGGTAGCGCAGTTCATAGGTGTAGCTATCCGGCGTGAGAAAGACGTTTCGATCGCCGATATAAACTCGTTTACCGTTGCCGTGGTTGTCGACGTGGTACGGTTCCGGCCGGCCGTCGCGCCGGACGTCGAGCACCTCGAAGCCGACCACGATATCGTGCCCAAGTGCGTCGCGATAGCGCGTCGGGAAATCCCGGAAAATGCCGCGGCGAATCGCGCGGCCCTCGGCCTCGACGCGAATGGTCTCGGTGACGATCAGATCGCCGTTCGCTTCGACGCGGATGTCGCTGTGGAACGATTCGATCACCTCGGCCGCTGCCAGCGGCAGGGCCGGCAGCCACAGCGACAGCGCGGCGATTCGGGCGAGTCGCCTCACGCGCGCGACTCCTCGAACTCGAAGTAGTCGGCGTGGCGGTAACCGAACAGGCGGGCGACGATCAGGTCCGGGAAGCTGTCGACGCGCGTGTTCAGGTTGCGGACCGCGCCGTTGTAGTAACGCCGCGCGAACTGGATATCGGATTCGACCGCGCTGATGTCGTTTTGCAGGTCGAGAAAACTGCGATTGGCCTTCAGGTCGGGGTACGCCTCTTGCAGCGCGAGGATCGCGCCGAGCCCGCGGCTGATACCCGCTTCGAGGTCGCCCTGGTCGGCCGGCGCGCGCCGCTCGGTCGCCGCGCCGCGTAGCGCGGTCACGCGGTCGAGCGTCGCCTGCTCGTAGCTTGCGTACTGCTTGACCGCGTCGATGAGTTTCGGAATCAGGTCGTGGCGGCGCCGCAGCTGTACCTCGATATCGCTCCACCCGGCGAGCGTGCGCTGATGGTCGCGCACCAGGCGGTTGTATATCCAGATGCCGTAGACCAGCAGGGTCAGCAGCGCCGCCGTCAGCAGCCATTCGATCATCGGTGTGACTTCTTGTTTTTTCCCTTAGTTCTGGGTGCCCTGAGCGCGGCATCGAAGGCGAGCCGCGCCCACTCGACGGCCGCCTCGCGGTCCTCGAAGAACGCGTCGGGTGCCGTGTAGTAGGATAGCTGGAATTCCCGGTCCTGCTTCAAATAGGTAAAGGGTTCGGCGCCCTCGTCGAGAAACCGCGCGCGCGACTCGGCGTCGGCCTTGAGATAGAGATTGCCGTCGGCGATCAGCGCAAACATCAGCCCGTCGAGAAAAATCCCGTAACCGCCGAACATGCGCTTCGCTTCGCAGGGCGCGAAAGCCTGGAGCAGGTCGACGACATGGGTCGCGAACTCCCGCTCGGCGGTCATCGCTCAGTTGCTGGCGGCGACGGCGGGGTTGGCGTTGCGACGGCCGTTTTCGTAGACGATGCGCCAGCGCCTGTCGTCGCGTCGCCAGAAAAGCTCCTTGGCGCCGTCGACGTCGAGGTTGTTACTGCGATAGTGCTGCACGAACTGCATCAGCATCAGGCCGTCCTCGCCGGGATAATCGAAGACGTTGAGTCCGCTGTACTCGACCCGGATGTAGCTTTTCTGCTGGTTGACCCAGCGCTTGTGCGCGTCCCAGCTCTCGAAATCCCGACCGTAGGCGTCGAGACCGGTCGGCGAATAATGGCGTCGATAGCGATCGTGGTCGAGACTCTGCCAGTCGTCGCGCCAGCGCGTCAGCAGCTCGAGCGCGTCGCGCCGGCGCGCCTGCCACTGTGAATAATCGATCCAGTTGACCGATTCGGCGATGATAACCGGCGTGTTCGTCTCGGGGCTCACGTAGCGGTCGATGTGACGGAAATCGGGATTGCTGACGACGATGCAACCGTCGCTCGCCCACGGCGAGCGATTGTAGGTATACGAAGGCGTGCCGTGAATCCAGATACCGCTGCCGGTGCGTCCGAGCCGCCGGTCCCAGGCGTTCGGGTAGCTGATCGGGTAGGCCCCGGCGCCGTAGAGGTCGGGTAGTTCGGCGCCGTCGATGAACTGGGTCACGTGATAAATCCCGATCGGCGTTTTCTGGTCGCCCTCGCGCTCTTTGCCGTATCCCTTGAGGCCGATCGTCGTGAAGTAATCGGTTTCGAGTTCGAGCTCGCCGTCGGCATTGCGGAACACGTAGACGCGCGAATGTTCGAGGTCGACGAGGATCGCATAGGGCTGTTCGTCGGCGAGATAGAGAATGTTCTCGGGATACCTGCCGCGATGGGCAGGGCTCGCGTCGTGCTGCCAGCGCTGGCGGATCTCGTAGCGGAAATCGCGCTTCGCGCGATCGGCGGCGATGCCCGAGCCGATGTGCATCAGGGGCGCGGCCTTGGCCAGCAGCAAATCGGCGTAGAGCATGTGGCCGAGGCGGCTGTGCGGATACTGACGGATCAGATCGCGCGTGCCCTCGAGCGCAAGATCGTGATTCAGATTCTGGATCTCGCGAATCGCTTCGAGCAGGCTTTGCTCGTAAACGCTGCCCGGCGCCCGGTCGGCAATCGCAGCCGGGCATGCCAGCAGCGCCAGCAGTATCGCAAAGATTGATTTCATAGGATGGATAATACCCGCTCTTCGGTAATTTTCCATTCGGATCCGATGCGATTGAAGGCCAGGCGCTTGACCACGCGGTCGCTGTAGGTCGGCGAATCGAAAGCCTGTTTGAAATCGACGATCGCCCGGTTGTCGCTGCGCCAGCGAACCTGGATGTCGCTGATATCGACCCGGATTTCTCCCGGGCGCGAAATTCGCTCGCGGCGGTGGTCGAGCCAGGCCTCGTGCGAACGGAATTCGCCGCGATAGCTGTCGGCGTAGAAGCCCGCGTAAGTCGCGACGTCCTGTTCGCTCCAGGCTTTCGCCCAGCGCGTGATTTGCTCGATCAGGCGGGTTTCCTGGTTGGCGAAATTGATCGCCGACGACGCCTCGGCAACCGGCGCGACCAGCGGCTCCTCGGGCAGCGAATCGGGGCGGCTGATCGCGGCCAGTTCGATGCTGTGCGTGTACTTGGCGGGTTCGCTCGATTCGCTGACCGCGCGGCGGTAAGCCTCGCTGGCGATACCTTTATAGATGGCGCTCAGGTTGGCGTAGGCGGTGGCGTAACTGGGATGGGTGTTCAGCGCGTCGACCAGCAGCGCGCTGGCGCGGTCGTAGTCGCCGGCGGCGAGCAGGATCATCGCCAGGTTGTTGCGCGGCTCGGGCAGTTCCGGATGCTCGTTGATCAGGTCGCGGTAAAGCGCCGCGGCGAGGTCGGTATTGCCGGCCATTTGCTGCGCGTAGGCGATCAGAAAGCGCGTGCGCAGGTGGCCGGGATTGTCGACCAGCAGCGCCTCGCCAAGCTCGATGGCCTCGGCATAGCGGCCGGCTTCGAGCGCGCTTTGCATCGGCGCGAGCGAAGCGGAAACGACGGTTCCGGGAAAGATCGAAAGGCAGAAGATGAGGGCGGCGAAACGGCGCATGGCTGTGCTCGACAAAAAAACGTGCAGGAGTATAGCAAACGCCAGTGTAAAATCCTCGGCTGTCAGTCGCTTGCGGACCCTGATATGCGGCTTTACCTGGTCGACTCGAGCATCTTCGTTTTCAAGGCCTATTATTCGGCGGCCCGATACAACCGTGACGGTCAGCCGAACCAGGCCTTCGTCGGCTTTTCCGATTTCGTTTATCGCCTGCTGACCGAGCAGTCGCCGAGCCGGATCGTGTTCGCCTTCGACGAAAGTCTCGCGCAGTCGGCGCGCAAGGCGATTTACCCGTCCTACAAGGCCAACCGCAGCCCGGCCCCGGCGGAACTCAAGCGCCAGTTCGCCTGGTGCCGGCAGTGGCTCGACGCGCTCGGGCTCGCCAACGTCAGCAGCCGCCGCTGGGAAGCCGACGATCTGATCGGCTCGCTCGCGCGCTACCACCGCGACGCCGCGCGACCGGTCGCGATCCTGACCGCTGACAAGGACCTCGCGCAGCTCATCGCGAAAGGTGATCTGTGGTGGTCTTATCTCGACGATCTCCGGCTCGACCGCGCCGCGATCCGGAAAAAATTCGGGGTGCCGCCGGAACTGATCGCCGAGCAGCTGGCGCTGGTCGGCGACAAGGTCGATAACATCCCGGGAATTCCCGCCATCGGTCCGAAAACGGCGGCCAGCCTGCTGCGCAAGTTCGGCTCGCTCGACGCGCTGCGTCGACGCGTCGACGAGGTCGCGACGATGAAAATCCGCTACGCCGAACGTGTCCGCGAGGCGCTGGTCGAGCATGGCGAACTGCTCGAGACCTACCTCGCGTTGACGCGGATCAACTGCGATATCGTCGCCATGCGCGACGTCGACGGCACCCGCACGGCGCCCGACCCGGCGCGGCTCGAGCGTCTGATGCGGGTGCAGGATTTCGGTGCTGCGCGCCGCGCGCGCTGGCGCGATTACCTGCTCGGCGCCGCCGCCTGATGGCACGAACCCTGCTGTTCAACAAGCCGTTTCGCGTGCTGTGCCAGTTTTCGCCGTCGGCCGTCAAGTCCACGCTGGCGGACTACATCGAGCTGCCCGGCGTTTACCCCGCCGGCCGGCTCGACTATGACAGCGAGGGACTGGTGGTACTGACCGACGACGGCGCGCTGCAGGCGCGCATTTCCGACCCGCGCCACAAGCGGCCCAAGACCTACCTCGCGCAGGTCGAGGGCGAACCGTCGCCGGAGGCGCTCGCGGCGCTGGCGCGCGGCGTCGAACTCAACGACGGGCCGACCCGCCCGGCGCGCGTGCGCGCGGTGGACGAGCCGACCTGGTTGTGGCCGCGCGATCCGCCGATCCGCGCGCGCAGGCAGATCCCGACCCGCTGGGTCGAGATCGAATTGACCGAGGGCCGCAATCGCCAGGTGCGGCGGATGACCGCCGCGGTCGGTCACCCGACGCTGCGGCTGGTGCGCACGCGTGTCGCCGACTGGACGCTCGAAGGGCTTGCGCCCGGCGAGTACCGGTTATTGTGATCGACTGGCGCGCGCTGACCGACCGGCTGGCGGTGGCGCTCGGCCGGTCGCTGGAGTCGCCACGGCCGACCCCGGTCGGTGGTGGCGACATCAACCGCGCGTTCCGGCTCGACGTCGGGCGCGAACGTTTCTTCGTCAAGCTCAACCGCGCCGACCGAGAAGCGATGTTCGTTGCCGAACGCGCGAGCCTCGACGTGCTGCGTGCGAGCGCGACGATCCGCGTGCCCGAAG
>JBPEYE010000058.1:0-3698 GCA_052030825.1 Gammaproteobacteria bacterium | reverse complement strand
CTGACCGGCGTGCAAACGATGCGCGAATCCGACCAGCCCGACGCGCGCCGGATCAACACCCGGATGCGCGCCATCATTTCCTCGTGATGAAACGGCTTGACCAGGTAATCGTCGGCACCGGCATCGAGGCCCTCGACCTTGTCCTGCCAGCGCCCGCGCGCGGTCAGGATCAGGATCGGCAAGTTATTGCCCTCGTCGCGAATCCGGTTGATGACTTCGAGACCCGACATCTTCGGCAAGCCGAGGTCGATGATCGCGACATCGGCCGGGTACTCCTGGACCAGATACAGGCCTTCGTCACCGTTATCGGCACAATCGACCGCGAAGCCTTCGGTCTTGAGCCGCTCGACGATTTGTCGCTGGATATCGATATCGTCTTCGATCACGATCGCGCGCATGAGATCCTCGCTGCCGGTTTACAGAATCGGCGTTACGTCGACGCGCACCTTGATGCGCTTGCCCGGATGATAGGGCATTTCAATATTGTAGTGCCTGCCGCGATACTTGTAAGTCACGTCGTAACCGTCGACGACTTCCTCGTAACTGACGCGTTGCCGCGTGGTGCAATGCTCACGGTAACCGGCGAGTTCGGGCTCGGCATGACGACGGTGGCCGTTGACCGCGTCGTGGCCGATCTGTGCGCCAACCAGCGTGCCGACCGCGGTCGCGATCTTGCGGCCGCGACCGTCGCCGATCTGGTGGCCGATGATGCCGCCGATGATGCCGCCGGCGAGCATGCCGCCGGCCGACTTCGGATGACCGGATTCGGTGTGGTAAACCGGTTCGTCGTAGCATTCGCGCACCGGGGTCGATACCCGTACCTCGCGGTAGATGGGCCGCACCTCGACCACTTTGGCATGATCGATCAGGCCCTGGCCGCGATCATAGCCGTGGCGCGGATAGTCGTCGTCGCGGTCGTCGGCGCCGGCCGCGCCGGCGACTGCGAGCAGGGTTATCGCGAGTACCGTTTTCGTCGTTTGCATGTCAACCTCCGCAATATTCGGGATCGGCAGCAATATAGGCGGCGCTAACTGAATCGATCCTGAACGTAATACCGGTGGCTCGATTTTGTGAAAAAGTTAACCGTAACGCGTCAATCGCGCCGCAGGCGGTCGCTGAGCGCAATCGGGGTCGGGTAGCGCGCGACCACGTAGTACGACGAGAACACGAAGCTGACCAGCGTCGAAATCTGGATCAGGTAGGACACCTCGACGCGAATGACCGCGAGCTGGGTCGCCATCACCGCGACCAGCAGCGAAAACTCGCTCATCTGGCCGAGCCGCATCGCGATCTCGTTGGAGCGCTCGACGCCCTCGCGCGTCGCACGCAACAGCGCGCTGTAGAGCACCGGTTTGAGAATGATCGCGATCAGGCTCAGGCCCAGCGCCTCGAGCCAGATATCGGGCAGTACGTCGAGATTGAAGTTGGCGCCCAGCGCGACGAAGAAAATAATTAGAAAAAAGTCGCGCAGCGGGCGCAGATTCTCCGAGATGAACCACGCGATCGGGCTGCGCGCGATCGACACGCCGGCGACGAAGGCGCCAATCTCGTAGGACAGGCCGGCGAGCTCGGCGGCTTCGGCCATGCCCAGGCACCAGCCGACCGCGAGCAGAAAAATGTACTCCTGGATCCGATCGAAGCGCGCGATCAGGCGGGTCAGCACGTAGCGTTCGAGCAGGTAGGCAAAAACGACCAGCACCGGAAACGCGAGCAGCGGCTTGACCATCGCGAACGGCCCGAATTCGGCGCTGGTGCTGCCCTCGAGCACGAGCAGCAGGAAAATCGCGATGATGTCCTGCAGCAGCAGGATACTGGTGATGACCTCGCCGGTATGCTGGTGATGCAGCACCGTCGTCGGGATCAGCTTGAGGCCGATGATCGTGCTCGAGAACATCAGCGCCGCGCCGATGATCAACGCCTCGGCATGACCGTAGCCGAACATGCGGCTATAGCCATAACCGACCAGCAGCAATACGATCGAGCTGACGCCGGTCACCAGCGTGGCCTTTCCGGCCAGCCGGATCAGCTCTTGCGGCTGCAGGTTGAGACCGAGCAAAAACAGCAGGAAAATGATGCCGACATTGGCGATGTTCTGAATCAGGTCGACGTCGCTGATCAGGTTGATGCCCCACGGCCCGATGAACAGGCCGAGGCCGATGTAGGCGATGATCAGCGACTGGCGAATCGACAGCGCCAGCGTCGCGAGGATCGCCGCGCCGCTGAAAATCAGAAACAGGATGTAGATGATCGAGATGTTTTCCATCTTGGAGCCCGAGAGTATCACGAGCGAAATCGATTCGACATAGGCGCACGACGCGAATCGCACGAGGTGGCGGTTCGTGCTTGATTTTTGAGCGTGAAATCATAAGCTTGAGCGCTGTTTGTTCGCCGTACCCGCATGCTCGCGCTCGAAATTTCCAAGCTTCGCAAGACCTATGCCAGCGGCCTCGAGGCGCTCAAGGGCATCGACCTCGCGGTCGAGGAAGGCGATTTCTTCGCCCTGCTCGGTCCCAATGGCGCCGGCAAGTCGACCTGCATCGGGATCATTTCCGGGCTCGTCAACAAGAGTGGCGGCACGGTGCGGATTTTCGGTCATTCGATCGACGACGATTTTCTCGCCGCGAAGCGCCTGCTCGGCTCGGTGCCGCAGGAATTCAACTTCAACACTTTCGAGCCGGTCGAGGAAATCGTCATCAACCAGGCCGGCTACTACGGCGTTCCGGCCCGGATCGCGCGCGCCAAGACCGAGCGCTACCTCAAGCAACTCGGCCTCTGGGATCACCGGCGCGCGCAGGCGCGGCGCCTGTCCGGCGGCATGAAACGACGGCTGATGATTGCGCGCGCGCTGATTCACGAGCCGCGCCTGCTGATTCTCGACGAGCCCACCGCCGGTGTCGACATCGAGCTGCGGCGCTCGATGTGGGATTTCCTCGAGCAGATCAACGCCGGCGGTACGACGATCATCCTGACGACGCATTACCTCGAGGAAGCCGAACGCATGTGCCGCAACGTCGCGATTATCGACGAGGGCAGCATCATCCAGCACGGCAGCATGCGCGCGCTGCTACGCCAGCTCAACAGCGAAACCTTCGTCCTTTACCTTCGTGACCCGATCGAGCAATTGCCGCGACTCGACGGCTTCGACCACGTCGAACTCCTCGATCCGCAAAGCGTTGAAGTCGAGGTGCCCAACCGGTTTTCGATCAACGACCTCATTCGCGAGCTCGAGGCACGCCGCATCGTCGTCGAGCGCATGCGCAACAAGGTCAACCGGCTCGAGGAACTGTTCGTCAAGATGACGACCAAGCCCGATCGCGAACGGCTGGCCTGACCATGTGGCGCAGCTTCTGGATCGCCTACCTCACGATTACGCGCAAGGAAATTCGCCGCTTCGCGCGCATCTGGGTGCAGACCATCATTCCCCCGGTGGTCACGGTCGCGCTCTATTTCATCATCTTTGGTAATCTGATCGGTCAGCGCATCGGTGAAATGGACGGCATGGTCTACGTCGATTTCATCATGCCGGGGCTGGTCATGATGTCGATCATTACCAACTCCTATGCCAACGTGGTGTCGTCGTTCTATGGCGCCAAGTACTCGCGCCACATCGAGGAGATGCAAATCGCGCCGGTGCCGAACCTCGTGATCCTGCTCGGCTTCGTCACCGGCGGCGTCGCCCGCGGGCTGTGCGTCGGCGT
>JBPEYE010000057.1:0-4121 GCA_052030825.1 Gammaproteobacteria bacterium | reverse complement strand
CCCCGGTACTGGCCGCCGTCGCACCACGCCAGCGGTTCCTCGCGGCGCAGGCGCGCGAAGGTGTTGTGCGGCGGGCCGTCCACGAAGGCGTCGTGGTCCGACAGGTCGGCGTAGCCGTCGTCATTGGGTTGCCAGACGGTCATGCGGCAGCCTGCTCCGCGGTCTCGCGAATCAGCGCCCAGAGTTTCTCGACGTGCGCGCGCGTCGTCGCTTCGACGCCGATCGAGACGCGCACCATCCAGCGGCCGTCGAGTTGCGCCGGGCTCATGAAGGCCGCGCCGGAGCGGTTGATCGCGCCGGCCCAGGCGAGCGTGTGCGCGTCGAGCGCGTCGCCGTCGAGCCCGGGCGGCTGGTAACGGAGGCAGACCGTCTGCAGATTGACCGGCGCGAGCACGCGCCAGTGCTCGGTGGCTTGCACCTGTTCGGCGAGCCACCGCGCATTGGCGAGATCGCGGCGCAGGCGCTCGCGGATCGCGTCGATGCCGTCGAGGCTCAGGTGATACCAGAGTTTCAGTGCGCGAAAGCGGCGGCCGAGCGGGATGCCCCAGTCGCGATACTGCCGCACCTCGGCGTCGACGCTCGAGCGCAGGTAGCTCGGATTGGTCGACATCACGCGCACCAGGTGTTCGACGTCGCGGACGTAGAACAGCGAGCAGTCGAGAATCGTGCCCATCCACTTGTGCGGGTTCCACGAGATCGAATCGGCGGCCTCGACGCCCTGCCACAGGCCGCGGCACTCGGGCAGCAGCATCGCGCTGCCGGCCATGGCCGCGTCGACGTGTAGCCAGGTGGCGTTCGCGTTGGCGATTTCGCCGATCGCCGCGAGCGGATCGAACGCGGTTACGCCGGTCGAGCCGCTCGACGCGACGATTGCGGCCGGCATGCGGCCGGCGGCGAGATCGCGCTCGATCTGCGCGGCGAGCGCGTCCGGCCGCATTGCCCGGGTTGCCGGGTCCATGTCGACGTGGCGCAAATTGTCGCGGCCGAAGCCGGCGAGCAGCGCCGCCTTGGTCACCGACGAATGCGCCTCCTCGGTGGTGTAGACGACCAGCGGCGCGGTCTCGCCCTGCAGGCCGCCACGGTCGAGCGCGTAATCGCTGGCGCGCTCGCGCGCGATTAGCAGCGCGGTCAGGGTCGCGGTCGACGCGGTATCCTGGATGCAGCCCTCCCAGGCGTCGGACAGGCCGACGAGCTGGCGCATCCAGTCGCAGACCACGGTCTCGAGCTCGGTTGCGGCCGGGCAGCTTTCCCACGAGATGCCGAGCGTGCCGAGGCCGGAGCTGGCGATATCGCCGAGCGTCGACGCGAGCGACGCGTTCGACGGGAACCAGCCGAAGTGCATCGGGTGCTGGACCTGGGTAATCCCGGGCACGAGTTTATCCTCGAGTTCGCGCAGCATTTCGCCGGGCGCGACCGGTTTGTCTGGCGGCGTCGCGGCGAATTGCCGGCGCAGGTCGCCGGGCTCGACCTGCGCGCGTACCGGGCGCGCCTCGAGGCGCGTGCGGTAATCGGCGATCCAGTCGATCAGCGCGTGGCCGGCGGCGCGGAATTCGTCGGGGGTCATACGCGATGCTCCGGCGTGTGCAGCACGATCCGCAGCAGGCGCGACAGGTCGGCGAGTTCGCCGCGCTCGAGTTCGGCAACGAATTCGCGCTCGAGCGCGTTGATTTGCAGGAACAGCTTGCGCATCAGTTTTTCGCCCTTCGGCGTCAGCTCGACCAGCTTGCGCCGGCCGTCGGTCGCGTGCGGCTTGCGCGCGGCGAGTCCGTGTTTCTCGAGCGTCGTCAGGATGCCGGTCAGCGTGCCCTTGGCGATGCCGCATTCGTCGGCGAGCTGGTGGGTTTCCATTTTGCCGAACACCCACAGCACCCAAAGCAGCGTGAAGCCGGAGAACGACAGGTTATGGGCGTCGAGGAAGCGTTTTTCGGCGTGGCTGCGAAACAGCACCGCGACGCGGAACACGTTCGAAATCGCCGCCATCGCGTCGAGGTCGACGTCGAGGTCGCGAACGTGGGTCGTCGCGATCCGTTCCTGGATCGATTGCGAGCTGTCGCGGCGGGTGGCTGCCATCGTCGCCGCTACTCGATTTCGGGCAGGTTACGGCGCCGCAGCGTGGTGCCGCTGCGCCATGACATCGCGACTTCGCGCCAGTAGCCCCCGATTTTTTCGAGCGGCTCGAGCCGGGTCAGCTCCTCGACTGGCGAGTCGAAGATCTCGAGCTCGAAGTCTCCCCTGAAGCAGCGCCCGACCTCGCTCTCGTAGGCGCGCATCGTCACCAGTTCGTCGAGGCTGTCGCTGCCGTCGCCCTCGATCGCGGGCATCCAGCGATTGTGCAGCATCGGGTGGCCGTTGACGAAACCGGCATGATCGCTGTCGCCGGTAATCTCGAAGCTCGCGTGCAGCAGCTTGTGGTCGTAGGCGGCGACGCTCGCGCCGAAGCGGCCGCCGACCTCGAGCCGCGGGCCGGCGCGGCCGACCGTGATCGGATGGGTGAGATAAATCGACGCGAGTTTTTTCGGGTAGCCCTGCAGGTGGCCGCGGACCATCGCGTAGTCGGTGTCGACCCAGATATAGACGCAGCGCGAATAGGTCTCGCCCTGGTAGCGGCAGCGCACGACGACGAAGGCCTCTTTATACTGGCTGCGCGCCGGATCGAGGATTTCGCTGTAGTCGTCGCGGCAGTTCTGCCACTCGGCCCAGATCACCGCGACCGCGCCGGGGTCGTCGGCAGCCGGCTCGAGATAGTCGGGCAGGAGCTCGGCGACGCGCTCGGGATGGGTGCGGTACTCGAGCGTCAGCATCGTGCCGGAGTAATGCCACGGCGTGTCGGGCAGCAGCGACGCCTTGCCGGTGGCGCTGCGCGGAAACATGAAACCTTTGAGCGACATGGATTCCTCCGTTCGGCCGGGCATTGATTTATTCGGGGCGATGCGGTGTAGTGCAATTTTCCAATGCCGCGAAAATCGCCGGGTATGATATCGTTAGCATCCTAACGAGATCAAGCCCGCACCGAGCCCGGGAAATGCAGCCATGACCGAATACCGCCGAATTTTGCTCGATGGCTATCCGACCGTCGTCACCCGCGACGGCGACACGCTGGTCGCCGGCGACGGCCGCCGCGTCGCCGTCGACGCCGCGGTGCACCTCGCGCCAACCGAGCCGCGCAAGATCATTTGCGTGCACCTGAATTACAAGAGCCGCGTCGACGAGTACATGACGAAGCTGCCGGCGCACCCGACCTATTTCCAGAAACCGGTGACCGCGCTCAGCGGCCACGGCGCCGACGTGGTCCGGCCGCGGCGCTGCGAATGGCTCAACTACGAGGGCGAGATCGCGATCGTGATCGGCAAGTATTGCCGCAATATCAGCCAGGCCGAGGCCGGCGACTATATCGCGGGTTATGCCGTCGCCAACGATTACGGCCTGCACGATTTCCGCGACACCGACGCGGGCTCGATGCTCCGGGTCAAGGGCTCGGACACGCTGTGCCCGGTCGGCCCGGCGCTCGTCACCGGCTGGGATTTCCACGACAAGTGGATCAGGACCTGGGTCAACGGCGAACTGAAGCAGGACGGCAACACGTCCGAGATGGAGTGGGACATGCACTACCTGGTCGCCGATATCGCGCGCAACATCACCCTCGAACCGGGCGACCTGCTGCTATCGGGCACGCCGGCGAACAGCCGCCCGGTCCGGCCCGGCGATGTCGTCACCGTCGAGGTCGAGGGGCTCGGCGCGCTGACTAACCGGATCGTCGAGGGGCCGACGCCGATCCGCGAGGACGTCGGCCACCAGCCGATGACGACCGAGGAGGTCGAGTCGACCGCGCTTGGTGGTGACTGGGAATTTCGCGGCATCCGCGCGCCGAAAGGGCCGGGCGCGGCGCACTACAAGAGCAAGCTCGACGAGGACGACTGAATGGCGACGCCGAGCTATCGGCTGTGGAAAAAACTCACGCCGAAGCAGATCAACAAGCGCATTCGGCAGTGCCTCAGGGAGAACGTCGATTTCGAGCAGCGCACGATTCTCGGCATCCCGGTGTCGCGCCTCGACGAGCACGTGTTCTCGCAGGACGAGCGCCTGCTCGAGTCGTCGGTCTACCTGCGCGCGATGGTCGCGAA
>JBPEYE010000056.1:0-2888 GCA_052030825.1 Gammaproteobacteria bacterium | reverse complement strand
ACCATGGACAGCGGTATTGCCTGGTGGGGGCCGGCGACCTCCGTTTCGAAACTCAAAAAAACAGAATTATCAAAAGATTATAGATGACTATTGAGAATGCGGTGGAAGGATTACCGCACATTTTCCCGCGCCGCCGACGACGCGGCGCGCACGCTCAAAAATGCGCGCAAATGAAAGCGCCCCTGGGCCGGCAGGTAGCGCAGTTCGGGCGCCACCGGGCAGGCCAGGCGCGCCAGGCAGCCGCCCTCGTGGCAGGCCGCGGCGGGCGTGTTTTCGAGGTATTCGGCGCAGGCCTCGACCGCGTAACCGCGACCGTCGAAGGCATCGACCGGGCAAGTCTTCAGGCACGGCTGGCCGGCACAGGCGACGCATGGCGACGTCACCGGGGTCGGGGCATTTGCCGCCTCGAATTCGGCGCCGAGCAATGCAAAACGGTACGAGTGCCACAAGCCGTATTGCGGATGCATCAGAATGCCGAGCGGCGAAGCGTCGATGCCTTCGGCGCGCCGTGCCCACTGTTGAAACGGGTAATACGGCGGTCCGGAGAACGGATACAGCGGCGTCACCGGATAGTGATCGGCGATTTCACCGGCCACTCGCCGGCTCCAGCGGTCGAGCGGATCGGGTTCGCCGTCGGCACGCTCGGGCGATGCGCTGAACGCCGACCAGTAGCTCGAGCCGCGGTTGCCGACCAGCGCGAGCGCCCTCGCGTCCGCCGCGAAGCCGTAGCGCTCTCGCTCGTCAGGGCTGATCGCGGCGACGCCGCAGAGATACAGGCCGTGGCGCGCGAGATCGGCTTCGAGCGTCATGCCGTCCCGCCGGCACGCCACGCGCAGGCGGCGCCGATCGCGGTCGCGATCACGGTCGACTCGAGAAACAGCTCGCCGTCGATTTCGTCGCGCACGTGGATGTCGTCGAACTCGAGCGTCACCTCGGGGTCGATCGCGCCGGCGGCGAGCGCGCGCTCGCGCGCGAGCTGCGCGACGATCGCCTGGGCCTCGGCACGGGCCGCGTCGAGGGTGTCGAACTTTTGCGGCGCATCGCCGTGAAACAGGCAGAACAGTCCCTGCTGCGGCTGGGTGACCGTGACCTGGGCGCGCTGGATGACGCTGCCCATGACCGCGCCGAAGGCGTTGGCGACGTCGGCGTGCTCGGGCAACTGCAACCCGATATACATGCTGTCGGCAACGTCGCGGTAGTAACTCGCGGCCGGTGCGCCGACGGCGACGATCGGGTAATCGCCGCCGAAATCGAGGTTGAACAACGGCTTGCGCTTGCCGGCCGCGTGACTGCGCTCGACCATGCGATTGATCGTCTCGATGATTGCGTCGTTCTTGCCCGCTTTGGCGGCGAGGTCGAAATCGTTGAGTCCGACTTCGATCAGCAGGCGGCGGATGGTCGCGACGACGAGTTGATAGACCTCGCGACAGGCCGCCTCGACGTCATCGACCTGCCACTTGCCGTATCCGTACAGAAAACGCATCTGCCGCATCCAGATGCGCGCCGACAGTTCCGCCGCCTCGCGACTCCAGTGCGAGTTGATGCCGAGCACGTGCACCGCGTCGGTCGGCGTGAAGCCGCTGTAAATGGCAAGCCCGAGTCGCTTGAGCTTGGCCAGCGCGCGCGCATAGGCGCGGTTGTCCTGCACGATTGCGTCGAGTTCGACCGGTCGGTCGGACAGCAGCTCCCAGGCTTCGTGCTCGACGTCGTTGAGCTGGCGCAGCAACGCCGGGTTGTTTTCGAGGCGCATGACGAAGCGGTTGCTGCGCGCGCTGGCGACGCCGTCGAGCTGCGCGCGCAGCAACGGGATCACGTCGGGATACTGGTGCGCGAGCAGGCTCGTCGGCACGATCCGCCGCGGCCCGAGCGACAGCCCCTTGTGGCCGCCGAAGTGAATTTCGCTGTCGCCGCCGAGGCCGATCGAGTTGACCTGCACCGCCTCGACCATCGGCCGCCAGTTGCCGATGTTGGCGCCGTCGGGGCTCAATTGCGGCTTGCCGCCGCTGACGATCGCGACATCGGTCGTGGTGCCGCCCATGTCGGCGATGATCGCGTTATCCAGCCCCGACAGCTGACAGGCACCGATGACGCTCGCCGCCGGCCCGGAAAGCACCGTGCCGATCGGTTTTTCGATCGCGTTGTCGAGGCTCGCGAGCGAGCCGTCGCCCTTGACCAGCATCAGCGGCGCATCGATGCGGTGACGATCGAGGATCTTCTGCACCGAGCCGATCAGCTCCCGGATCGGCGGCACCATGCGCGCATTGAGCGCCGCGGTCAGCGCGCGCCGCGGCGCGCCGAGGCTCGACGCGAGCTCGTGACCGCAGATGACCGGCAAGCCGGCAAGTTCGATGACGAGATGCTTCAGCCGGTTTTCGTGGCTCGTGTTGCGGGTGCCGAACATGCTCGAGATCGCGAACGCCGAAACCTCGTCCTTGAGGCTTTCGATCGCGCGGCGCGCGGCGTCTTCGTCGAGCGGCTGGTGCTCGCGGCCGAGCGCGTCGAAACCGCCGGCGAGGCGCACGACCAGCTGCGCCGGCAGGATGTCGAGCAGGCCGCTCTGCCTGACCTGCTCGTCGTTGTAGCCCGGTAGCAGCACGCACACCGGCGCGCCGAGATGTTCGACCACCGAGTTGGTCGTTAGCGTCGTCGACAGCGACACCATGCTGACATCGGCGAGCCGCTCGACCGGCAGCTTGCCGATCACGTCGCCGATGCCGGCGGCGAGATCGAAGCGCGTGGTCAGGCTCTTCTCGGCGTTCGCGATTCGCTTGTCATCGTCGACCAGCACCGCGTCGGTGAAGGTTCCGCCGGTGTCGATCCCGAGGCGGTAAGGCATGCACTGCTCCGCAATTTTGGCCGACTATAATGCGTCCCCCTGCGCCCGTCTA
>JBPEYE010000055.1:0-6411 GCA_052030825.1 Gammaproteobacteria bacterium | reverse complement strand
GGTTGATCAGGTTCAGGCCCTGAATTTTTCTGCTCGCTTGAAGTCGATGTCCTGGGGTCGCTTGAGTTGCAACATGATCCACGCGTTGCTGATCTTGTTGCCGCGCATCGCATTGCAGACCTGCGCGGGCGACTTGTAGACCTTGCCACCGAAGTGAAACTTGCCGTCGCGCAGCTCGGCGACGAGCCACTCGTCGAAGTATCGCGTGCGCAACAGCGTTCCCGGCGGTAATTCGACCTGGTCCCAGACGTAGCCGCCATCGCGAAAACCGCGTTGCTCGTCGTACTCACCGGCCGTACGGTCGAGAAATTCCTCGATCACGTCATCGATCGCGTCCGGGTAGCGTTCCTTGTAACGCTCGATCAACCGCAACAACAGGTCGTTCTTGAGGGGCACATAGGTCGTGTTTTTCATGTTACTTGTTAAAGTACTTTATAGTACTTGTATAAGTAATCATAAATAGCGAGTAAAGTCAATTACTAATCCACGACTTCTCGGCACGGATTCAACTTACGAGTCTAATCGGTTGAATTCAGGAGTATCCAGGCCGCGAGATTCCGTTTCTGCGCCCGACGGCGAAGGTGTTTTCCTGGCGGGAAATTCGCGGGTTTCCCGCCAGGAAACGCGCGTCATCGGCAGCTAGCGCCATCCCACGATTTAGATGTGGCGATAAATCGCCGGGGATATTTGCCCTTTCGGCAAGGACCCGAAACAGGGCCGTGGTTGGATGCCGGGCGCTACGACCCGGCGGCTCGCGTTTGCGGTGTTATCGCCTAGCGATCTTCGAGCGCGGCCGCGACCGCGTTGCCGAATTCTGACGGCCGCGGGATGATTCCGACCCCGGCCTGCCGCAGGATTTCGACCTTCTCCTCCGCCGACTCGCCGGCGCTGGTCACGATCGCGCCGGCGTGACCCATCGTGCGACCCTTCGGCGCGGTCAGGCCGGCGATATAGGCGAGCACCGGCTTTTGCATGTGGTCACGCGCGAATGCGGCCGCCTGCGCTTCCTGCGGGCCGCCGATCTCGCCGATCATGACCACCAGGTCGGTTTCGGGATCGGCCTCGAAACGTTCGAGGTGATCGCGGAACGACGAGCCGTTGATCGGGTCGCCGCCGATACCGACGCTGGTCGAGATTCCGATTCCGTGCGCCTTCATTTGCGATGCGGCCTCGTAGCCGAGCGTACCCGAACGGCCGATCAGGCCAACGCGTCCTGGTATATAAATGTGTCCGGGCATGATGCCCATCATCGCCTTGCCTGGGCTGATCGTGCCGGCGCAGTTCGGGCCGGTCAGCGTCATCCGCTCGGCCATCTTGTAACGCCGCATGTAGCGCTTGACCCGCATCATGTCCTGCGCCGGGATGCCGTCGGTCACGCAGACGCAGAAACGAATCCCGGCGTCGGCCGCTTCCATGATCGCGTCGGCCGCGAACGGCGGCGGCACGAAAACGACGCTGGCCTCGGCGCCGGTTTCGCGCACCGCGTCCTTGACCGTGTTGAACACCGGGCGGTCGAGATGGGTCTCGCCGCCCTTGCCGGGCGTCACGCCGCCGACGACCCGGGTGCCATATTCGATCATTTCGCGGGCGTGGAAGCTGCCGATGCGGCCGGTATAACCCTGCACGATGACGCGCGTGCTTTCGTCGAGAAATATGCTCATGATCCAACCCCCTACCCGGCCAGCGTCGCTTCGTGTTTTTCGGCGGCTGCCACCGCTTTTTCCGCGGCTTCGGCGAGCGTGTCGGCGGTCTCGAGGGCGACGTCGCTGTCGGCGAGAATCTGGCGGCCGAGTTCGACGTTGGTGCCCGACAGGCGCACGACCACCGGCACCGGCACGTCGAGCTTCTGCATCGCCTGGATCACGCCTTCGGCAACCCAGTCGCAACGGTTGATACCGGCGAAGATGTTGACCAGGATCGCGCTGACGCCCTGGTCCGACAGCACCAGGTTGAACGCCTTGGCGACCCGTTCCGGCGACGCGCCGCCGCCGATGTCGAGAAAATTGGCGGGTTCGCCGCCGACGTGCTTGATCATGTCCATCGTCGCCATCGCCAGCCCGGCGCCGTTGATGATGCAGCCGATATTGCCGTCGAGGCCGACGTAGCTGAGCCCCCGGTCGGCGGCCTTCATCTCGCGCGGGTCTTCCTGCGATTTGTCGCGCAGCTCGGAGATTTGCGGGCGCCGGAACAGCGCGTTGTCGTCGAAGGCCATCTTGGCGTCGAGCGCGATGATGCGGCCGTCCTTCGTCACGACCATCGGGTTGACCTCGACCATGGTCGCGTCGAGGTCGCGAAACGCGCGGTAGCAGGCCTTCAGCGCCTTGACCGCTTCGGCGAGCTGGGCCGCGCCGAGGCCGAGGCCGAAGGCGATTTCGCGTGCCTGGAAATCCTGCAGGCCTACCGCCGGCTCGATTTCCACCCGGATGATCGAGTCGGGATCCTGGTCGGCGATCTCCTCGATATCCATGCCGCCAGCCGCCGATGAGACGCAGACGATGCGCTCGGCCGCGCGGTCGAGCACGAACGCGACGTAGATCTCGCGCTCGATGTCGGTCGCCTCCTCGATGTAGAGGCGGCCGACGAGCTTGCCGCCCGGACCGGTCTGGTTGGTCACGAGGCGCCGGCCGAGCATCCAGTTGGCGGCATCCATGACCTCGTTTTCGCTCGCACAGAGCCTGACGCCGCCGGCCTTGCCGCGCGCGCCGGAATGGATCTGCGCCTTGACCACCCACTTCTCGCCGCCCAGTTCCTTGGCGCGGTAGACGGCCTGCTCGGGACTGTAGGCGATGCCGCCTTTGGCGATCGGCATGCCGAAGTCGTTGAGCAGCGCCTTTGCCTGGTATTCGTGGATATCCATGTCAGTTCCCCCTGGCCTTGATGGCCTTGTCGGTATTGACGAGGTTTTCCGCCATGCGCGCCGACGCGGCGTCGATCATGCGCCCGTCGAGCTGCGCCGCGCCCTTGCCGGCGGCAGCGGCCTCGTCGAGCGCGGCGAGAATCCGATGCGCCCGCTCGACTTCCGCGGCCGGCGGCGAAAACACGTCGTTGGCGAGCGCAATCTGCGACGGGTGAATGGCCCACTTGCCCTCGTAGCCCATTGCCGCCGCGCGCCGCGCAGCGTCGAGATAGCCGTCGGGGTCGCTGAAATCGCCGAACGGCCCGTCGATCGCGCGCAGGCCGTAGGCACGGCAGGCGACCAGCATGCGCGACAGGCCGTGATGCCACTGGTCGCCGGGATAATCGGGATTGAGGCCGCCGATGTTGACCGTGCGCGCGCGACAGCTCGCGGCGTAGTCGGCGACGCCGAAATGCATCGCCTCCATGCGCGGGCTCGAGGTCGCGATCGCGTCGACGTTGGCCATGCCGAGGGTGATCTCGATCAGCGCCTCGAGGCCGATGCGATGGTCGAACTTTTTCGCGGTCTCGATCTGCGTCAGCAGCGCGTCGACCATGTAGACGTCGGCGGCGACGCCGACCTTCGGGATCAGGATGGTATCGAGCCTGGCGCCCGCCTGTTCGACGACATCGACGACGTCGCGATACATGTAATGCGTGTCGAGACTGTTGATGCGCACCGAGATCGTCTTGCCTAGACCGCGCCAGTCGATGTCGTTCAGTGCCTCGATGACGTTTTGGCGCGCCTTTGCCTTGTCGCCCGGCGCGACCGCGTCCTCGAGGTCGAGAAACACGTAGTCGGCGGCGCTCGAGGCAGCCTTGTCGAACAGTCCCGGATTGGATCCCGGCACCGCCAGCTCGCTGCGCTGCAGCCGCTGGCGCGCGGGCGCGTACTGCGTGTGACTCATGGCTCGCTCCCCGTTAGCCGTCATTCGCCCTGCCGAACTTCACGCCGGTCGACGAATGAACAGGGAAATTGTAAATCCGCGCGCGGCAGGCCGACTATCGCTGAATCGACATGGCGGATTTCCGAAGCGACGGGCCGCGGCCGCCGATCAGTTGAAATCGAGAATCGCGCTGACGATCAGGTACAGGAAGGCCGCCGCGAGCGCCAGATCGATGACGATGAACAGGTAGAACAGCTGCCGCTTTTCGGGGTCGTTGCGGGTGGCAATCGTCAGGTAGACGAAAAAAGTCAGCGCGGCGAGCAGGACGATGACGAGGTGCACGGCCTACTCCGCTTCGCTGTCGACCCGAGCCGCCGCGATCGCGGTCATGTTGACCAGGCCGCGCACCGTCGTGCTCGGGGTGACGATGTGGGCGGCGATGTCGCAACCGAGCAGCACCGGGCCGATCGGCACGCCGTCGGTGGTCATCTTGACCAGGCTCATCGCGATGTGGGCGGCGTCGAGATTCGGCATAATCAGCAGGTTGGCGGTCGCGGTCAGCCGCGAATTCGGAAACTGTTCGGCCATCGCCTCTTTCGACAACGCGAGGTTGGCCTGCATTTCCCCTTCGACCATCAAGTTCGGGTAGCGTTCGTTGATCAGGCGCAGCGCCTCGCGCATCCGCAGCGACGACTCCGAGTTGCGGCTGCCGAAATTCGAATGCGACAGCAGCGCCGCCTTCGGTTTGAGCCCGAAGCGCGCGACTTCGGCGGCGGCGAGCCCGGTCATGTCGGCGATCGCCTCGGCGGTCGGATCGATGGTGACGTGGGTGTCGCAGATGAACAGCGTGAACTTCGACGTGATCAGAATCGACAGCGCCGACACCTCTTCCTCGCCGCGTTCCTGCTCCGACACCATCAGGATTCGCTGCAAATGCCGGTGATAGCGTCCGACCGTACCGCAGATCATCGCGTCTGCCTGGCCGAGCTTGACCAGCATCGCGGCCTGCACGGTGGTATTCGAGTTCAGCAGTTTTTGCGCCTCGGACAGCGTCACGCCACGACGTTCGGTCCAGCGATGATATTGCCGCCACCAGTCCTCGTTGTCTTCGTAGTCGAAAATATCGAAGTGCTGGCCCGGTTTCGCCGTGATCGCGTAATCCTTGAGCAGTTTTTCGATTTTTTTCGGGTTGCCGACGACGATCGGATAGCACAGGTTTTCCTGCACGATGTTCTCGACCGCCTGCAGCACGCGCGGGTTCTCGCCCTCGGCGAAGACCACCCGGCGCTGCGCCGCGCGCGCGACGTCGAATACCGGCTTCATGATCATGCCGGAGCGGAACACGAACGACGTCAGGCTCTGCCGGTACGCGCGCATGTCCGCGATCGGCCGCAGCGCGACGCCGGTGTCCATCGCCGCCTGCGCCACCGCCGGCGCAATCTCGAGGATCAGGCGCTGGTCGAAAGGTTTCGGGATCAGGTATTCCGGGCCGAAAGTCAGCGACTCGCCGAAGTACGCGGTCGCGACCACGTCGCTGGTGCCGGCGCGCGCGAGCCTGGAGAGCGCATCGACGCAGGCCATTTTCATTGCCTCGTTGATCTCGGTTGCGCCGACGTCGAGTGCGCCGCGAAACAGGAACGGGAAGCACAGGACGTTATTGACCTGATTCGGGTAGTCGGTGCGCCCGGTGGCAATGACCGCGTCGGGCCGGGTTTCCTTGGCGAGTCCGGGATCGATCTCGGGGGTCGGGTTGGCGAGCGCGAAAACGATCGGATTTTCGGCCATCTGCGCGAGCATTTCCGGCTTGAACACGTTGCCCGCCGACAGGCCGAGGAACACGTCGGCGCCGGCGATGACATCGCCGAGCGTGCGCGCATCGGTGTCGATCGCGAACTCGGCCTTGTAATCGTCCATGTGTTCTTTCCGGCCCCGGTAAACCACGCCTTCCTTGTCGGTAACGATGACGTTTTCGCGCCTGAGTCCGAGCGACAGCAGCAGGTTCAGGCACGACAGCGCGGCCGCGCCGGCGCCCGACGCGACCAGTCGGACCTCGCCGATGTCCTTGTCGACGACCTCGAGCGCCGATTTCATCGCCGCCGACACCACGATCGCGGTGCCGTGCTGATCGTCGTGGAAGACCGGAATCGACAGGCGTTCGTGCAGGTATTTCTCGACGATGAAGCAGTCCGGCGCGCGGATGTCTTCGAGGTTGATGCCGCCAAACGTCGGCTCGAGCCGGGCGATGGTCTCGGCGAGCTTGATCGGGTCGTCCTCGTCGATCTCGATATCGAACACGTCTATGCCGGCAAAGCGCTTGAACAACACCGCCTTGCCTTCCATGACCGGCTTGGCCGCGATCGCGCCGATGTCGCCGAGGCCGAGCACCGCGGTGCCGTTGCTGACGACCGCGATCAGGTTGGCGCGCGAGGTGTATTCACTCGCCGCGAGCGGGTCCTTCGCGATTTCGAGGCAGGGATAGGCAACCCCGGGGGAATAAGCCAGCGACAGGTCGCGCTGCGACGTCAGCGGCTTGGTCGCCTCGATGCGCAGCTTGCCGGGAACCGGCTTGCTGTGGAAGGCGAGCGCCTTTTCGCGGTTTTCGTCTGACATGTGATCTCGATCGCTTTTT
>JBPEYE010000054.1:0-28177 GCA_052030825.1 Gammaproteobacteria bacterium | reverse complement strand
GGCAAATCCTTTGTCGTCACGTCGTTCGGCGAGAGCCACGGCCGCGCGATCGGTTGCGTCGTCGACGGCTGCCCGCCCGGGCTCGAACTCGAGGAAGCCGACCTGCAGCACGACCTCGACCGGCGCAAGCCGGGCCAGTCGCGGCACACGACGCAGCGCCGCGAAAGCGACGCGGTGCAAATCCTGTCCGGCACCTTCGAGGGACGCACGACCGGCACGCCGATCTGCCTGCTGATCCACAACGAGGACCAGCGCTCGAAGGATTACAGCGCGATCATGAACCTGTTTCGACCGGGGCACGCCGATTATACCTACACGCAGAAATACGGTTTTCGCGACTACCGCGGCGGTGGCCGGTCGTCGGCGCGCGAGACCGCGATGCGCGTCGCCGCCGGCGCGATCGCGAAGAAGTACCTGGACCAACGCTGCGGTATCCGCGTACGCGGTTACCTCGCCCAGCTCGGTCCGCTGAAGCCGGCAGCCTTCGCCTGGGAACAGGTCGATCAGAATCCGTTTTTCTGTCCCGACGCGGCGCTCGTGCCCGAGCTCGAGCAATACATGGATGCCCTGCGCAAGAAAGGCGAGTCGATCGGCGCGCGCGTCAACGTCGTCGCGAGCGGCGTTCCCCCCGGGCTCGGCGAGCCGATATTCGACCGCATCGATGCCGACATCGCGCGCGCGATGATGAGCATCAACGCGGTCAAGGGCGTCGAAATCGGCGACGGTTTCGGCGTGGTCGAACTGGAGGGAACGCAAAACCGCGACGAGATTACGCCCGCGGGTTTTCTGTCGAATCACGCCGGCGGCACCCTCGGCGGAATCACGTCGGGACAGGATATTCTCGTCAGCATCGCGCTCAAGCCGACGTCGAGCATTCACCTGCCGGGGCGCACCGTCGACGTCGACGGCAACGCCGCCGAAATTCGCACCAAGGGCCGCCACGATCCCTGCGTCGGCATCCGCGCGACGCCGATCGCCGAGGCGATGCTCGCGATCGTGCTGATGGACCATTTTTTACGCCACCGCGCGCAAAACGCCGACGTCGAGCCCGCGACTCCGCGGATTCCCGCGTCGCCGCAAGAATAGAGGCCGGAGCAGGCCGGTCTCCCCGAAATCCGGGGCCAGATCAGGTATTGCTCCCGAGTTTCCGAACGCCGCACAGAAACGCGCTGCCCCAACCGGGGATTCAGTCGGTGGCGAGGCTGCGCAGGATCTCGCGGTAGAGTTCGCGCGCGTACTGGGTCCGTTTCGCGTCGCCGCCAGCCTGCGCGTGGTTGCGCCACAGCTGGCGCAGTCGCTGCCGGTCGGCGCCGGCGATTTCGGCGACCAGCGCGTCGATTGCGTCATTGCCTTCGGCGACGACGCGATCGCGCCAGTGTTCGGCGCGATGGTGCCGGCGGATCGATTCGCGGCCCTGCTGGTCGAGTGCCTCGAGCGCAGCGGTGATCGGTTCGACGTCGCGCGCGCGCAGCAGCTTGCCGATGTACTGGTACTGCCGCTTCAGCGCGCTGCGCTTGTTGTGGATGCGCTGCGCGAGGGCGATGGCTTCGCGCAGCGGCGGGTCCAGCGGCAGGCGGTCGAGCAGGTCGCCTGACAGTGCCGCGAGGCGCTTGCCGAGCGCCTGCAGGGCCAGACTGTCGCGCTTCTGCTGGCTCTTGCTGACAATCTCGATCGGCTCGAAGGGTGGATCGTTTTCCATCGACGACTGGGATAAGATACGCGCATGAAATTGAAAGTCGCCGACAGCTTAGCATTCCCCGATGCCGAAGCCTTCAAAAACATCGTCGCCGACGCGCTCGCGCTGGCCGCGAAAAAAGGCGCGACGCAGGCCGAGGCCGGCCTGTCGTCGGGGCTCGGCCTGTCGGTCGCGACGCGTATGGGCGCGGTCGAAACGATCGAACACCAGCAGGACAATGGCCTCGGCATCAGCGTTTACTTTGGTCGTCACAAGGGCAGCGCGAGCACGTCGAACCTCGACCTCGGCGCGATCCAGAAGGCGGTCGAAGCCGCCTGCGACATCGCGCGCTACACCTCGGAAGATCCGTGCACCGGGCTCGCGGATGCCGATCTGATGGCAACCGAGTTTCGCGACCTCGACCTGTTCCATCCGTGGAATCTCGAGCCGCAGGCGGTGATCGACCTCGCGCTCGAATGCGAAAACGCCGCGCTCGGTTACGACCCGCGCATCGTCAATTCGGAAGGCGCCTCGGTCGACGTCAATGCCGGGGTTTCGGTCTACGGCAATTCCCACGGTTTTCTGCAAGCACAGCACAAAACCCGCCACGGCATCAGCTGCGCGGTGGTCGGCGAGTCGAACGGGAACATGCAGCGCGATTACTGGTACGACGTCAGTCGCGACCCGGCGCGCCTCGCCAGCGCGCGCAGCGTCGGCGAAAAGGCGGCCGCGCGCACGCTGCGGCGGCTCGATTCGAGCAAGTTGTCGACCCGCCAGGCGCCGGTGCTGTTCGTGCCGGAACTGGCCCGTGGCCTGGTCGGCCATTTTTGCGCCGCAATCGGCGGCGCGGCGCAGTACCGCAAGGCGAGTTTCCTGCTCGATGCGGTCGATCAACAGGTGTTTCCCGATTTCGTCCAGCTCGGCGAGGATCCGTACCTGCCGGGCGCCCTCGGCTCGGCCAACTACGATTCCGAGGGGGTCGCAACGCGGGCCATGCCGCTGGTCGCCGACGGGGTCGTCGCGCACTACCTGCTCGACAGCTACGCGGCGCGCAAGCTCGGATTGCGCTCGACCGGCCACGCCGGCGGCGTTCACAACCTGACGCTCGCCGATACCGGCCTCGACTTCGATACCTGCCTCGCCGAGATGCACGAGGGCCTGCTCGTCACCGAATTGATGGGGCACGGCGTCAACACCGTAACCGGCGATTACTCGCGCGGCGCGGCGGGCTTCTGGGTCGAAAACGGCAAAATCGACCACCCGGTCGAGGAAGTGACGATCGCGTCGAACCTGCGCGACATGTTTCGCGGCATCGTCGCGATCGGTAACGATCTCGACCTGCGCGGCAGCGTGCGTTGCGGTTCCATCCTGGTCGACAAAATGACGATCGCGGGGACCGACTGAGATGCCGCGACTGCGCCGCTGCTGGATCCTGCTGACGTGGCTTGTGCCGGCCGCCGGGCCGCTCGCGCAGGCACCCGGGCATCCGCCCGGCTACGTCTTCGACGTCACCGTCAGTTCGGCGCAGCAGCTCGAGGTCGTGCTGGAGCGGGCCGAGGACCTGCGCGAACTCTTCAACCCGGCGGAACACAGCCGCATCGCGATCGTGCTGCACGGCAACGAGCTGCAGCTGTTTCACAAGGACAATTACGCCATGCATTCGGCCGTCGTCGAGCGCGCGCGCGAACTCGACCGCAACAATATCATCGACATCAAGGCGTGCCAGACGATGATGCGCACCCTCGACATCGGGGCCAACGAATTGCCGGACTTCATCGAGCAGGTACCCTTCGCCCCGGTGGAAATCGAACGCCTCGAACGCGAGCACGGATTCACCCGGCTCTAGACCGGGTTAACCGACGATCCGACCCGCCGCCGCAACGGCGGCGAACGCAATCGCGCTCAAAGCGCCCAGTCGGCCTGCTGCAGGGTCATCACCGACGGGCTCTCGCCCGATTCGAGCCGCTCGATGCGCAGCGGCAGCAGCGGTCGCGCGGCATCGTAGTAGTATTTCATGCGCGCGCTCGAGCGCAGCACGATCTGCTCGAAGACATGCGCCGCGCGCGGCTCGCCGCCGACGTTGACCGTGGTTTCGCCGGCGTAAACGACCCGCGAGCGCGTCAGGCGGCCCTTGCGATAAAAATCGACCATCGCCTCCTTGCGCGACGTGCGCAGCATCGTCGCCGCGAGCAGGTGGATGCTCTGGTAATCGTAAACCGGTGACTCGAGCGGCAGGTCACGCTGCTTGCCGCGCCGCAGGATGTCGACGCGTCCGCGTTGCCAGTCGAAACGGGCCGATTCCTGGCGGCCGGGTTTCTTTTCGTCGGTAATGACGATTTCGTGCAGGCGAAAACCGTCGCCGCCGCGCCCGAAGCGCGTCTCGGCAAACGGCTGCTTGCTGGTGAACAGCGCGTAGAGGCCGCGCGCCCGCGTCGTCGTGCGCCAGCGCCAGCCGTCGCCGCTCGGTTCCAGCCGCAGCTCGGTATTGGCGATGTGCATGCCACCCTGGTAAAGCTTGTAGGTTGCGCTGAAGGCCCGCAGCGACACGTCGGCGGCGTCCGCGTTCGCGAGCGGCGCCAGCAGCACGAGCAACAGGCTAAGCCTCGAAAGGCAGCGGTGCGGACAGCGGTTTGCGATCATGGAGTATTGAGTCGTGGTCGACTTGAAAACGCCCCGTGGCGAATTCCTGCAGCAGCGCGGGATACATCAGGTGTTCGAGGCGATGGCCTTTGCGCTGCAGGCTTTCGGCGTCGTCGTCGGCGGTTATCGGGTAGCTGCCCTGCATCAGCACCGGGCCGTCGTCGAGCTCGGCGGTAACCAGGTGAATGCTGACCCCGTGCCGCGTTTCGCGATTGTCGAGCGCCCGCTGATAAGTATTCAGCCCCTTATAGGACGGCAACAGCGACGGATGGATATTGACGATCCGGTGGTCGAAGGCGCGCACGAAGTCGGCGCCGAGAATGCGCATGAAACCGGCGAGTACGACGAGATCCGGATCGCAGGGCTCGAGGCAGGCGCGCAGGGCCGCGTCGAAAGCCTCGCGCGAGTCGTAATCGCGATGCTCGACGATCCGCGTTGCGATGCCGTGGCGGCTCGCGCGAGTGAGGCCGAAGGCGTCGGCACGGTTGGACAGCACCAGGCGGATTTCGGCGTCGAGCCGTCCGGCCTCGATCGCGTCGATGATGGCCTGCAGATTGCTGCCGTTACCCGAGATCAGTACCGCCAGCGCGAGCGGTGAACTCATGCGTAGACGACCGCCGGTCCGTCGCCGCGGGCGATGATTTCGCCGATCGGCCAGGCGCGCTCGCCGAGCGCGTCGAGCCGTTCGAGACAGGCGTCGGCTTCGTCGGCGGCGACCGCGAGCACCATGCCGACACCGCAGTTGAAGGTGCGCAGCATTTCCGCCTGGGCGATTTCGCCCTCGCGCTCGAGCCAGACGAACACCGGCGGCCGTTGCCAGCTCGCGAGATCGATGCGCGCCGCCGCGGCCTCCGGCAGCACCCGCGGCAGGTTGTCGGTCAAGCCGCCCCCGGTGATGTGCGCGATTGCGTGCGGGCGGTGATCTTCGGCGAGCGCGAGCAGGTTGCGCACGTAGATTCGCGTCGGTTGCAGCAGCGCCTCGCCGAGCGGCCGGCCGCCGCAATCGGCGGTGAGATCGCTGCGGTTACGTTCGATGATCTTGCGCACCAGCGAGAACCCGTTCGAATGGACGCCGGACGAAGCGAGCGCGAGCAGGCGGTCGCCGATGGCGACGCGGTGGCCGTCGATCACGTGGTCGCGATCGACGATGCCGACGCAAAACCCGGCAAGGTCGAAATCCCCGGTGGCGTAGATTCCCGGCATCTCCGCGGTCTCGCCGCCGATCAGCGCGCAGCCGGCCTCGCGACAACCGGCGGCAATGCCCTCGACGACCCGTTGCGCCCGGTCGACGTCGAGTTTGCCGCTCGCATAGTAATCGAGGAAGAACAACGCCTCGGCGCCGAGCACCGCGATATCGTTGGCACACATCGCGACCAGGTCGATGCCGATGCTGTCGTAGATGTCGAGCTCGATCGCGAGCCTGAGCTTGGTGCCGACACCGTCGGTGCCGGAGACGAGCAATGGATTCGGGTAGCGATCGAGCGGCAATTCGAACAGCCCGCCGAAGCCACCGATGCTGCCGATGCAGCCGGGCCGCGCGGTCGACCGAATCGCCGGCTTGATGCGCTCGACGAGCGCATTGCCGGCGTCGATATCGACGCCCGCGTCACGATAGCTCAGGGAAGTATCGGCACTCATTTTGCTGGTTCAGGAAAGATCGGGTGTGCTATTTTACACGGCTTGTGAACAAATGCCTGCGCGAGCGTCCCGAGATTGATGAATTCGATTAGATTCAGCGCGCTGCTGATACTGCTGTCCCTGGCATTGCCGGCCGCGGCGGTCACCGTCGACGACCTCTACACCGTCGAACTGCCGATCGCGGACCAGACCACGAGCCTGCGGCTCGACGCGTTCCGCGAGGCTTTCAGGCAGGTCGTCGTCAAGGTCAGCGGGTCCGACGACGCGCTGCAAAGCCCGGCTTTCGAACGACCGATCGAGGGTGCCGCGCGTTACGTCAAGCAGTTCCGCTACGTCAACCGCACGCTCCCCGAGGCCGAATTCGACAGCGGTCGCCTCTACCTGCGCGTCGATTTCGACCAGCAGCTGGTCGAGAGCCTGCTGCGCGACAATAATTTCCCGGTCTGGGGGCGCGAACGGCCGAGCAGCCTGCTGGTGATTTCCTACGACGTCAACGAGCGTATCCGGCTGGTGTCGGAAGACGCGACGCCCGACCTGATCGAACTGCTCGACCAGGCGGCGGCGCGCCACGCCGTGCCGGTGCTGTTCCCGTTGATGGATTTACAGGATCTCGCTTTGGTGCGGGTCGGCGATATTGCCGCGCGCCAGTTCGACAGTATCGGCACGATGGCGGCGCGCTACGCGCCGGATGCGCTGGTGGTCGGCCAGATCATCGGCCGCAGCGGCGAGGGCTGGCGCGGTGACTGGGAGGTGCGCTTCGCCGAGCAGGTCTTCCGCTGGAACCACGACGCGTCATCGAAAAAAGACGTCGTCGACCAGGGCATCCGTCACCTCGCGCGAATCCTCGCCCTCGAGTACGCACTCGAAGACCATCGTCGCATCGACCAGTCGCTGCTGCTGAGCGTGTCCAACCTCGAAGGCATCGATGATCTGGTCGCGGTCCAGCGCTACCTCACCGAGCTGACCGCGGTCGAAAACGCGCGCGTGGCGACGGTCGACGGTGGCGTCGTCACCTACCGGCTCGAACTCCGTAACGCGCCCGAAGACCTGCAGCGGCTGATCGACTTCGGTGAGGTCCTCGAGCTCGAAAACTTTCCGCAGGTGTCGACCCAGGGCGAGGGACAGGTCATTCTGAACTACAGCTACATCGACCGCGGGGGTGGCTAATCAAACAGATCGCGTTACCGCTGGCGCTCGATCGCAAGTACGGTTTCGATAATTTCTTCGCCGAGGACGCGGGTCTCATCGTCACCAGCCTCGAGGCGGCGGTGCTCGGCCAGGGCGAGGCGCAGATCGGATTGCTCGGCGCAGCGGCAAGCGGCAAGACCCATTTGCTCAATGCCTGCGCCCGCTTCGCTCGCGAGCAGGGTCGCAACCTGCAGCTCTACGACGCGGCTGATTTCGCGCAGACCGAAGCCGCCGGCGTCGACGGTCTCGATTCGGGTGACATCATTGCCATCGACAATCTCGACGCCATTGCCGGGCTGGCCGACTGGGAAGCCTGCTGCTACCGCGTGATCAACCGCTGTCGCGACGGCGATTGCCGCCTGATCTACAGTCTCTCGCGGCCGCCGGCGGCGTTGCCCCTGCGGCTCGAAGACCTGCGCTCGCGCCTGCAATGGGGGCTGTTGTTGCGCTTGCCGGATCACGACGAGCCGGCGCTGCGCGATATCCTCGCGCGGCGCGCGCGCCTGCTCGGCCTCGAGCTGACGCAAGACGTGCTCGGCTACCTGCTAACCCACCACGCGCGCGACCTGCGGGCGCAAATGGAGATTCTCGAGCGTCTCGACGGCGCTTCGCTGTCGCACCAGCGGCGCGTCACGATTCCGCTGATCAAGCAAACCCTGGCCGAGCGTGCCGACTGATTACTCGCCGATCGTGCCGAGATAGCGCGCGTAGTAAATGCTGCTGAAAAACAGTCCGATACTGGCGATCGTCGTCGCGTAGGCGTAGCCGCGCAGCGCCGGGCTGGCGACCAGCTCGGCGATGCCGATACAGAAGTAGCACAGCGCAATGAAGCCCACCCAGCGGTAGGTGTAGCGCCGCCCGCGCCACAGGCCGGGGAGCGGTAACAGCAGCGGCGCGGCGGCCAGCAACGGCCAGTAGAGCGCGATCCCGAGCCCTGGCCAGGCGAGCGCCAGCTGTGCCGTGAACAACAGTAGCCAGAACAGCAGGCTGATACGATGCAGCGGATGCACGCCGATGCCGGGCTCAGGCGAGCCGACCGGCAAGCGTGGCGATACGCGCGCCGAGCGCGCGGCAAGCCGCGATTTCGTGTTCGCTCAGGTCGCGGCCATGGAGACCGGCGACGTGACTCGCGCCATAGGGCGTGGCGCCGGTCGCGGTCTGATTCAGGGCCGGCTCCGAATAGGGGATACCGCAAATCACCATGCCGTGATGCAACAGCGGCAGCATCATGCTGGTCAGAACCGTCTCCTGGCCCCCGTGCTGGCTCTGGGTCGCGGTAAATACGCCGGCCGGCTTGCCGATCATCGCCCCCGACAGCCACAGTGGCGTGGTCTGATCGAGAAAGTACTTGACCGGCGCGGCCATGTTGCCGAAGTAGCCGGGGCTGCCGAGAATCAGGCCGTCGCAGGATTCGAGGTCGTCGCCGCGAGCGTAGGGCGAACCGGCGTCGGGTACCGCCGGCGCGACCTGCTCGGTCTCGGTCGATACCGCCGGCAGGCTGCGCAAAATTGCCTCGCAATCGCCGCTGCCATCCACCCCGAGGCCGATTTGCTCGGCCATGCGCGCGACGCTGCCGTGACGGCTGTAGTAGACGACCAGGATCTTAAGCAATGAGATCGAGCACCCTGGACGGAGGCCGACCGATCACCGCCTTGTCGCCGACGATGACGATGGGGCGTTGCAGCAGCGCCGGGTACTCGCAGATCGCCTCGATGATTTCTTCGTCGCTAAGCGAGTCGTCGTCGAGTTCGGCATCGCGGTAGACGGCTTCGGTCGTGCGCAGCAAATCGCGCGCCGCGACGCCGAGCAGGGCGATAATCCGCCTGAGTTCGGCCGGGGTCGGGGGATCCTCGAGGTAGTCGACGACTTCGGGCGTGCATTCGTGCGCCTCGAGCAATTGCAGGGTTTCGCGCGATTTACTGCAGGCCGGATTATGGAAAATGACGATCTTGTCGAGGCTCATGGCGGATCCCTGGCGACCGGTTTCGGCGATGTTTTACCCGATCGATCCGGCTGAGGCAATAACATTCGACGGGGCGCGGCCCGGCACAATATCCGCAACCGGCGTGCCCGATGCTGGAAATGTTGCAGTTCTTGGCTACAATCTGCGTCAAATGAGTAATATTTACGTTAAAAACTTGCCCTAAGGGGTTGATCAATGTAGTCTTCTGGGCAAAATGGGCTGTCAAAAATACCCAGATTCCAACTTTCCACAAAGTTCTCGGAGAAAACAATAGATGAAACCAACTGAACTCCTCAAAGTGGCGGCGATTGCCCTGCTCACTTCGGGTTTGATCGTGGGCTGCCAACAGACGTCCACCACGGACATGGATACCGCAATGGCCGAAGAAGAATGCGAAGGCGCGACCCCTGAGGTTCGTAACGCCATCTATGCGGCCAAACTCAAGAACGCGCGCGCCAGAAATCTCGGCGGCGAGTGGGAAGAGGCCGCCAAGATAATCGAGGAAGCCGAAGCGGCAGCCGAGAACTGCGAACATGTCCGCGCCAAGATTCTCGCCAACAAGGCCGAGGATATGGCCAGCGACGCGATCGCCGCGTTGTCCCAGGAAGAGCCGATGGCCGAAGCGCCGGCACAGGACGATTCGCCGTACCTCGGCGGTTACCTGGTCGTTGCGGGCGACAACCTGTGGAGCATTTCCGGTCAGCAAACCATCTACGGCGACCCCTTCATGTGGCCGCTGATCTACAAGGCCAATTCGGGCCAGATCAAGGATGCCGACCTGATCTTCCCGGGTCAGTACTTCTACATTCCGAAAGCCAAGGGTCCCGAGCGGGCCGCGGCGATCCAGCACGCGAAAACGCGTGGTGCCTGGTCGATCGGCGTAACCGAGGCGTCGGATCTGGAATACCTGGCGCAATAACACCTGGTCAAGATCGAAAAAAGCCCGCGTCAAGCGGGCTTTTTTTGTGCCCCGGGCAAACCGATGACAGCCCTGTACCACTGGAACTCGAACCCACCGAAGCGGTTCTAAGCGTCAATTCCGTGCCGACGTTACTGCCAATGCCAAGACTGATCCCGATGCTGGGTTTGCTGATCGCGAGTTTCGCAACCAACGCGGTCGACATGCCGCTGACCGGCGTCGACGGTCGCCAGACCAATCTCGATGCCTTTCTCGGCAAGTGGGTCGTCGTCAACTACTGGGCGACCTGGTGCCCGCCTTGCCTCTACGAAATGCCCGAACTGCAGGATTTTCACGACCGCCACGCGAACCAGGATGCGGTGGTCATCGGCATCAACGTCGAACTGATCGGGCGCCAGCGCCTCGAGACTTTCCTCGACGATTACTTCATCACCTATCCGATTTTCACGGCCGGACCGACGCAGCAATCCGAGCTCGGCTCGATTCCCGGATTGCCGACCACTTTCCTGGTGACACCGGCGGGCGAGGTGGTCGCGCGGCAGGTCGGTCCGGTCACCGGCGACATGCTCGAACAGTTTATCCAAAGCTGGCCTGATCGCCGCGAATGACCTGCCGGCACGCGCAGTGCAAGATGTCGAATTCCTGCTAATATGCTGTAGGAACCGCCATGAATCTCGCCGTGACGAAACCCGTTTGTAATCTCGAGGGGATACTCGAGCTGCTGGTCGCGCAGGATATGGTCGAACAGGACAAGGCCAGCATGATCGCTTCGCTGGTCTCCGATCAGGACCGACGCAATCTGCACCCCATCGAGATCATCGCCAGCCGCCAGTGGAACAACAAGTCGCGGCCCGACGAGGTATTGACGCTCGATCGGCTGACCGACTGGCTGGCCGCGGAATCCGAACATGAGCGTTATCACTTCGACCCGCTGAAGATGGACGTCGCCGCCTGCACGTCGATCATGTCCTACGCCTACGCGTCGCGTTTCAAAATCCTCGCGGTCAAGGTCAGCGAAAACGAGGTCGTCATCGCGGTGACCGATCCGTTCGACCGCGAATGGATGGCCGAGCTCGAACGTATCGTCAACAAGCCGATCTCGACGGTGCTCGCCAATCCCCGTGAGCTGAAGAACTACCTGGTCGAATTTTACAGCGTCAGCAGGGCAATGGATGGCGCCGGCCTCAAGTCGGCCGGCGAGATGCCGGCCAATATCCAGAATCTCGAGCAGCTCATCGAGCTCGGCAAGACGGGCACCGTCGATGCCGAGGACCAGCACATCGTCAGTATTGTCGACTGGCTGCTGCAATATGCGTTCAACCAGCGGGCCAGCGACATTCATATCGAACCGCGCCGCGAACAGGGCAACGTCCGCTTCCGGATCGACGGCGTCATGCACCAGGTTTACGAAATACCGGCCAATATCACCGCCGCGGTCGTCAGCCGGATCAAGATCATGGGCCGGCTCGACGTTGCCGAAAAGCGCAAACCGCAGGACGGTCGTATCAAGACCCGCTCGCCGGAAGGTGCCGAGATCGAGTTGCGCCTGTCGAGCATGCCGACCGCCTTCGGTGAGAAGCTCGTGCTGCGGATCTTCGACCCTGAAGTGCTGGTCAAGAATTTCGCCGCGCTCGGCCTCGAGAAATCCGAATCGGAGACCTGGAACTCGATGATCCAGCGACCGCACGGCATCATTCTCGTCACCGGCCCGACGGGCTCGGGCAAAACGACGACCTTGTATACGAGCCTCAAGCAGCTGGCGACTTCCGAGGTCAACGTCTGCACCATCGAGGACCCGATCGAACTGGTCGAACCGAGCTTCAACCAGATGCAGGTGCAGTACAACATCGATCTCGATTTCGCAACCGGGGTCAAGACGCTGTTGCGCCAGGATCCGGACATCATCATGATCGGCGAAATCCGCGACCGTGAAACCGCCGAGATGGCGGTGCAGGCGGCGCTCACCGGCCATCTCGTGCTGTCGACCCTGCACACCAACGACGCACCGTCGGCAATCGCGCGCCTGATCGAGATCGGCGTGCCGTCGTATCTGATCAACGCGACGCTGATCGGCGTTGTCGCGCAGCGGCTGGTACGGACGCTGTGTTCCCACTGCAAGCAGGAAGTGGACTTGAATTTGCTCGACTGGCAAGCCCTGATCAAGCCGTGGACGACGTCGCCACCCGACAAGATCGCCGCCGCCGATGGCTGTCTCGAATGCCGCCAGACCGGCTTCGTCGGCCGCGTCGGCATCTACGAAATGCTGTTGATCGACGACGACCTCAAGCTCGAGATCACCGATCGCTTCGATCTCGTCAAGTTTCGCAAGACCGCAATTCGCCACGGAATGAAACCGCTCAACCTGGCCGGCGCGCAAAAGGTCGCACGCGGCCAGACGACGATCGAGGAAGTACTCAAGGTCGCGCCGCCGCGCATCGAGGGCTGAGTGGCGCGCGGCTCGTGGCGCGCGTTGTGGGTGGCGGCGGCGCTGGCGCTGGCGGCCTGCAGCGACGACCCGCGCTCACCCGAAGCGGAGGTTCGCGAGTTCGTCGAGCGCGGCGTCGAGGCCGGCGAAGCGCGCAGCGTCGATGCGATCGAAGTTCTCCTGCATCCGGACTATCTCGATCAGCGCGACTACAACCGCGCGCAGTTGCTCCAGCTGTTGCGGGCCTATTTTTTTCGCCACCGCAACGTACACCTGTTCACCCGGATCGACGAAGTACGCCTGATCAACGACGGCGAGGCCGAGGTACGCCTGTTCGTCGCAATGGCCGGTAACGCGATATCCGACGTCACCGCGTTACCGTTCTTGCGCGCGCGACTCTATCGTTTCGAATTGCGCCTGCTGCGCGAAGACGAGTGGCGCCTGCAATACGCGCGCTGGGAACCGGCGAGCCTCGCCGATCTGCAATAGTGTCCGCACCGGGGCAGCGTCGGGTGGTGTCCGCGCGGCGGCGCCGGGTCGGCAAACTCGTGCTGATCGCGTTGCTGATCGCGCTCGGCATGCTCGGCGAAATTGCCGGCTGGCTCGATGCCCGCGCGCTGCTCGAGATCGCGCGTGGCTACGCGCAGCACTGGTGGCTCGCATTGCTCCTGGTTGCGGCGCAGGCGCTGCTGTTCACCTTCGCGCTGGCGGGCTCGCTGTTCCTGTGGGTTGCGGCGCCGCTGTACCCGCCGGAGATTGCGGCGCTGATCCTGACCGCTGGCGGCACTCTTGGCGGCATCGGTGCCTACCAGTTCTCGCGCTTCCTGACCCAGGATTGGCTCGATCGCCTGCATCGCTCGCGCACTTACCGCCTGCTGCAGCGGCACGATAATTTCTTCGCGCTGTTCGCGCTGCGGGTATTCCCGGGATTTCCGCACGCGCTGGTCAACTACAGCGCCGGTTTGCTCAAGGCGCGCCGGTCCCATTTTATCGCCGCGGCCATTCTCGGGATCGGCATCAAGTCGTACGTCTACGCGCGCGTCATCGACGGCGCGGCGCGCAGCCTGTCGTTCGACGTGTTACTCGATTTCGGCGTCATCGCGCCGCTGGTGGCGTTGTCGCTCGCCAGCCTCGGGCTGGTGTTGTGGCAGGCGCGGCGACGGGGCTAGTGCTTGAACCAATTGCGACGCAGCGCCGCGATGACCTTGTTCGGGTAGACGGTCTTGCCGAGACTGCCGTTGTAGCGCGCCAGCGCGCGACCGAGATCGTCGGGTTCCATGTCGACGTAGTAGCGCAGAATCGTGCAGCCCATGCGCAAATTGGTGCGGATCTTGAACAGGTTCTTGTCGGAGATGCCGATCTCGTCGAGCCAGAACGGCATGACCTGCATCAGGCCGCGCGCGCCCGACACCGAGATCGCGAAACGATCGAAGCGGCTTTCGACCTCGATCACGGCGAGCACCAGTTCCGGTTCGAGGCCGACGCGGGTTGCCTCGTAATGGACCTGCCTGAGGATCTCGATCCGGGCCGCCGGATCGGCGACGAATCGCTTCAGCCGGCGCGACATATCGAGTAACCAGACCTGGGCTTCGAAGCGGTCGACGAAGCCGTTGTCGGCGACGATTGCCTCCTGCAACAGGCGTTTCAGCTCCGGATCGGGTTCGGCCGGCGCCGAATTCGCCGCCGCCGCGCCGACGACCAGCCACAGTGTCAAAGCACATGCCGCGCGCGTCATCGTCATCCGAACAGCTCGTCGAGAAATTCCGGCAGCGTGTCGATCGCGAGAAACCGCGCCTCGTCGTCGCGGCGACCCTTGAATTCGAACTGGCCGTCGGCGAGACCGCGCTCGCTCATCACGATGCGTCGCGGCATGCCGATCAGCTCCATATCCGAGAACATGACGCCCGGGCGCAGACCGCGATCCTCGATCAGCACCTCGAGGCCGCGCTCGATGCAGTCGCGGTAAAGCCGGTCGGCGGCTTCGCGCACCGCTTCGGACTTGTGATAGTTGATCGGGCAGATGGCAAGCTGAAACGGCGCCAGTGCATCGGGCCAGATGATGCCGAGCTCGTCGTGATTTTGCTCGATCGCGGCGGCGACGACGCGGGTGACGCCGATGCCGTAGCAACCCATGTACGGGGTGACCGATTTGCCCGCTTCGTCGAGCACCGTCGCCTGCATCGATTGCGAGTATTTCTGCCCGAGCTGAAAAATGTGCCCCACCTCGATGCCGCGCAGGATTTTCAGCCTGCCTTTGCCGTCCGGACTCGGGTCGCCGTCGACGACATTGCGGAGGTCGACCGCCGCCGGCTCATCGCTATCGCGCCCCCAGTTGGCGTCGACGTAGTGCCTGTCGGCATCGTTGGCGCCGCAGACGAAATCGGCCACCGCTGCCGCGGCGTGATCGACCCAGGTCGGGATGCCGAGGCCGATCGGCCCGATCGAGCCGAGATCCTGGCCGAGGACCGCCTGAATGCGATCGCGATCGGCGAGCTTCAGGGGGCTGGCAACGCCCGGCTGCCTGGTCGCCTTGAGCGCGTTGAGCTCGTGGTCGCCACGCAGCACCAGCGCGACCAGCCCGCCGTCGTCGCCCTCGGCGATCAGGGTCTTCAGGCAGCGGCTCGGGTCGACGTGGAGCCCGCGCGCGAGGTCCTCGATGGTGTGCATGTTCGGCGTATCGACGACCGCCATCGGCGCGCCGGGCGCCGGGCGATCGTCGACCGGCGGCAAGGCCTCGGCGAGCTCGACGTTGGCGGCGTAATCGCTCTGATCGGAAAACGCGATCGCGTCTTCGCCGGAAGCCGCAAGCACGTGGAATTCCTGCGACGTGGCGCCGCCGATCGCGCCGGAATCGGCGCTGACCGCCCGGTACTCGAGGCCGAAGCGGTCGAAAATTCGCACGTAGGCGGCATCCATGGCGTCATAGGAACGCTGCATCCCGGCCGGGTCGAGGTCGAAGGAGTAGGCGTCCTTCATGATGAACTCGCGCGCGCGCATGACGCCGAAACGCGGCCGAATCTCGTCGCGAAACTTGGTCTGGATCTGATAGAAGTTGAGCGGCAACTGGCGATAGCTGCTGACCTCGCGGCGAAAAATATCGGTGATGATTTCCTCGTGGGTCGGGCCGACGCAGGCATCGCGATCGTGGCGATCCTTGAGCCGCAGCAGCTCGGGCCCGAACTGGTCCCAACGTCCGGATTCCTGCCACAGTTCGGCCGGCTGAAACGACGGCATCAGGCATTCCAGCGCACCGGCGCGGTCCATTTCCTCGCGGATGATGCGTTCGACCTTGCGCAGCACGCGCAGCCCGAGCGGTAGCCAGCTGTAGATTCCGGCGGCATGGCGTCGGATCATTCCGGCGCGCAGCATCAGTTGATGACTGACGATCTCGGCGTCAACCGGGGTTTCCTTGAGCGTAGCGAGATGGAATCGGGAAGCTTGCATAACGGCTCGATTGCGGGACCGTCCCGCGGCAATCTAAACCCGCGTATTATAGGGCCTCGGCGGCGGAAGTAACCGCCTCCCGTTTACTTGCAAAACTGTTTGACGTCGGCCTCGGCCCGTTCCTTGCGCTCGGCGATCTCCTCGGTGCTGAGGTAGCGCTCGCCGCCGTCGGCGGTGCGCAGCTTGATCCGGCTGGAGCGGTTGATGACCTGCAGATCCTCGCGCGCCTGGTCGCAGGCAATCTTGGCCTGATCGGCGGGCACGTCGGCGGCGCCGGCGGTCTCAGGCGCGCCCGAGCCGGCCGCCTCCTGAGCCTGGTTATTGAGTCGCGGCAGGGCTCTTCCCGGATTGCTCGGCGCCGACTGCACGCGGACCGATTCGGTCTTGGCCTTGACCGGCGGCGCGTCGCCGTAGTGCACGTTGCCTTCCTCGTCGACCCACTTGTGAATCGTTCCGGCCGACACCGACGCCGACAGCAGCACCGGAATCAGGAATATCAGGTAGCGCATAAGCATGTCGATTTCCGTCGAATTTTTGCCAGTTTATGAATGACAAGAATAGCTGTCATCCAAATATTTACCATCTTTATTTAATGTGCTACTTGAAATTACGCTTCGGCCTAGGGCCGGCGATCATCAATCAAATTTATATCGTCTGTCGGGCCGTATAAAAAGTATATATAATGAACGGCCCGAACTACCGGGCCCGTGCCGGCAATGAGCGACCGCCGATTGAAGGTTTTTCACACCGTGGCCAAGCTGCTGAGTTTCACCAAGGCGGCCGAGGCGCTGCACATGACGCAGCCGGCGGTAACCTTCCAGGTTCGTCAACTCGAGGAGTACTTCAATACCCGGCTGTTCGATCGCACCCACAATCGCGTCAACCTGACGCCGGCCGGCGAGCGCGTCGCCGAGTTTGCCGAACGCATTTTCGATCTCTACGCGGAAATGGAGAACAGCGTGCGCGACCTGACCGGCGAGATCAGCGGCGCGCTGACGATCGGCGCGAGCACGACGATCGCCGAGTACATGCTGCCGGCGCTGCTCGGCGAATTCAAGAACAAGTACCCCGACATCAACCTGCGCCTCAAGGTATCGAATTCCGAGGGCATCGTGTCGATGGTCGAGCACAACGTCATCGATCTCGGCGTGGTCGAGTCGCCGGTAAGCAACAAGAACCTGATCGTCGAGGTCTGTCACGACGATCAGCTCGTCGTCGTCGCCGAGCCGAACCACGAGCTGTGCCGGCGCGGTAGCCGGGTCAAGGCAACCGACATCGTCAAGTATCCTTTCGTCAGCCGCGAGGAAGGCTCGGGGACCCGCGACGTGATCATGCAATACCTGGTCGAACAGAAGATCAATCACTCGGACATGAATTTTTCCCTCGAGCTCGGCAGTCCCGAAGCGATCAAAGGCGCGGTCGAAGCCGGGATGGGAATCACGATCATCTCGCGTTCGATCATCGACAAGGAACTCAAGCTCAATCGCCTGTGCGAGTTGCAGCTCGACCCGCCATTGTCGCGACCGTTCTCGTTCGTGCGCCAGCGCCAGAAGTTCCGGGTCACGGTAATGGAAGAGCTGCTCGAGTTCGCGCGGGCGTATTTCAGCAAACACGCCTGAGCCGTTCCTTTGACCGTTATCTCGCCGATCGACCATGTTTGAAATCATCCAGGATTGGTATCGCCGTCACTTTACCGATCCGCAAACGGTAATCTTCGCCTTTATCCTGATCGTCGGGCTGAGCCTGGTGCTGGTGTTGAGCACGCACCTGATGCCGATCCTGGTCGCGATTGTCATCGCCTACCTGGCCGAAGGCATGGTCGCATGGATGTCGCGCGTCAACCTCGGCCGCACGGTCGCCGCGAGCGTCGTCACCGCGTTGATGGTCGCGGCCATACTGCTGGTGTTTTTCGTCCTGTTGCCGCTGTTGTCGAAGCAGATCACCGAGCTGATCCGCCAGCTGCCGTCGATGCTGGGCAAGGGCCAGCAATTGTTGCTGCAGCTTCCCGAGCAGTATCCCGAGATCGTTTCGGCGCGGCAGATCGAGGAAGTGCTGACGCTCGCGCGCACCGAGCTGACGCAAATGGGGCAGCGCGTCGTCAGCATTTCACTGGCCTCGGTCGTCGGCGCGATCACCTTTTTCGTCTACCTGATCCTGTTGCCGTTGATGGTGTTCTTCTTCCTCAAGGACAAGGAAATGATCCTGCACTGGCTGGCCGATTTCCTGCCCGACGAACGTCGCCTGTTGCGCACGGTCTGGGCCGAGCTCGACGTCAAAATCGCCAGCTACGTGCGCGGCAAGTTCATCGAAATTCTGATCGTCTGGGCCGCGAGTTACCTCGCCTTCGCGCTGATGGGCCTGGATTTCGCGATGCTGCTGAGTTTCGCGGTCGGCCTGTCGGTCATCATTCCTTACGTTGGCGCGACCGTGGTGACGATCCCGGTCGCGCTGATCGCATTCTTCCAGTGGGGCTTCACCTCGCAGTTCGGCTGGCTGATGGCAATTTATGCCTTCATCCAGTTCCTCGACGGCAATCTGCTGGTGCCGCTGTTGTTCTCCGAGGTCGTCAACCTGCACCCGGTCGCGATCATCGTCGCGGTGGTTTTTTTTGGCAGCCTGTGGGGCGTCTGGGGCGTATTTTTCGCAATTCCGCTGGCGACGCTGATCCAGGCGATCATCAAGGCCTGGCCGACCGCCGAGATGGTCGCCGAATGACTTCAAAACGCCCGCTTTTCTCTATAACATACGCGACTTGAACGCCCGCGGGGCAGCGAGGTAACTCATGTTCAATGGAAGTATCGTCGCGCTGGTGACGCCGATGCTCGGCAACGGCGACGTCGATTACGAAACGCTCGAGGCGTTGATCGATTTTCACGTTCGCGAGGGCACCAGCGCGCTGGTGATAGCCGGAACGACCGGCGAATCGGCGACCTTGAGCCCGGCGGAACACTGCACGCTGCTGGAGCGCAGCCATGCAATCATCGATCGGCGTCTGCCGATGATTGCCGGTACCGGCGCGAATTCGACCGCCGAGGCGATCGAGCTGACCCGCTGCGCGCGCGAGGTCGGCGCCGAGGCCTGCCTGCTGGTCACGCCGTATTATAACAAGCCAACGCAACGCGGCCTTGTCCTGCACCACCAGGCGATCGCCGAAGCCGTCGATATTCCGCAAATTCTCTACAACGTGCCCGGGCGCACCGCCTGCGACATGCAGGCCGATACCGTGGCCGAACTGGCTCGCGTTCCCAATATCGTCGGTATCAAGGAAGCGACCGGCAGTATGGAGCGTCTCGCCGACATCAAGCGCCAGGTCGACGACGATTTCGCGCTGCTGACCGGCGACGACTCGACGACCTGCGAGTTCGTGCTGGGCGGCGGTCACGGCGCGATATCGGTCACCGCCAACGTGGTCCCGGCGAAAATGGCCAACATGATTCGTCTCGCCCGCGACGGCAAGGCCGACGAGGCGCGCGCCGCCGATGCCGAGATCGCCGATCTGCACCGCCTGCTGTTCATCGAATCCAACCCGATTCCGGTGAAATGGGCGATTGCACAAATGGGATTCGGTGAGCTGAATCTGCGCCTGCCGTTGACCGAGCTCTCGCCGGAACACCATGAACCCTTGCGCCAAGCCCTGATTGCCTGCGGCGCCCTATGAAAACAGTAACCGGGACGGCCATCGTGATTCTGGCCGTAACCCTGGCAGCTTGCCAGAGCGGTCTCGACCGGCGCTATCTCGACGCGACCTCCGTCGACGGCCTGGTGTTGCCGCCGGATCTCGCGCGCTTCGAGGTCGAATCGGCTTTCGAACTACCGCCGTCCTTCAGCGGCGACGATCCCGATGAACGCAACCGGATTCCGGTGCTTGCGAAAGTCGAAGGCGTCCGGCTCGCGGGCAGCGGCGATCTTTACTGGCTCGAGGTCGACGAGCCGGTGACCGAGGTCTATCGACGGGTCAAAAATTTCTGGGCCGCGGAAGGTTTTCGACTG
The DNA here is from genome assembly GCA_052030825.1 of Gammaproteobacteria bacterium. Lineage (GTDB taxonomy): Bacteria > Pseudomonadota > Gammaproteobacteria. Next base: position 8,295 of record JBPEYE010000054.1, on the reverse strand, counting down.
GTCGTCGACGAGCCGGTCATCGGCGTGATGCAAACCGAATGGCTGGTCAAGGAAGAGGGCGCCGGTAAGAAAAGGTCTGACTCCTGGTTCAAAAGCCTGTTCGCCGAGGATAATCTATCGGCGACTCAGGACCAGTTCCGGACGCGCGTCGAGCGCAACCCGGAGGGTAGCGGCAGTCGCGTATTCATCGCCCATCGCGGGACCGAGTACGCGCACGTCGTCGTATCGGGCGATCGCTATTCGCCGGGCGATATCGATGACAATATCTGGCGTTTCCGTCAGCCCGAACCCGAGCTCGAGGTCGAGATGCTGTCGCGGTTGATGATTCGCCTGGGCCTCGATCGCGACGAGGTCGAGCGTCAGGTTGCGGGCACCCGGCTGTTCGCGCCGCGTTCGACGATTCAGATCGACAGCGATGAAAATTCGCCGTTCCTGTTGCTGCGCGATTCGTACCAGATCGGCTGGAACCGGGTCTATCATGAACTCGAACGACTCAATTTCCCGATCGTCGACGCCGAGTTCAAAAGCGGTTTGTCGGGCGAAGGTTATATCACCTTCGAATCGCGGATCGTGGAAGAAAAAAAGGGCGGGCTGTTCTCGCTCGGCTCGTCGGAGCCGGTGGCGAAAAAGTTCATCCTGGTGCTGTCCGAGGAAACCCACGAACTGACTCGCGTCGAGATCGAAAACGAGGCGGGGGAACTCGACACGACGCCCGAGGGTGCCGAACTGCTCACGCTGCTGCACCAGCAGCTCAGGTAGGCCCGGTGCGAATCGCCTCCCTGGGCAGCGGCAGCCGCGGTAACGCAACCCTGGTTCAGTACGGCGAAACGACGCTGCTGGTCGACAACGGATTCTCGTTGCGCCAGTTCAGCGAGCGCCTGGCTCGCCTCGGGCTCTCACCCGAATCGATCGATGCCGTATTACTGACGCACGAGCACAGCGACCATAGCGGTGGCGTCGAGCGGCTGTGCCGCGCGTTCGAAATACCGCTGTGGACCGCGGTGGGCACCGCGCGCAAGCTGTTGGCACCGGATTTCGAATATCGGCCGCTGGTTGCCGGCCGGCACGTGGAGATCGGCGACATCGAGGTCTTGCCGGTGACCGTACCCCACGACGCGAGCGAGCCGCTGCAATTCATTTTTCGCCAGGCCGACGGCGACAAGCGGCTCGGCATCCTGACCGACACCGGGCATATTACGTCGCACATCGTCGAAGCCTTCGCGGGGCTCGACGGACTGCTGCTGGAGTTCAACTACGACCCGGAAATGCTCGCCAACGGCCCGTACCCGGAGATGCTCAAGCAGCGCGTCGGCGGTAACCACGGCCACCTTTCCAACGAGCAGTCGATCGCGCTACTGCGGCAGATCGATACCCGGGCTCTCAACTGCCTGATCGCGGCGCACATCTCGGAGAAGAACAACACGCCGTCGATCGTGGCCGCGCTGCTGGCGCAAATGGAGAACTTGCCGGCGCCGGTGCTGGCAAGCCAGGACGCCGGTTTCGACTGGATTACGGTCTGACCCGGGATCAGCTCCCGGTGGCCTCCTTGTCGTGCTCGATCAGCGCGTAGGCGGAGTGGTTGTGAATCGATTCGAAGTTTTCCGATTCGAGCACGTACTGGCGAATGCGATCGTCCTTGTTCAGCTCGCCGGCAATGTCGCGCACCATGTCCTCGACGAACTTGGGATTGTCGTAAGCGTGCTCGGTGACGTATTTTTCGTCGGGGCGCTTGAGCAGCCCGAAGAGTTCGCATGACGCCTGCTTTTCGATCAGCTCGATCAGTTCCTCGATCCAGATGAAGCCATTGGTGCGCGCATCGAGCGTGACGTGCGAGCGCTGGTTGTGCGCGCCATAGTCGGAGATCGATTTCGAGCAGGGGCACAGGCTCGTCACCGGCACCTGTACCTTGATCCGGGTGCTGGTAACGCCGGCGTTGATTTCGCCGATCAGCGATACCTCGTAATCGAGCAGCGACTCGACCCCGGATACCGGTGCCTTCTTGTTGACGAAATACGGGAAGTGCATTTCGATGTAGCCAGACTCGGCTTCGAGCAGTTCGGCCATTTCGCGCAGCATTTCGTTGAAAGAGTGATAGGTGATTTCGCGCTCGTGATCGTTCAGGATTTGCACGAAACGCGACATGTGGGTGCCCTTGAACTGATGGGGCAGGAACACGAACATGTTGAAAGTCGCGATCGTGTGCTGCAATCCCTCGGAACGATCCTTGACGATCACCGGGTGGCGAATGTCCTTGATGCCGACCTTGTTGATCGCAAGTTTGCGCGTGTCGGCGGTGCCCTGGACGTCGGGAATCGGGGCTACCCTGGTTGCTGCTTCACCGTTCATGCTTGATTTCCTGTGCAGATTCGTCGTCGGCGGGATGGCTGACGGCTTGCCATCGATCGTCGCGGTCCGGCCTGACTGGCCTGCCAATAACCTAGTAAATTAGTCGGTTATTATACTGCGTCGCGAAGACCTGGCAAATACTACATGGGCACGTTTCCCGCCGCCTCAAGTGCCGGGAAGCATGCCGGCCCGGCAGGACAAATCGGCAACGGGCGAAATCGGTGATTTCGTCGGTACCGCCAGTCGTCCGGGATGGTCGTTCGCGGCGACTGGATTATTATGCTTGTCGGTTTATGCGGGAGTTACGTCTTCGGCCTGCGGCCCCTTGGCGCCTTCGGTCACCTTCATCGTGACCGTCTGGCCTTGTTGCAGCGTCTTGTGGCCTTCCGCCTGGATCGCGCTGTAGTGTACGAATACGTCCTTGCCGTCCTCCTGCGATATGAATCCATAGCCTTTGGCGTCGTTAAACCATTTAACGGTGCCGGTTACTGTCTCGGACATGATCTAACCTGCTTGCTGAAAAAAATTGCCCGGTTTTGCGGCCGTGCATCTGGCATTGTAGGGGAATCGATGGCGCTAAGCCATTATTTAAAGGCACTCGCGACAAGAAAAATAAACGCTGCCGTGAGCGTTTGCCGTCGCTGCCGGGGTTAATTTTTTTGCGCGCGCGCGGGCAGGCGGGTGAATTCGATGATCGACCGGCGCAGGCTTTCCGGATCGAGCCCGTAGTCGGCGAGGACCTGTTCGCGGCTGCCCTGGGTCGGAAACGCATCGTCGAGACCGAGCTGCAGCAGCGGCGTAGCGAGGCCGACGCGATTCATGAATTCGAGCACCGCCGAGCCCGCGCCACCGGCGATGCTGCTGTCTTCGAGGGTGACGAGAAAATCGTGCTTGCGCGCAACCTCGCGAATCATCGCCTCGTCGAGCGGTTTGATGAAGCGCATGTTGACGAGCGTCAGGTCGAGTTCGTCGGCAATCGGTAGCGCGATCGCGTAGAGGCTGCCGAACACGAGCACCGCGGTGGTGGCGCCTTCGCGCTGCTTGATCGCGGTTCCGATTTCGGCCCGGCGGTCGACGTTCATCGTCGCGGGCTTGGCCACGCTGTCGCGCGGGTAGCGGACGATTGCCGGCCCGGGATAATGATACGCCGTGTTGAGCAGCTCGAACATGTCCTCACCGTGGGCCGGGGCCATGATGATCACCCCGGGAACGCAGCGCGCGTAGGCGGGGTCGAAGCTGCCGGTATGGGTGGCGCCGTCGGCACCGACGATACCGGCCCGGTCGACCGCGAAGGTGACATCGAGATTCTGCACCGCGACGTCGTGAATGAACTGGTCGTAGGCGCGTTGCAGGAAAGTCGAATAGATTGCGACGACCGGCTTGAGGCCGTCGCGTGCCATGCCCGCGGCGAGCGTGACCGCGTGCTGCTCGGCGATACCGACGTCGTGGTAGCGCTCGGGCATTTGCTCGGAGAATTCGACCAGCCCCGAGCCCTCGCGCATTGCCGGCGTGATCGCGTGCAGCAAAGGATCCTGTTTGCCCTTGGCCACCAGCCAGTCGGAAAAGATCCCGGTGTACGCCTGCATGCCGGGCTTGCCGGAGGCCTTGCTCTTGCCGGAGTGGGGATCGAAGGGGCCGACACCGTGATACTTGATGGCGTCTTCCTCGGCCGGAGGGTAACCCTTGCCCTTGCGCGTGACGATGTGCAGCATGCGTGGCCCCGACAGCTGTTGCAGGTTGCGAATCAGCGCCAGCAGATCCTTGAGATTATGCCCGTCGATCGGACCGTAGTAGGAAAAACCGAGCTCCTCGAACAGCGTGCCGGGCGTGACCATGCCCTTGACGTGTTCCTCGGTGCGGCGCGCGAGTTCCCAGGCGCTCGGCACGTGCTGTAAAACCTTTTTGCTGCCGGATCGCAGGCTCGAGTAAATCTTGCCCGACCAGATGCTCGACAGGTATCTCGACATCGCGCCGACGTTCGGAGAAATCGACATTTCGTTGTCGTTCAGAATCACCAGCAGGTCCTTGTCGATCGCGCCGGCGTGGTTGAGCGCTTCGTAGGCCATGCCCGCGGTCATGCCGCCGTCACCGATGACGGCGACGGTTTTGCGGTCGATGCCCTGCGCCTCGGCCGCGATCGCCATGCCCAGCGCGGCGCTGATCGACGTGCTCGAGTGACCGGCACCGAAGTGATCGTACTCCGACTCGGTGACCTTGATGAATCCGGACAGGCCGCCGTATTGCCGCAGCGTCGACATGCGATCGCGCCGTCCGGTCAGGATCTTGTGCGGGTAGCACTGGTGGCCGACGTCCCAGATGATGCGATCGTGCGGGGTGTCGAACAGGTAGTGGAGTGCGATCGTGATTTCGACCGCGCCGAGGCCCGAGGCGAGGTGACCGCCGGTGTGCGCCAGGGTTTCGAGCAGGAAGGCGCGAATTTCTTCGGCGAGCGCGGGCAAGTCTTTGGCATCGAGCGCGCGCAGATCGGCGGGGCTGTCGATCTGCGCCAGGAGCGGGTATGTCTCGCTGATGTCTTTCAATGAATTACTGTCCGGCATGGCGCCCAGCTCAGAACTTGCGCTCGACGAACCATGCCGAAATATACCGTAAAATGTCGGCTTCCTCACCAAATATCGATAACGCCTGCAGCGCGCCATGGTGCAGTTCCTGCGCCTTTTCGTACGACGCCTCGAGCCCGATGATCGATGGGTAGGTCGGCTTGTCGCGCGCGCGATCGGCGCCCTGTGCCTTGCCGAGCGTCGCGGTATCGCCGACCACGTCGAGAATGTCGTCCATGACCTGGAACGACAGGCCGATGCATTTGGCGTAGGAATCGAGCGCGCTGAAGCGCTTTTTGGCGAGCCGCGGCGCAGACAGCGCGGCGAGCTGCACGCAGGTGCGAATCAGCGCGCCGGTCTTGTGGATGTGCATGGCTTCGAGCTCGGCCACGTTGAGGGTCTTGCCGACCGCGGCGAGATCGATGGCCTGGCCGCCGGCCATGCCGCGCGAGCCGGAAAACAGCGCCAGATTTTCGATCATCCGGAGCCGCGCCCGCGCGCTGTCGGTCATCGCCGGATCGTGGCTCAGAATGTAGAAGGCGAGCGCCTGCAGCGCGTCGCCGGCGAGGATCGCGGTGGCTTCGTCGAATTCGCGATGGCAGGTCGGCCGGCCGCGACGCAGGTCGTCGTCGTCCATCGCCGGCAGGTCGTCGTGGATCAGCGAATAGGCGTGGATGATTTCGACCGCGGCGGCGGCGCCGTCGACCCGGGCGAGATCGACGCCGAGCGTCGCGGCGGTCGCGTAGACCAGAATCGGTCGTACCCGCTTGCCGGGCGCGAGCACCGCGTAGCGCATCGCGCGATGCAGGCGTTGCGGATGGACTTCGGCTTCGGGCAACCAGCGCTCGAGACTCGCATCGACTCGTTGCTGGTAGGTTTCGACCCGCGATGCAAAGATCGCGGCGTCAATCTTCATCTAGGTCTTCGAGCGGCACGCTCTGCTGCAGGCCGTTTTGCTCGATCAGCTGCTCGACTTTCAGCTCGGCGTTGGCCAGCGTGTCCTGGCAGGCCTTGGCCAGCTTGATGCCCTGCTCGAACTGCGCCAGCGATTCCTCGAGCCCGAGTTCGCCGGACTCCATGCGGCCGACGATCTTTTCGAGTCGTTGCAGCGATTTTTCGAATTCCTTCAGTTTATCGGTTTCGTTGTCGGCCATCGCTCGGTCTCGGTGCTGCGGGTCGCTCCGCATTATAAGACATCCAGGGCATCCGCCAAACGCGCCACCGGAATCAGTTCCAGGTCGCCGATTTTTCCGGCTCGCGGCCGGTTGGCACGCGGAATGACGGCCCGCTCGAAACCGTGCTTGGCGGCCTCGCGCAGCCGATCTTCGCCGTTGGCCACCGGCCGCACTTCGCCCGACAGGCCGACCTCGCCGAAAACCAGCATCCGCGGGTGCAGCGGGCGATCGCGAAAACTCGACAGGATCGCGAACAGGATCGCCAGATCGGCGCCGGTTTCGGTAATGCGCACACCGCCGACCGCGTTGACGAAGACGTCCTGGTCATGCAGCGGAATGCCGGCGTGGCGCTGCAGGATCGCGATCAGCATCGCCAGGCGGTTGGACTCCAGGCCGACGCTGAGACGCCGCGGGTGACCGCCGTGGGATTCGCTGACCAGCGCCTGGACCTCGACCAGAAACGGCCGCGTGCCTTCGCGCGAGACCATGACGACGCTGCCGGCGACCGGCTCGTCGTGCTGCGCGAGGAACATCGCCGACGGGTTGCCGACCGCTTTCAGCCCTTCGTCGGTCATCGCGAAGACGCCGAGTTCGTTGACCGCGCCGAAGCGATTCTTGACCGCGCGAATCAGGCGAAAGCGGGTCGACGCATCGCCCTCGAAATACAGTACGGTGTCGACCATGTGTTCGAGCACGCGCGGTCCGGCGAGCTGGCCTTCCTTGGTCACGTGGCCGACGAGAAAAATCGCGCAGCGCGCCTGCTTGGCGAAGCGCGTCAGTAGCGCGGCGCATTCACGCACCTGGCTGACCGAACCGGGTGCCGACTGCAGGCTCGCGCTGTAAACCGTCTGGATCGAGTCGACGACCATGACCGCGGGCCGGTCGGCATCTGCCTGCGCGAGGATGTCCTCGACGCAGGTTGCACTCAGCAGCTGCAGTTGCGTGTCGGCAAGCCCGAGGCGCTGCGCGCGCAAGCCGACCTGCTCCAGCGACTCTTCGCCGCTGACGTAGAGCGCGGGTTGCTCGGTGCCGACCTGCGCGAGGCACTGCAACAGGATCGTCGACTTGCCGATTCCCGGGTCGCCGCCGAGGAGCACGATCGATCCCGCGACCAGGCCGCCGCCGAGCACCCGGTCGAGTTCGTCGATGCGGCTCGAAAAGCGCGGCGAATCGCCGGCCGGAATCTGGTCCAGCGTCAACGCGCCGACGGCCGTCCCGGCGCCCTGCCACGATTGTGCGGTTGTCGCCGCGCGCAGCGGAACCTCCTCGATGCTGTTCCAGCTCTTGCAATCGGGGCACTGGCCGGCCCACTTGGGCAGCAGCGTCGCGCATTCGCGGCACTGGAACTGCGCAACCGATTTAGCCATCCAGCGGCACTTCGTTTTGCGGCTCGGTCAGGTCGGGTGCTTCGGGCAGAGAGATGCGCGCGGTTTTGACCATGTTGTTCTTGACCTGCATGATCTCGATCGGATAACCGTTGATCTTGAGGCTGGTGCCGGACTCGGGGATGAATTCCATGTGCTCGAGGATCAGGCCGTTGAGCGTGCGTGGGCCCTTGGTCGGCAGGTGAACATCGAGGTTACGATTGATGTCACGGATGTGGGTCGAGCCATCGATCAGGAAACTGCCGTCGGCATCCTGGAAGAATGGCCGGTGCAGTGCGCTCGGATCGGTCGTGAATTCGCCGACGATTTCCTCGAGGATGTCCTCGATCGTGACCAGCCCCTGGATGTCGCCGTACTCGTCGACGACGAAACCGATGCGCCGCCGGTTTTTGCGAAAGTTCAGCAACTGCGTCGTCAGCGGCGTGCCCTCGGGGATGAAATAGCCTTCGCGCACGAGGGCGACGAGGCTCTCGGGGGTAAATTCGTCCTTCAGGATCAGCGGCAGGATCTTGCGCATCTGCGCGATGCCGATCAGGTTGTCGATGTTGCCCGACCAGATCGGGATGCGGGTGTACGACAGGTTGGTGATCAGGTTCAGCGTTTCGTGCCAGTCATCCTCGAGGTCGATGCCGATGATCTCGTTACGCGGCACCATGATGTCGTCGACCGTGACTTTCTCGAGATCGAGAATCGAAAGCAGCATGTCGCGATGCGGATCGGGAATCAGGCCGCTGGTCTCGTTGACTGCGACGCGCAGTTCGTCGGGCGTCAGCGCGTCGCCGGTGCCACCGCGACCGGAGATCATGAACAGGCGCAGCACGATTTTCGCCA
>JBPEYE010000053.1:0-7100 GCA_052030825.1 Gammaproteobacteria bacterium | reverse complement strand
CCTGGTGCTGGTGCCGACCGGCAACCCCGAGCGACCCGCGTCACCGGCGGAGATAACGCCGTCAATCTCGACTGAAATCGGTGCACCGCTAGTCGGGCCTTTCAACAACCTGGGCGTGCCGGGCGCGAAATCCTATCATGTGACCGCGGCGAGTTACGGCGATGCGGCCGGCGTCGGCGGCGGTACCGCCAATCCGTATTTCGTGCGATTTCGCAGTCTCGCGGCAACCTCGATGGCGGCGGACGCGGCAGCGCTGGCCCCGACTTTCTTTGTACTCTGGATCGGAAATAACGATGTCCTGTCCTATGCAACCTCGGGCGGAGTCGGGGTGCAGGGAGCAGGCGCGCCCCCTTACGGTGCAAACGACATTACCGATCCGGCCGTTTTTCCGGCCATTTATAACGGAATACTCGGCGCCATTAACACCATGGCCAACCGCGGTGTTCTGGTCAATATTCCCGACGTCACCACGATTCCCTATTTCACGACGGTGCCGTTCAACTCCATTCCGCTCGATGCGGCCACGGCGGCAACCCTCAACGGGTTGTTTAACGCCTACAACAATGGCGTGAACGGCCTGGTCGGAATCGCACCGGGATTGACCGCGGAAGAAGCTGCCAGCCGGCAGATCAACTTCGTCGCCGGTAACAACCGGATCCTGATCCTCGACGATTCGCTGACCGATTTGACCGGATTCAACGCCGCGCTGACCAACATGCGCCAGGCGACCGCCGATGACTACATCGTATTGCCGGCCGCGAGCAAGCTCGGCACCGAACAAATTCCGGGTAATCCGACGACGGTCTGGGGCGTGAGCAACCCGCTACTCGATGCCGACGTACTGACCGCGGCCGAGGTTGCGATCGTCGAGGCCGCCCGGGTTCAGTTCAACATGACCATCGAGGGAATTGCGGCGGGTGACCCGACGCTCGCGCTGCTCGATGCGGACGCGCTACTCGTGGAACTGAACGAATCGGGCATCCTCTACGGATCGGGTGGTATCTCGTCGACCTTCGCCCAGGGCGGCGGATTTTCACTCGACGGCGTGCACCCGACCGCCCGTGGCTACGCGGTGATTGCCAACGAAATGTTCAAGGTCATCAAAGAAGCCTTCGGTGCGAATATTCGGCCCGTCGATCCCAACGATTACACGACGGTATTCTATCAGTAAAACCGCCCGACACCGGGCCATCGAGGCCGCGCTTCGGCGCGGCCTTTTTCGTGACCGGACGCGGGGTCGATTAGCGCCGACGACCCGCGGGGCTCAATATTTCGCGCCGGCGGCCGATAACGGCGAAACTGTCCGCCAACCTGCGATTTCGCCATGCCCGACCCCGAAATCGAGCTACGCCTCAAGGAAATCACCGACCTGATCTCGCTGCCCGAGATCTATCTCAAGATACGCCGGCTGATGGCCGATCCGGATTCGAATATCGACGACTTCGCCGCCGTGATCAGCGTCGATCCGAACCTCTGCAGTCGCGTGCTGCGCCTCGTCAACAGCGCGTATTTCGGCTTTCCCGAGCCGGTCGAGAGCATTCCGCGCGCGCTCAACATGATCGGTATCGGCCAGTTGCACAACATGGTGCTCGGCGTGTCGGCGATTTCGAGCCTCGAGCTGCCCAACGATTTTCTGTCGCTCAAAACTTTCTGGCGCGCGAGCCTGTTTGCCGGCGTGCTCGCGCGCCTGCTCGGCGACAAGCTCGAACTCGCCGGCAGCGAAAACCTGTTCGTCGCCGGCCTGCTGCACGAAATCGGACACCTCGTGCTGTACTCGAAATTCCCGCTGCAGGCGCTGGCCGCGCGCCAGCTGGCCGAGGAGCAGGGCCAGCGCATCCACGAGGCCGAGCTCGAGATTCTCGGCTGCCACTACGGTGACATCGGTGCGTTGCTGATGGCCAACTGGAACCTGTCGGAGAATCTGCAATCCTTGACGCGTAACCATCCCGATCCGGCGGCCATCGACGAGCACCGGCTCGAAGCCGCGCTGGTCAACGTGGCCCACGCCTGCGGGCAGGCGCGGGCATCGAGCGACACCGTCGGCATCGGCGAGCCGGGGGATTCGGCGGTGCAGGAGATGATCGGGCTCACCCCCGGTGAAATCGAAGCCACGCTGCTCGAAGCCGGGTCGATCAGCGCCGAGATGGAGCGCGTGATACTGGCCTGATTCGGTCGGGGCAAGGCGCAATGGTTTCTGCTGCAGCACCGCTCGCCGGAATGTTAGCGCGCATCCCGATGCCCGCCCTGTATCTCGAACTGCGGGCGTTGCTGGCCAATCCCGAGACCGCGATCGAGGATTTCGTCGAACTCGTCGAGCGCGACGAGGCGCTGGCGGATCGGGTCATGCGCATGGCCAGCAGCCGCTACTTCGGTTATCCGAGGCCCAGCGCCAGCCTTTACCAGGCGATCAGTTTGCTCGGCCTGATGCAGTTGCACGACCTGGCTCTGGCACATTTGAGCATGCGCGCCCTGGCGACGATGCCGTTGCCGGCCATCGAATGGGACGACTTTTGGCGCGGCAGCGTCGAGCGCGGCATTGCCGCGCGAACGATCGGCTGTTGTATTCGGGCCGAAGCCGAGCGAGCCTACTTCACGCTGGGACTGTTGCACCGGGTCGGGCAGTTGGCGCTGGCCGGGCAGGCCCACCGGCGCGCCCCCGCTGGGCACCAGGTCGAGCCCGACGTGGGGGTCGAAGCCGCGGCGGAAGCGTCGCGATTTAGCGATTACGGCACGGTCGGGGCGACCCTGATGCGGGCCTGGCAATGGCCCCCGGTATTCCCGCAGGTTGCCGCTTTTCAGCGCAATCCGCAAGCGGCCGATGCCGAATACCGCGTCGAGGTCGAGGCCGTGCACCTGGCTGAGGCCTATTGCCATTCGACGAGCGCCGACGCGCGTGCGGCCGCGATCAGGAGCAGCGGCCGGAGACTGGCTCGATTCGAACGGATACTGCCAACCGATGTCGGTCGATTGATTGGCGAGGAAATTGCGGATCACAGCGATGCGGTTCTCGACCTGTACCGCTTCGACCGGCCGCAAGGGCCTCCCGATGGCGGGCCCGGCGATCCGGCGTGAACGGGGCGGACGCTGACGCATCGCGCGGCTCGCCGGCGGTCGGTCGCGCATCGGGATCGGAACTCGAAATGCGGGCAAGAACGCGCCGCGCCGGTCGCTTGTGCGAGCGCAGGTGCGTGCACGATTCACATTTCGGGTACCCAGCCGTGCCGGCAAGGTCGCGCAATGGCAACCAGTCGGCGAGAGCCGCCTATACTCATCTTTATCGAATACACGGTGCCCGTCTAAACGCTGACGTCGCCAATGCCGCTCGGGGCCATTCGCGGGCCAACCGGCGAGCGACGGGCCGGTTTCAAATCCGATGGTAAAACGACTCGATAAAAGCGGCCGGGGCCATGCGCTGGCCTTCGATATCGATCCCGAAGACGGGTCGGTCAGCGCGGATGCGGCCCGGCGATCGAGCGATGTCTCGGTGCAGCCGGACCCGGACGTCGTGCCGCTCGAAGCCGTGCCGGAATGCGACGCGAATCGTTTCGATCCGGAGCGCCTCGCCAGCGACGACCTGACCCGATGGCTCGAGACCCTGTGCGGCACCTTACCCGGGGTGTACTCGGCGGCCTTGCTGTCGCCGAGTCGCGACAAGTCCCCGGCGTTGCTGGCGAGCTGGCCGCGCGATCTTTGTCGCCACGAAGATTTTAACGCGGTGGTCACCTACGCGTTGAAAAGACGAGGCGAGGTTTGCCTCGCGCGAGCCCACGTCATCGACGGCGAGACGCTGGATTATTTCGCCAAGCCGGTCTTCATTCGCTCGCGGCTCGTCGGCGTGCTCGCGATCAAGATGAAGCATCTTCCGACCAAGCGGCATCTCGTCGTATTTCATACGCTGAAGCTGGCGATCCGGTGGCTGGGCTTCGTGGCGCAGGAAAAGCCCGTGGTCGAGGTCTTTTATCGCCACGTCGTCGGCATCCTGGCGAGCTGTTTCGAGCAACAGGGCTACCGCCAGGGATTGCAGCGTCTGGCACTCGAATTTGCGACCCGGTTCGACTGTCAGCGGGTTGCCATTGGTGAATGCGAGGGCCAGCAGTGCGATATCGCGGTGCTGTCCGATGCGTCGGCCGTCGACCCCCGGTCACGACTCGCGCGCAAGCTCGTCGACGTCATGCGCGAAGCGATCGAGCAAGATGCCGCGATCCTTTACCCGGATTCGGGTGACCGCCTGGTCAAGCGCGCGCATCGCGAACTCGCCCGGCTGTGCGACGCCGGCGCGGTCGCGACCGTGCCGCTGGTCGATCGGACACGCGTCATCGGCGCGGTCACGCTCGTCGCGCGCGACCGGGACGCGCTGAATTATCAAGCCGTTGATCTGTGTCAGCAGAGCCTGATGCTGCTCGGGCCCTTTCTCGCGCTCAGCCGGGCGCAGGAGCGATCCTGGATTTCGCGCCCGTGGACGCGCGCGCGCGCCGTCCTCGGCCGCCTGCTCGGCGGTGCCGCCCCCTGGATCGCGCTGGCGTTGTCGGTTCTGCTGGCGGCGCAACCGCCGCAGCGGGCGAAAGACGTTGCGTTGCAATCCGCAATCGGCAAACCGTCGGTGGTCATCGCACGGCAATCGTCCCGCGCCGTCGTTGGCGGCGCCGCGCGTGGCCCGTCGGTGCAGCGGCCGGGGGTCGGCGGAGCAATCGATGCCTGAACTGGCGTTGCGACCGGGTTCGAGTCTCGGCCTTTATCCGCAACGTCGCGGATCGGGAGCGCGTCGGCAGCGCGTCGATCCGGCGACGCGTGGCCCGCGCGGCCACCGGTCGAACCCGCAGCGCAGCGTCGACCTCGTCATGCGCCACGACCCGGTCCTGCAGGATCACGACGACCGGACGCTCGACGCGATCGTGCGTGAACTGCGGGCGCGCCTGATGCGCCATGGGCTCGACGACGCGCTGGTCGTCCAGGCCTTCGCGGTCGTCCGCGAAGTCGCGGGACGCACGCTGGGCATGCGTCACCGCAACGATCAGCTCGCGGCCGGCTGGCTGATGCTGCAAGGCAAGTTCGTCGAGATGCCGATCGGCAATGGCAAGACCTTTGCCACCGCTCTGCCGGTCTGCACGGCGGCGTTGGCCGGGATTCCGGTGCATGTCGTCACCGCCCGCGACGCGTTGGCCGAGCGTGACTGGGCGCAATTGCGGCCGCTCTACCAGCGCCTCGGCCTGACCAGCTCACCCGTCGTCGCCGGCATGGCAGCCGACATGCGTCGCGATGCCTACGCCGCCGATATCACCCACACGACCGGCCGACACCTGGCGTCTGACTACCTGCGCGATCGTTTCGAAATGGGTGAGTACTCCGGTCACCTGCAGCTCCAGCTGCGCCAGATTCACGCGCGGCTGACTGGCGAAAACAATCGGACCCTGTTGTTGCGCGGCCTGTGCTTCGCAATTATCGACGAGGCCGACAGCGTACTCGTCGACCAGGCGAACGTGCCCGCCGCGCTCGACGAGCCGCCCGGCGATGGCCACCTACCGCCGGGATCCGACGACGGAATTGCGGCCGTATCCGACGCCTCGTCCCCGACCGATCCGCCGGTCGAAGGCGATCGGTCCGCGAGATCCGTGGCCTCCGACGGACCCGCAAGCCTGTCCCATCCGCGATTTTTCGGCCGTTATCTGCACCTTGGCGGAACCGCGAGCACGCTGACGGAAGTCGCTGCCGAATTAGATCGAATCTACGGCGTCGAGGTCATCGCCCCGGCACGACGCCGGCGGCCGACGCGGTCGCGAATTTCGATCTATCCGGATCCGTCGGCGATGCAAGGCGGCCTGCTGGCCCGGGTCGTGGCGCTCAAGCCGACCGGCCAACCGCTACTGATCTGCGCGCGCTCGGCATCGGAAGCGCGCCAGGTCGGCGCCTGGTTAGACCAGAAACGGATCGGGCACCGGATCGTCGAGCAGAGCCCGGAGCAGGGAAAAGCCATCCTCGTCAGCGGGCAACCCGGAGCAATCACGGTCGTCGCCGCCACGGCGATTGCGGCCACCTCGATAGCGTTCGACGAGGCCGCCTCCGCCGGTGTGGGACTGCAGCTGATCGCGATCGGCTTGCCCGACTCCGCTCGCGTCGAGCGCCGGCTGTGCCAGTTCGTCGGTGCCGGAAGCGGGTCCGGCAGCGCGGAAACGATACTGTGCCTGCAGGATGATGCGCTTTGCAGGTTCTATCCTCGCGTCGTGCTCGAGCTGATCGCCAGGGGTCGCCGCTCAGGCACACCGCTGGGCGGACTGGCGGCGCGGCTGCTGCTGCGCGGGGCCCTGGGTGCCCGGGAGCGGACTCGGCGTCGGCGGCGCGTGGCCCTGCTGGAGGCGGAACCGGATTCCGTTTGACCGTCGCGGGGCCCGCCTCCGGGGCCGGAATCGTCCCGCGTCGCGGCCCGGTGGGCGCCGCAATCAGGCGCCGACTTCGAATCCCATTCGATCGAGCCGCGCCGCGTCGAGCCACGGTGGCTGCGGCTTTACCCGGCAGCGCGAATACTCCACCCGTGGCGGATAGTCTCGCCGTAGCGCGTCGAACAGGCGTGTGCGATCGACATCGTCCAGGTCTTTCCCCGGTCGAAACGCGGCGTCGTCGAGGCCGATATCCCAGTGTTCGCGCAGCAGGGCCCGCCAGCTCGCACACGGCGAATCGCTCGCCGCTGGCCGCAGTTCTCGCGGCGCCGGCAACCAGCAATCCATGTCCCAGCCGGATTCGACGCCGAAGTGCCGGCAGGCCGCGGCGAGTACCATCTGCGTGCCGCGCAGACGCCCCTCGACGCTGTAGCCGGCAACGTGCGGTGTCGCCAGGTCGACGCGGGCCAACAGGTCGCGCGAGACCAGCGGCTCGCCTTCCCAGGTATCGAGAAAAACGATCAGATCGTCACGGCCGCGTAGCAGCGCGGTAAGCGCCGCATTGTCGACCACCGCGCCGCGCGCGGCGTTGATCAGCACGCAGCCGTCGGTCAGCGCAGCGAGTCTGGTTGCATCGAACAGATGAAACGTCGGCCAGGCGCCGTCGCGCGTCAGCGGTACGTGCAGGCTCACCAGGTCGCACTCGCGCAGCAGCGTCGCGAGATCGAC
>JBPEYE010000052.1:0-24226 GCA_052030825.1 Gammaproteobacteria bacterium | reverse complement strand
CGCATAACACGTTGTCATCGCATTTATCGATCCTGGTCAACGCGGGCCTGATCAAGTCGCGGCGCGAGAGCCGCTCGATCATCTACAGCGTCGATTTCGACGGCACCCGCGAACTGCTGTCCTTCCTGATGGAGGATTGCTGCCAGGGCAACCCCGACGTCTGCATGCCGGTGCTCGAGAGCGTCTTGCCGGGATGCTGCGACACGACCCCTGCCGGAGCCACCTCATGAAACGATTGCACATCAGCGTCTCGGTCACCGATCTCGACAAGTCGATCGGTTTTTACTCGAACCTGTTCGCGAGCGAACCCACGGTGGTCAAGGACGATTACGCCAAGTGGATGCTCGAGGATCCGCGCGTCAATTTCGCGATCACGACCCGCGGCGCGCAAAAAGGTGTCGACCATCTCGGCATCCAGGTCGAGGACGAGACCGAACTGGCCGAGGTCTACGCGCGCCTGAAACAGGCCGACGCGCACGTCATCGAACAGGGCAAGACCACCTGCTGTTACGCCGAATCGGAGAAGAACTGGATCTTCGACCCGGACAGCATCGCCTGGGAAACTTTCCTGACCCACGGCGCAAGCCCGGTTTACGGCACCGACTCGATCCTGCCGGCGGGCGAGGAAGCCAGCGCCTGCTGCGACCAGCCGAAGGTCGAACAGGCCGAAATCGCCCGCGACAAGGCTTGTTGCTGACACGCCGCGCGTTGCCGACGCCCCGATGACGAAAAAACTCGCCGCCGAGGCGCTCGGCACGCTGTTGCTGGTCGCCACCGTGGTCGGTTCGGGGATCATGGCCGAGCGTCTCGCCGACGGTAACGATGCGCTCGCGCTGCTCGGCAACACGATCCCGACCGGCGCGATCCTGGTCGTCATCATACTGATCTTCGGGCCGCTGTCGGGCGCGCATTTCAACCCGGCGGTCACGCTCGCGTTCTGGCTCCGGCGCGACATCGATTTCCGCACCGCGTGCGCCTACTGGCCGGCGCAAATCGCCGGCGGCGTGCTCGGCACGCTGCTCGCGCACTTCATGTTCGAGCTGCCGCTGTGGGACCTGTCCGCCCACGCGCGCCACGGCGCGGCGCAGTTCGGCGCCGAGGTCGTCGCGACCTTCGGCCTGGTGCTGACGATCTTCGGCTGTTTGCGGTATCGCGTCGAGGCCGTGCCCTACGCGGTCGGGCTCTACATCAGCGCCGGCTACTGGTTTACCGCGTCGACGTCGTTCGCGAATCCGGCGGTGACCGTCGCGCGCAGCCTGACCGATACCTTTTCCGGCATCGCGCCGGCCGACGCGCCCGCCTTCATCGCCGCGCAACTGGTCGGCGCCGCGCTCGCCACTGCCCTCGCCGCGTGGCTATTCGCCGAAACACGAGACTGATCGGGAACGCGATCGCCGACCTTCGACCTGGCAGCAGTCAGCCCGCAGCTGCGACTCGAACGATAAAAAAGCCCGCGCCGGGACGGGCGCGGGCAGTTTACGGAGGAACACGGTTGTGCCGGGAGGTCGGCCGGGTGCCCGATTCGATAATAAAACTGCAGTTTACACCCGTAAGCGGCTCACGACCACGGGAACGGGCTGTGCGAACGCGGGTGCAGCTTGCCCTCGATGTAGCGCGAGAAGCGAAACGGCTCGAGTAGCCGGCTACGGTCGCCGAGCAATTCCTCGGCAACGAGCTTGCCGACGCCGAGCATCTTGTAGCCATGGTTGGAGTCGGCGATCAGGTAACAATTCTCGCGGAACACGTCGAACACCGGGAAGCTGTCGGGCGTGAACGCGCCGATGCCGCCCGAGGGTTCGTTCTTGTAGAACTCCATCTTGCCCTCGAAACGCTTCTGGCAGTGGGCCAGCGCCGAGCACCACATGTGGGCGAAATCTTCGCCGACGACGAAGTCCGGCGATTCGGTGCCATAGGGGTCGACCGCGACCTCGTCCGGGTGGCGATCGATCGCGTACGGCGCGGCGCCGCCCTGGACGCCGCCGAAATGAAAGTCGGGCTTGTAGTATATGCCCCACATCTTGTCGGTGATCAGGCTGCCGTCGTAGTCCGAGTACAGGGGCGCGTTGCTATCGACGTGGATCACCGGCGGGAGCTTGCCGTCGTTGGTTTTTTGCAGTTCGGGATCGACGCCGAGCGTACCTTCCTGCAGCGACCAGTAAATCCACATCGGCACGTTGTCGTGCATCTGCCCGTCGGCGCCCTTGATCGAAATCGTCTTCGGCAGCTCGAGCATGTCCCAGATCGTCTTCGCCCACGGACCCGCGCCGACGATGACCTGGTCGCAGCCGATCTCGCCCTTGTCGGTCTCGACCGCGCTGATCGCGCCGCCGGCCGAATCGCTCCTGAAGCCGGTCACCTTGCAACCGGTCAAAATGCGCACGCCCTCGGCCTCGGCCTTGCCGGCGAGCGCGTACATCGCCTTGGTGTTGTTGGCGTAGCCGCCGCGCTTCTCGTGCAGCACCGAGGTGATGCCCTGCGCCTGCCAGTCGTCGAACAGGCCTTTCATGTAGTCCATCGAGTCCTTTTCGCCCTCGATGAATACCGATTCGTAGCCGATTTCCTTTTGCTGTTTGGCGATGCCGGCGACATCCTCGTGCATGCTCTCGGGGCTGATCTGCATGTAGCCGACCGGGTGATAGCTGTAACCCTCGGGATCGGTTTCCCAGACGCCGACGCTGTGCGCCATCAGTTCGCGCATCGCCGGCTGGTAATAATTGTTGCGCACGACGCCGCAGGCGATTCCGGAGGCGCCGGCGGCGATGCCGCCCTTGTCGACGACCAGGATGTCGCGTCCGTCGCCCTGGCCCCTCGCCTTGAGCAGCTGTGCCAGGTGGTACGAGGTGCTGAGACCGTGGATGCCGGCGCCGATGACCAGATATTTGACGTGTGAAGGGATTGCCATGTTTGTACCCGCTGTGTCCTGATTGACCCGCCCGGCCGCGCCATGGCGCCGGTGCCGGCTTCGAATAGCGATCAGAATATCCGAAACAAGTCGTGCGACGCCAGCCTGAAACGACCAAAGGCGAAACAATTACGACATGCCGCCGGGTACGCCGGCGGCGCGCGTCAGGGCAAGGCCTCGACCGCCGCGCGAATCCGCCGCAGGGCTTCCTCGACGCGGCTGCGCGGACAACCGAAATTGAGCCGCATGTAGTCGGGGTCGCCGAACTCGCGGCCCGGCGACATGCCGACGCCCGCGGCTTCGAAAAATCCCGGCGGATCGTCGACCTCGAGCGCCGACACGTCGATCCAGGCGAGGTAGGTCGCCTCGATCGGCCCGAGTCGCAGTCCCGCAATTCGATTGATCTCCTCGATCAGAAAGTCCCGATTGCGGGCGAGATAGGCACACTGCTGCCGATTCCATTCGCCGGCATGCGCGTAGGCGGCCAGCGCCGCGGAGAATCCCATGATATTGACGTTCGGCACGATGAACGGATTGGTCTTCATGCGCCGGCGCAGGGTCGGATCGGGCACGATCGCGAACGCACAGCCGAGACCGGCGAGGTTGAAAGTCTTGCTCGGCGCCATCAGCGTGATGCTGCGCATCGCGATCTCCGCGTTCAGCGACGCTATCGGAATATGGTGCAGACCGGGTTCGAGCAGGAGATCGCAGTGAATTTCATCGGTACAAATGATCATGTCGCGGGCGACGACAAGCGCCGCGAGTCGCTCGAGCTCGGCCTGGCGATACACCGCGCCACCCGGATTTTGCGGGTTGCAGAACAGGATCAGTTGACCCGGCCGCGGCGGCTGGCGTTCGAGCCAGTCGAGATCGACGATCATGCGCTCGTCGGCCAGCGCCATCGGCATCGGGTCGCCGACGCGACCGGCGAATCCCGGCGCTTTCGCAAACGGCGGGTAAATCACGCCCGGCACGATCACCGGATCGCCGGGCTCACCGACCGCGCGGCAGGCAAGGTGCAGCGCGCCGACGATTCCCGGCAGGTAGACGATCCAGCCCGGGTCGATCTCCCAGGCGTAGCGCCGGCGCATCCGTTCGACGAGCAGCTCGGTCAGTCGTCGCGGCGGATCGGTGTAACCGAATACCGGGTGCTCGAGGCGCTCGCGCATCGACTCGGCGATCGCCGGGTGGGCGGCGAAATCGGTGTCCGCGACCCACATCGGCAGGATGTCGCGCCCGGCGTACCGATCCCATTTGACGCTGTCGGTGCCACGGCGATCGATTTCGCGATCGAAGTCGTAGGCTTCGCCGGGATCATTCGCTGAACGGGTCATCGCGCGATGATAGGCCATGGTCGGCACCGATCCAACCGCCGTCGAGTCGCGATTGACCTGGAGCGCAACTGTTGCGATGCTTCCGCGATGCAGCTCGAATACGACTACATCGTCCTCGGCGCCGGCTCGGCCGGCTGCGTGCTCGCCAATCGGCTCAGCGAGAGCGGTGAGCACAGCGTGCTGATCGTCGAAGCCGGGCCGATGGACAACAAGCTGCTGATCCAGATCCCGGCCGGCGTGCACAGCGTTTACAAGGATCCGTCGATCAACTGGAACTACGAGAGCGAGGCCGAAGCCGAACTCGACCAGCGCCATATCGAGCTGCCGCGCGGCAAAGTGGTGGGCGGCTCGTCGTCGATCAACTCGATGGTGTACATGCGCGGTCATCCGCTCGATTACGATCGCTGGGCCGACCTGCCCGGACTCGGCGGCTGGCGTTATGCCGATTGCCTGCCCTATTTCCGCGCCGGCGAAACCGCCGAGCGCGGTGGTAACGAATGGCGCGGCGACCACGGCCCGCTCGGGGTCGCCAGGGCAAAGCTCGAGAACCCGCTGTTCGACGCCTTCCTGCTGGCCGGCGAGCAGTCCGAACAGGGCCGCTCCGAGGACCTCAACGCCTACAAGCCCGAGGGTGTTGCCCGTCTCGACAGCACCATTCGCGACGGCCGCCGCTGCAGTGCCGCGGTCGCGTTTCTCAGGCCCGCGCTCGCCCGATCGAACCTCGACCTCGTCACGCACGCGCTGGTCGAGCAAGTCCTGCTCGACCAGCGGCGCGCCACCGGCGTGCGTTTCCAGTATCAGGGAAAAGTCCAGATCATCCGTGCGCGGCGCGAGGTGATTCTCAGCTGCGGGGCGATCAAGTCGCCGCAGGTGCTGATGCTGTCCGGCATCGGCCCGGCCGACGAGCTGAAGCGTCACGATATCCCGGTCCGTCACGCGCTCGACGGGGTCGGCCGCAATCTGCAGGATCATCTGAAAATTCACTGCACCTGGCGCTGCACCCGGCCGATCACCTATCAGCACGTCACCCGGCCGTGGCACAAGCTCAAGATCGGCTGGCGCTGGCTGCGCAAGCACGACGGATTCGGCGCATCCAACATCTGGGAGGCCGGCGGACTGATCCGCGGCAACGACGACGTCGATTTTCCCAACCTGCAATATCATTTCGCGCCGATATCGGCGCGTTACGAGGGCCGCAAGATCAGGTTGTCGCGAGGATTCACGCTGCAGGTCGACCAGTTGCGCCCGGCAAGTCGCGGCACTATCTCGCTCAACTCGACCGACCCGACGGACCGGCCGCTGGCGTTCTTCAACTACCTCGCCGATCCCTTCGACCTGCGCGAACTGGTCGAGGGTTTCCACAAGATGCAGGAGATCATACGGCAACCCGCGTTCATCGCCTCGCGCGGCGAGCGCACCGCGCCGCTGCCAGAGGTCAAGGCCGCGGCCGATATCGAAGCCTGGATTCGCGCCACCGCATCGACCGATTACCATCCCGCCGGCACCTGCCGCATGGGCCAGGGCGACGACGCGGTGGTCGACGGTGAAATGCGGGTGCATGGGCTCGACGGGTTGCGCGTCGTCGATGCGTCGGTGATGCCGAACATCGTCAGCGGCAATCTCAACGCACCGACGCAGATGATCGCCGCGCGCGCCGCCGACTTCATTCTCGGTGTCCAGCAACTCGAGCCCGAGTTCGCGCACTTTCATTTCCAGCAGGGTCGCGCGAAGTCGGCCGAGACTGATATGCTTGCGAGCCGATCGCCGTAACCTTTTCAACACCCGTCGGCCATGAAACAGAAACTGCACAAGGAACTTCAGGCGCTGCTCGACTTTCACCACCGCCAGCGCAATTCACCGCCCGAATCGCACGCGCACGCCGCTGGCGTCATCGACAAGCCGTCATTTTTTACCAGCAAGGACCTGCAGCGGCACCTGAACAACCCGCTGCTGCAGCCCGAATGGGTGCACGTCAAACTCGACGGCAAGCGTGTCGAGCTGGAGAAATCCTGTTTCTACAAGACGGTGCAGAGCCGCAAGCTGGAGTTCATGGACAAGCAGACGCTCAACGAGGCCATCGCCCGCGGCGCGGCGGTCGTCCTCGAGGGTATCGACATTCTCGATCCCGAAGTCAACGCCTTCGTTGCGCGTCTCGACGAATCGCTGCCCTGCGTGATGTCGAACAGCGTCGTGTTTTTTTCCCAGCAGGACAACGAAGCCTACGAGGGACACTGTGATGCCGACGACGTGCTCGTGGTGCAGCTCGAGGGGCGCAAGACCTGGCATCTTTTCGCGCCGCAGCAACGCCGCTACGCCGACATCCAGAACCTCAGCGAACAGCAGCTCGGCCCGGTCATGCACGAGATCACGATGCGACCGGGCGACGCGCTCTACGTGCGCGCGGGCGTTCCGCATCGCTGCCTGACGCCGGCGCCGCACAGCCTGCACATGTCCTTCGACCTGGTCGACAACAGCCCGACCGCGGGCGAAATCGCCGGCGAGGCGAACAAGCAGTACAACCGGGCCTGCGAACTGCCCTACTCGCCACCGAACCGGGTGGTCGAGCGCTACGTCGGCATCCTGGAGTCCGCCGAGTTCCAGGCCGCGCTCGACGAAGCGGTCACCTACAAGCGCAACGACATCGCGCAGTTTCGCGAGATGATCGGCCGCGCGTCGGCGGTCAAAAGCCTCGGCAAGTTCTTCTAGAGATAGCGTTCGGGACGGCAGACTTGCTGCACCGGTAGCGGCGCCGCGTCGTCGATGCCGTCGGCGATCAGCCGGGCGCTGATCGGACCGAGCGTGAACCCCATGTGCGCATGCGCAAACGCGAGCCACAGGCGCCGATGACGCGGCGCGGCGCCGACCAGCGGCAGGCTGTCCGGCACCGTCGGTCGCCGACCCATCCACGGCGCGGGCAACAAAGCCTCGCCGAGCGGAAACGCTTCGCGCGCGCGCGGCAGCACGCGCGCAAGTTGCCGTGGCGTCGGTTCGGTCTCGCGCGCCACCAGGTTGGTGCCGGTCGTGATCCTGAGCCCGCCGACCATCGGCACCATGACGTAGGCGCCCTCGCTGTCGAAAATCGGCCGCGACAGCCGCTTGCCGGCGGCCGGTGCAAACCGCATGTGGTAACCGCGTTCGATCGCGAGCGGATTGCGGTAACCGAGCGGCGCCAGCAGCCGGGGCGTCCAGGCGCCGAGGCAGGCGACCAGGTGCTCGGCGACAAGCGTGCCGCCGCTGCAGCGCGCTTCCCATCCGCCGTTGCGCGCAACGATCGCATCGATCTGCGCGATTTCGATGTTGCCCCCCGCGCGCCGGTACAGGTCGGCGTAGGCCTGGCACAGCGCCTGCGGGTCGCGCAGCGAGAGCGTGTCGTCAATCTCGACGCCAATCTCGAAAATCGGGGCGAGATCGGGTTCGAGCGCCGCGATACGCGCCGCGTCGACGACGCGGTAGCCGATATCGCACCGCTCGAACAGCTCGCGTTCGAGCGCGTCACCGGCAAAGCTCCGCGCCCGCCGGTACAGCTTCAGTGCACCGACCGGATTGAGCAAATCCAGCGCGCCCGCCTGTTCGATCCACTGCCGGTGGATTTCGATCGAAGGCAATACCAGCGCCGCCATCGCCGCGCCGTCGGCAAGGTAGACATCGCGTCGGCAGCGCGCCAGGAAACGCAGCAGCCACGGCAACAACGCCGGCAGGTGGCGATAGTGCAACAGGAATTCCGGATCGCGATTCAACGCGAGCCGATGGATGCGACCGAGCAACGCGGGGCTCGCCAGCGGCGTGATCGTGCCGTAGCTCAACAATCCGGCATTGCCGGCGGAAGTTTCCTCGCCGACGCCGCGACGGTCGACGAGCATGACGTCATGACCCCGCCGCCGCAGTTCGAGCGCGCAACTCACGCCGACCATGCCGGCACCGACGACCAGAACCGTCGCAGGCATGCGCTGCGGTCAGCGTTTACTCTCGCCCGCAACCTGCGAGCGGTGGCTGCGCGGTGACGAGCCGAAATGCTTGCGATAACAGGCGGTGAAGTAGGACTGGGTTTCGAACCCGGTCGCGATCGAAATATCGATTACGCTGCGGTTGGTATTCAGCAACAGTTGCTTGGCATGCTGCAGGCGCAACGACAGGTAGTACTGACTCGGCGTCATGCCGCGATACTTGTGGAACAGGCGCTCGATCTGGCGCAGCGACAGGTTGCACCGCTCCGCGATCGCCGGCAGCGATAACGGGAACTCGATGTTGTTTTCCATCAGGTTGATAACGTCGATCAGTTTCGGCGCGGTCATCGCGAGATCGATGCGATCGGCCATTTGCTGCGAGTCGATCTCGGTGCGGATGCGGTCGTGCTGGAACTGCTGTGAAATCTGCCGCGCGAGCTCGCGCCCGTACTGGTTTTCGATCAGCTTGAGCATCATGTCGAGTGCGGCGATGCCGCCCGAACAGGTGAAGCGCCGATCGTCGATCTCGTACAGCGTGAACGCGATGTCGAGTTGCGGGTACAGCTCCTTGAACACCGGAATGTTTTCCCAGTGAATCGTGCAGCGGCGATCGTCGAGCAGGCCCGCCCGCGCGAGCACGAAGCTGCCGGAGCTCACCGACCCGAGGTTGACACCCTGCTGGTCGTAAGTCTTGAGCAGGCGCAAGGTCGCCGCGTCATCGAAATGCTGCGCCGTATTCGGCGCGACGATGATCAGGGTTTCGAGATCCCGTGCCTCCTTGAGCGGCCGCGTCGGCACGGTAATGCCGCAGCTTGCCGCCACCGGCGCCCCGTCGGGCGCAAAATATTCCCATTCGTAAAGCGATTTTGCGGACAGGCGATTGGCCGCGCGCAGGGAATCGACGACGCAACTGAAAGGAATGATCGGGTAACCGTCGATCAGCAGGATGCCGATGATTTCGGGGCGATCGCTTATCCTGGAGCCTTTGATTTTTTCGTTATCAATCAAGCACATTCTAAAGATTTTGCGACGCGCCACAAGGCTTTTGGCGCCGCCTGCGACGGTTGTATGACGCGCTCGCTTAAGCCAGGGTCGCGCACGCGTCAGCCGGGGTCGGGTGCACTCCGCATACTTTTCGGTTAGCTTATAAGCGAAGCGCCAACCGGGAGTAATCATGAGCGATACCAGACCAGCCGGCAGGGGCCGCCGCGGCCGCAGCGGGCGCGACGCACGCCGCGCGGCGGCCGGCGCCGTCGCCGCGACTCGACCGTTTATCACGCGCCAGATCCCGGTTTACGAATTGCTCGACGAGGCCGGTCTCGAACTGATCGAAAACAACGCCGATACGATCCTCGAGGAAATCGGCATCGAGTTTCGCGGCATGCCCGACGCGCACGAGCGCTTCCAGCAGGCCGGCGCCGAAGTAGACGGCGAGCTGGTGCGGTTTCCGCGTGGAATGTGCCGCTCGATCATCCAGGCCTCGGCCCCCGCAGAGTACACCCAGTACGCCCGCAACCCGGCGCGCAACGTGCAGATCGGCGGCAAGCACACGGTTTTCGTGCCGGCTTACGGCAGCCCTTTTGTGTTCGATCTCGACAAGGGAAGGCGCTACGCGACGATCGAGGATTTTCAGAATTTCGTCAAGCTGGCTTATATGGCGCCGAGCCTGCATCACTCCGGCGGGACGATTTGCGAGCCGGTCGACATCCCGGTCAACAAGCGCCATCTCGACATGGTCTACGCGCACATGCGTTACTCGGACAAACCGTTCATGGGTTCGGTCACCGCGCCCGAGCGCGCCGAAGACACGGTCGAGATGATCAAGCTCATGGCCGGGGACCAGTATCTCGACCCGGCGACCGGCAAGCCGCGGACCTGGGCGACGAGCCTGATCAACGCGAACTCGCCGATGACCTTCGACGATACCATGCTCGGCGCGGCCAAGGTCTACGCCGAGAACAATCAGGCGACGATCATTACGCCGTTCATCCTCGCCGGCGCCATGTCGCCGGTAACCGTTGCCGGTACCGCCGCGCAAACCCTGGCCGAGGCGCTTGCCGGCATGGCCTACGTGCAGCTCGTCAACCCGGGAGCGCCGGTGATTTTCGGCAGCTTCGCCAGCTCGATGTCGATGCAATCGGGCGCGCCGACTTTCGGCACGCCCGAGCCGGCGCTGGTGCTCTACACGATGGCCGCGCTGGCGCGCCGCCTCGGCGTGCCGTTCCGCTCCGGCGGCGGGCTGTGCGCTTCGAAGCTGCCCGACGCGCAGGCCGCCTACGAGGCCGCCGCGACGCTGATGCCGGCGGTCATGGCGGGCGTCAACTTCGTCCTGCATACCGCCGGCTGGATGGAGGGCGGTCTGTCGATGGGTTACGAAAAGTTCATCATGGACAGCGACCAGGCGGCGATGATGGAAATCTTTCTCGGCGGCGTCGACCTGTCCGAGAATGGCCAGGCGATGGACGCGATTCGCGAGGTCGGTCCCGGCGTGCATTTCCTCGGCTGCGCGCACACCCAGCGCAACTTCAAGACCGCGTTCTATCGCTCGCCAATCACCGACAACAACAGCTACGAGCAATGGAAGTCGGAAGGCAGTCTCGATCACGCGCAGCGCTGCAACGCGCGCTTCAAGAAACTGCTCGCGCAGTACGAGGCGCCGCCGCTCGACCCGGCGATCGACGAAGCGCTGCTCGACTACGTCAATCGCCGCAAGGATGAAATGCCCGACGCCTTCGCCTGATCGCCGCCCCGTCTCGAGGACGGCATACCGGTTTTTCCCGATTCAGTGGCAAATTGGAACTGAGTTGAGATGAAACGGCGCCCGCCACCCCTGATCAAAACGCGTGCAAAGCGGTATTATTGGGTCTAGTATTCGCGCGCTGACCACGATCCGAGCAAGATCGGGCCGCCTGAAACGATTCGACCCATGCAAAACGCCTCCGTCGAAACGAGGACCGAGCATTACGGTTTTTTGCTGGTCCCCAATTATTCGATGATCGCCTTTTCGTCGGCGATCGAGCCGCTGCGCATGGCCAATCGCGACAGCGGCAAGCCGCTTTACCGCTGGAGCCTGTACACGCTAGACGGCCTCGCCGAGCGCGCCAGCAACGGTCTCGAAATCACCCCGGACGCGAGCCTCGAGCAGGTTGGCGACATATCGATCCTGTTCGTCTGCGGCGGCACCGACATCGCGGATGCCTACTCGAAGACACTGCAGCAGGCGTTACGGCGCATCGCCAAACGCAAGGAGATCCGTCTCGGCGGCCTCTGTACCGGCAGTTATCTGCTCGCCCGCGCCGGTTTGCTCGACGGGTACCGCTGCACCATCCACTGGGAAAACATCGCCAGCCTGCGTGAGGAATTTCCGGCGGTGCGGGTCTGCGACGACCTGTTCGTTTTCGACCGCGATCGCATCAGTTGCGCCGGCGGCCAGTCGGCGATGGACATGATGCTGCAGTTGATTCACGAGCGTCACGACAACGCGCTGGTCACGCGGATCTCGGAGCAATTCATGTGCGAGCGAATTCGCAGCTCCGACGACCGCCAGCGGGTCCCGCTGCATCTCGCGATCGGTTCCAACCAGCCAAAGCTGACCGAGGCGGTAACGCTGATGGAAGCGAACATCGAGGAACCGATCAGCCTCGACGAGTTGTCGAGCTACGTCGGCATCTCGAGGCGCCAGCTCGAGCGACTGTTCCAGAAACACCTGAATTGCGTGCCAACCCGCTACTACCTCAACCTGAGGCTGCAGCGCGCCCGCCTGCTGCTGCTGCAGACGAGCAAATCGATCGTCGACATCGCGCTCGCCTGCGGGTTCATCTCGGCGCCGCACTTCAGCAAATGCTACCGTGACCTGTTCGGGATCCCGCCGCGCGACGAGCGTCGCAAGCTGCAGGCGCGGGTCGCTGACGGTGACGGTGAGTCGGCAGACCTCGCCGGCGACGATTCGGCGCGTTCGGCGAACGGCTGAATCGACGCTCGACGCCGCTCGCTCAGGCGCGGCCGCGCCGGCGGCGCGAACGGCGGCGGTTGTCGTCGCCGAGGGGCTCGGCCTTGGGTTTCTCGGGTGGCAGCGTGACCGATTTGGAAAGCTCGGTATACGGGTCGGTCTTGTGCGGTATTGCCATCGCCTCGATAAAGTACTCCTGGAATTTGGGCTCGATTGCGGTCTCGACCTTTTCGACCTTGGGCAGGATTTCGCCGATCTCGAGGCGCGACGGAAAGTTCAGCAGCGCGATGCGCGCGCCGGTGCCGGCGGCGTTGCCGACCGAGCCGACCCGGGTCAGGTCGCAGTCCGGAATCAGGCCGAGCACCATCGCGTACTTGACGTCGATGTGACTGCCGAAAGCGCCGGCGAGGCCGATACGGTCGACGCGCTCGATACCCATGCGGTCGATCAGCAGGCGGGTGCCGGCGTGCAGTGCGGCTTTCGCCAGCTGAATCGCGCGCACGTCGTTTTGCGTGATTCGGATTGGCCGCGGTTCGTCGCGCAGCACGTATGACCAGGTACGCCCTTCGCGCACGATTCGCGGCGTCTCCTTGCCCGGCACCGGCCCGACGACGCCATCGTCGTCGATCACGCCGGTCAGGTACATCTCGGCAACGACCTCGATGATGCCGGAACCGCAAATACCGCTGACGCCGACACGCGCGTTCTGGTCGGCGAACCCGGGGTCATCCGACCACAGGTCACAACCGATCACGCGAAAGCGCGGTTCGAGGGTTTCGGGGTCGATGCGCACGCGCTCGATCGCACCCGGCGCGGCGCGCTGGCCGGCGCTGATCTGCGCACCCTCGAAGGCCGGACCGGTCGGGCTCGACGCGGCCAGCAGGCGGTGGCGGTTGCCGAGCACGATCTCGGCGTTGGTGCCGACGTCGACCAGCAGCACGTTTTCCTCGGCGAGATCGGGACGCTCGGCGAGGATCACGCCGGCGGTATCGGCGCCGATGTGACCGGCGATGCACGGTAGCGTGCAAACGCGTGCTTCGGGATGCAGCTGGATGTCGAGGTCGGCGGCGCGCACGACCTGGGTTTGATCGGTGGTCAGCGTGAACGGCGCGGTGCCGAGCGGTGTCGGATCGATACCGAGAAACAGGTGGTGCATGATCGGGTTGCCGACGACGACCAGGTCGAGTATGTCGCTGACGTCGATACCGGCGGTCTTGGCCGCACGCCGGGCGAGCTGGTTGAAGGCTTCGCGCACCGCCTGGGTCATTGCGACGTCGCCGTCCTCGTTCATCATGACGTAGGACACGCGGCTCATCAGGTCTTCGCCGAAACGAATCTGCGGATTCATCGTATCGGCGGTGGCGACGACCTCGCCGGTAACCATGTCGCACAACTGCGCCGCCACGGTCGTCGAACCGAGATCGACCGCCAGCCCGTAAACCCGATCCTTGACCCCCGGCCAGACGCCGATGATTTGCTGAAACTGGTAAACCGCGACCGTGATCTGGCGCCCGGCCTTTGCCAGCGCCGGCTGCAGCAGGCGCAGCTGCGATAGCTCGCAGTCGAGGGTCGGCAAGTCGTGCTCGTCGCGCAGGGCCTTTTGCAGACGGCGCTTGTCGGAGATCGGCGCGTGCATGTCGGGCTCCGGCAACGTCACCGTGTACAAGTGCACCGCGGGCTGCACCTGGATGTCGAACGCGGTCACCGCCTTGGCGATGTGCTGCTTGTGCTGCTGGCTTTCCTCCGGCACGTCGACCACGAGGTCGCCGAGAATCCGCGCGTTGCAGCCGAGTCGGCGGCCTTCCTTCAGCCGATTGCGCGCCTGATGGTGCAGTTCGGTTTCGGTCAGCGGCGTCAGGTGATCGGCATCGGAGCTGATGCCGTGCTTGGCGAATTCGCCCTGTTGCGGCAAAACCTGGCACTTGCGGCATTTGCCCTGGCCGCCGCAGATCGATTCCAGATCGACGCCGAGTCGCTGCGCGGCCTGCAGCACGGTAGTGCCGACGGGGACCTTGCCGCGCAAGCCCGACGGCATGAACAGGATGCTGACCTCGTCCTCGTTCACGATGGATTACGGATTCGCCGCCGGGGCTGCCGCTGCCGGCCGCCGCCGGCCAGCGCCACGCCGACCGGTGCCGCGGCGCGCACCCGCACCTTCCGGCAGCGGTTCGCGGAAACGCCGGATCCAGCGCGCGCAATCCGGGTCCTTGCCGAGCATGACGTCGGCACCCATGCTCGCGGCCACGACCTCGGCGTGCAGCGGGTTGGTAATCGCCGAGGTCATGCCGGCCTGGATCGCCATCGCGATGAAGGCGCCGTTGAAGCCGTTGCGATTCGGCAGGCCGAAGCTGATGTTCGACGCACCGCAGGTCGTGTTGACCTTCAGCTCGGTGCGCAGCCGATGGATCAGTTTCAGGACCTCGCGCCCGGCGGTATTGATCGCACCAATCGGCATGACCAGCGGGTCGACGACGACGTCGCAGGCCGGGATGCCGTGATCGGCGGCGCGTTCGACGATTTTCCTGGCAACGTCATAGCGCACGTTGATGTCCTCGGAAATTCCGGTTTCGTCGTTCGAAATCGCGACCACCGCGGCGCCGTGCTTTTTCACCAGCGGCAACACCCGTTCGAGACTTTCGTCCTCGCCGGTTACCGAATTGACCAGCGCTTTACCCTGGTAGACCGACAGCCCCGCCTCGAGCGCGTCGATGATCGACGAGTCGATCGACAGCGGCACGTCGGTCAGACTTTGCACCAGCTGCACCGCCTCGGCAAGAATGCGCGGCTCGTCGGCCAGCGGAATTCCGGCGTTGACGTCGAGCATGTGCGCGCCGGCCTGGACCTGCGCCAGTGCATCGTGGCGCACGCGACTATAGTCGCCGTTTTTCATCTCCTCGGCCATGATTTTGCGGCCGGTCGGGTTGATGCGCTCGCCGATGATCACGAACGGGCGATCGAAGCCGATCACCAACTCGCGGGTTGCGGAACTCACTACCGTTTCAGTCATTTGTTATTTCCTCTAGCTCTCTACTTTATCTCGCTCGATTGATTTGGATCCCGTGCTGGTGGCCGGATCGGACGGGCTGTCGCAACCCGGGTACCAGGGCACGCGCCCGTCGAGCACACCGGCTTGCCGGATGATTTCCGCCACCGCTTCCTCCTGGCGGTAAGCCATGACGTGGACGCCGCTGACACCTTCGATCTCGCGGATTTGCTGGATCAGCTCGATGCAGATGCGGCGTCCTTCTTGCTTCGGCTGCTTCGCGCCCTCGAGCCGCTTGATGATCGCATCCGGGATCTGGATCCCGGGGACGTTATTGCGAATCCAGGTCGCGGTGCGCGCCGACGCCAGCGGGCCGACGCCGGGCAGGATGAAGCATTTCTCGAGCAGGCCCAGGTCGCGCGTCTTCGCCATGAAGCGGCGCAGCTGTTCGATGTCGAAGACGTACTGCGTCTGCACGAATTCGGCGCCCGCGGCAATTTTTTTGGCAAGGCGGTGCGGCCTGAAATCGTACGGCAAGGCGCTCGGATTTTCGGCCGCGCCGAGAAACACCTGCGGTGGCGAGGTGATCGGTCGCCCGCTCAGGAAGTGCGCCTCGTCGCGCATCGTGCGGATGGTTTCGAGCAGCGACAGGCTGTCGAGATCGAATACCGGTTTGGCCTCCGGGTGATCGCCGACCTGTACCCCGTCACCGGACAGGCACAGGATGTTGGACACGCCCATCGCCGCGGCACCGAGCACGTCGCCCTGGATCGCGATGCGATTCTTGTCGCGACACGAGATCTGCAGTACCGGCGAGTAGCCGACCATGGTCAGCAGCGCGCACATCGCGACGCTCGACATGTGACAGTTGGCGCCCGAACCGTCGGTCGCGTTCATGCCGTCGACATAGCCATCAAACACGCGCGCGCGCGCGTACACGTCCTCGGCGAGGGCCGAATCCGGCGGCGCGAGCTCGGCGGTAACGACGAACTTTCCGGCACGCAGCAAGCGCTCGAGACGGCCGAGCGACACGTGCCCCTTTTTTTCCGGCAGTGGACTGCCCGGCGGGCTGACCGGATCCGGCAGCACGGCGTCGTTCATGCGTCCACCTCCGGCGACGCGGCGCCTTTTTCGCGCACCACGCGCAACCACGAAGAGCTGCCCTTGAGCAGGTGATTGACCGGGATCTGCACCGCGTGAATGGCCCCACCGTCGCGCATCCGCTCGGCGCCACGCCAGGCCTCGACCCAGACGCAGCGCATTTCCGGCTTGACTTCGCACATGCCGTCCGCACGGACGCCGCCACAGGGTCCGTTGCGAATCGATTTCGGGCAATTCATCGGACACGACATGCCGGTGCTCGACAAGACGCAGCGGCCACACATCTGGCAATCGAACATGAAGCCCTTGATTACCTTCTCGACCGCGCGCACCGGCTTTTCCAGACGCCCGTAGCCGATCCGGTCGAACAACGGATGCAAGCCGACGAGTACCGACTCGAAGCGACGATACAGCGCTTCGAGTAAGCGCGAATTGCTGACCGACCATCGACGAACTGCGTACACGCGACCTCCGTTCAGGCGTCGGCGCCGCGGCGCGCGTCGACGCCCTCGGCGCGAATCAGGGATTCGAGCACCTCGTCGCTGTACTGCGCGTCGAGTTGCGCGACCAGCGCGCGGGCCTGCGCGGCAACGTCGTTGCCTTCCAGCGGCTGGGCGACATCGTGCCACGGTTCGAACAGGGCTTCCTTGTCGTGCTTCTTCAGCCGGTAGGCGGCGCGTTCGATGGCCCGCGCGAAGCGTGGCGGCAAGCGCAGGCGCGTATTGCGCCGGCCGGCGCGGTAGACGACCTGCCCCGGAATGTCGCGCCAGAAGACGATCTTCAGCTGCGCCATAAGGCCTCCTGCATCGCCGCGTCGAGGGCCGGCAGCATCTCGCCGGTACCGGTCTCGATGCGCTCGAAGCGCAGGCCGAGCCGGTCGGCGGCGGCGCGCGCGAGCGCAGTCAATTCGTCGTCGTCGGTCTGCGCGAGGTAGACCAGCCGCTTGTAGTTGCCAAAATAAAGCGGGAGCAGCTCGGGGTGGCGGTCGATGCCGAGCACTTCGATCACGAGGCGGTCGAAGTGCTGCGCGAGGAAGTCGGTCAGGTAAAAGGTGCCGGGTTCTTCGTCGTGCAGGCGGGCGAAGGTGGCATTGCCGGCGAGAAAATCGTAACAGTGCGCGCCGGGCAGACGCTTGACGCCACGCTCGGCGAGCACCCGGTCGAGCGCGCCGCTGGTGCCGCAATCGCCGTAAGCGACGAAGATGTGGTCGTAGTGGTCACGCGCCGCATCGATGCGCGCGGCGACCGCGGCGGGAATTTTTTCGGGGCGCGAATGCAGGTCGGCGGTAATCGCCTGCAAGTCCATTTGCGACCACTGGCCGAGTTTTTTTATCTCATTGACCTCGCGCGCGATCGCCGCGCAGGTAATGACCAGTACCTTGCCCGTTTTTTCCATGCCGCATCGTCGCCCGCAAGGCCGCTGCCCTGCCGGTTAACGCGCGCGCCGTTCGGCGACGAGCTTCTTCGCCGTGTCCGCGGCGACCGCGGCGTCGCGACAATAGGCGTCGGCGCCGATCGCCTCGCCGAACTCCTGGTTCAGCGGCGCGCCGCCGACGAGGATGATGTAGTCGTCACGAATGCCCTGTTCTTTCATCGTGTCGATGACGACTTTCATGTACGGCATCGTCGTCGTCAACAGCGCCGACATGCCGAGGATTTCCGGCTTGTGCTCCTCGAGCGCGGCAAGGTATTCCTCGACCGGCGTGTTGATGCCGAGATCGACGACCTCGAAGCCGGCGCCTTCCATCATCATGCAGACGAGGTTCTTGCCAATGTCGTGGATATCGCCCTTGACGGTTCCGATCACCATCTTGCCGGCGGTCGGCTGATCCGATTGCGACAGCAGCGGGCGCAGAACTTCCATGCCGGCTTTCATCGCGTTGGCGGCCATGAGGACTTCCGGCACGAACAGGATACCGTCGCGAAAGTCGATACCGACGATCGTCATCCCGCCGACCAGCGCCTCGTTGAGCACCTTGTTGGCATCCCAGCCGCGGTCGAGCAGGATTTGCGTGCCTTCGGCAATTTCCTCCTTGAGACCGTTGTAAAGGTCGTCGTGCATTTGTTCGACGAGTTCGTCGTCCGGCAAACTGTTTAAATCCAGATCGTCTTCTTCGTCATATTCGTCGTCGTACTCGGACATAAAAACTCCCCAGGCAATCGCAAGCCGCCCTAGCGGCAGCCACGAAAATTGAGCATAGGTACTCGCCGCTGACAGGGCTAATCCTGCAGCGACTTCACATTGCCGAAACGCGACACCGGAAAACGGGCTAATTGCCTGAATGCGCGGGCTTTTCCGGAACTCGGGCGGCGCCTGCGCCGGGCGGCGGACGGCGCGTCGCCGCCTAGAAGATCTGGTCCTGCTGCGCCTGCGTTTGGGCGCGCAGCCCGGGTTGGCCGCTTTCCTCGTAGAGCACGCCGGCACGGTCGAGATAACGGCGCGCGCGAGCCATCGCGAAGTTGGAGTTGTAGAGCACCGCGATGATGTCGGCCTGGCGCTGGAACAATGCGCGATCACTGGTATCGGCGAGCGTCTGGCTCGCCTTGATGCGAAACTGCCACGCGCGTTCGGGCTGACCGCTGCGCAGGTAATGGTGGTAGAGCATGCGGTAGTCGTGTGCCTGCGAGGTTTTTGCCTGGTCGCGCTCGTGCTGGGCGTACAGGTGCTCGATTTCGCGCCGCACGTCGTCGAGCTGTGCGGAACCGATGTAGTCACCGTCGATACCGGCGAGCAGCCGATCGACATGGCTCGACTGGCCGATCGACGCGAACAGGCGCGCGGCTTCGAGACGCGCGAGCTGCGCCTGGTAGTCGTCGTGCAGGCGATCGTGGAGCGCGCCGAGCGCTTCGTAAGCGTCCGCCGCGGCGCCGTAACGCCGGATCTCGAGATTTTCCGCGATCACGCGTTCGAGCGTATCGCTGACGCCGTGATAGAGCCCGCGCGCGGTCAGGTTGCGCGCCTGCCAGAGGTCATCGTAGGTCGTCGCCGCGCGGCGCGCGAGTTCACGCGCGCGAATGTTCAGCTGGCCGAGCAGCTCGTAGCAACGCGCGGCGCCGCCGGTATGGTCCCGCGCCATGGCCAGGTAGAGCGCTTCCTGCAGGTAGATTTCCGCCGCCGCGAGTTCCTGTTGATGGATCGCGACCTCGCCGAGCAGCATCATCGTATCGCCGAGTCGCGCCTGGTCCTCGTCGATTGCGGCCGCGGCCGCGACTTCGAGTAACAGCGTGCGCGCCTGCTGGTATTGGCCGCCGTGTAGCAGCTCGCGAATCCGCCGATCGCGGGCGGCGTCGTCGATTCCAAGCCGATCGAGTTCGCCATCGATATCGAGCTCGGCGATGTCCTCGGTATAAAGCCAGTGTTGATAGTAGGCCGGCGCGCCGCTCGCCTCGATCCCCGGATCGATCGGCGCTTCGCGCAGGAAGTAAAAATGCAGTGCGATCAACGCCGCAAGCAGCGGCACGGTAATTCGCGCGTGGTCGGGGATGTAGCGCCGTAAATCCATGATTTCAGTGATATTACGCCGCTTTCGGACTTTTGCAAACCGACCGCCGCGGCGCGCCGCGCCGGCCACGCTGCCGGGCACGGTCGGCGCCTGTTACCATGCGTCGATGGCCCGCTTCGATCTCGCACCCGGTATGGCCGACTTCATCGCCGATTATTTCGCCGCGACGGCGTTGTCGACCGCGCATTCGATCGAGCAACAGCGGCGCGATTACGACGCCGTCGTGCGGCGCTTTCGCGCTCCCCACCCGGACGGCATCGCGACCGAGGATTTCATCATCGCCGGCCGCCACGGACCGGTTCCGCTGCGCCGCTACCGCTTCCGTGGCGGTGACGATTCGGCGCTGGTGCTGTTTCTGCGCGGCGGCGGCTTTATCCTCGGCAGTCTCGATTCGCACGACGATATCTGCGCCGAGATTTGCGCTGCCTGCGGCTACGACCTGGTGTCGGTCGACTACCGCCTCGCGCCCGAATATCGCCACCCGGTGCCGCTAAACGACATCGACGACGCTTTTGTCGCGCTCGACCATCGCAATACGATTCTGCTCGGCGTCTCCGCCGGCGGTTGCCTCGCCGCGGCGCTGTGTCATCGACGACGCGCCGCGCAACGGCGTCCGGCCGGCCAGGTGCTCGTCTACCCGGGACTCGGCGGTGATGCGCTCGACCTCGACGCGTACCGCGACCATGCCGACGCCCCGCTGCTCAGCGCGACCGATATCGCGCGCTACCGCGGCCTGCGTTGGCACGACGACAATCCGCCGGTCGACGACCCCGAGTTCCATCCGCTCGCCGCGCGCGACTTCGGCGGCATTCCACCCACCGTCGCCCAGTCGGCCGACATCGACCCGCTACGCGACGACGCGCGCGTCTACGTGGCGCGACTGGTGGCGGCCGGGGTTGCCGCCGAGTGGATCAACGAGCCGGGGCTGACCCACGATTACCTGCGCGCCCGCCACGTCTGCGCCGCGGCCGGCGCGGCTTTCGCGCGCAGCGCCACTGCGGTCCGGCGCCTCGCGGCCAGCGCCTGAACCGGGCCATCGGCGCCCGCGAAACCGGATTCGTGCCCGGTCGGGGCCGGCGCTCGCCGGGTCGAGCGGTTGCCGGCGAGGCTAGACTTCGGCGCCCATCGCGTCGAGGTAAAGTTGTTGAAAATGATGCACGCCGTGCTCCGACAGTTCGCTGCGCTCCGGATCGACGATGAATCGTCCCTGGTTGTAGCCCTTCGACTGGAGCCCGCGGAACACGCTTTCGCACAGGCCGATGTCCTCGGGCTGCAGCACGTCGCGTTGGTAGTCCATGGCGTCGCGCTGCTGCGGCGTCGGCTCGGGATTCGGCAGGTACCAGTCCTGGTACTCGAGCGTGCCGCCGACACCGTCGGGAAGCATCTGCAAGACCGAGATGTTCGGCTCGCCCGGATAGATCCAGATCGTCAGGTTGGGCCACAGGAACCAGCCCGCGTAACCGAAGTCGACCTCGCCCTTTTCGAAATGGTAGGCATTATTGTCGGTCGACCTGGCCGCGTTGGACACGTGGCTCGAATAAATGCCGTGGGTGCGCACGCGGTAACTGTTCATGTCGACGAGACTGACGAAATCCTTGTGCGCCGGGTGGCAGTGATAACATTCGAGGAAGTTGTCGATCATGACCTTCCAGTTGCAGGCAACCGCGTACTCGTCGCGCTGGGCGAACACGACCTCGTCGACGCGGGGACAGAACTCGCGAATTTCGCGTTCGAGACCGGAAGCCTGTTCGCCGAGCGGCGGTGCGTCGGGGTCGAGGTTGACGAACACGAGGCCGCAAAATGCCTCGACCCGCACCGGTTTCAGCGCGAATCGGCACTTGTCGAAATCGGCGATTTTCTCGCAGTTGCGCGCGGCCCGGAGCGCGCCGTCGAATCCGTAGGTCCAGGCGTGATAGGGGCAGGTGATGGTGCGCACCTTGCCGCTGCCGAACAGCAGTTCGTGGCCGCGGTGCTGGCACACGTTGTAGTAAGCCTGCAGTTCGCCATTCTTGTCGCGAATCACGATGACGTTCTGTTCGCAGATCTGCACGGTCAGGTAGCAGCCGGCCTCGGCCAGTTGGCTCTGATGTCCGGCGTACCACCAGTGGCGGTAAAACACCGCGGCCTTTTCCCGTTCGAACCATTCGGGATCGAGATAGTAGTGCGCCGGAATCGTGTAGGATCGTTCCGGGTCGCGGTCGAAGGGCTGCTCCGGGTCGACCTTGCGCGCGCTGGCGAAATTCATGCCGGACTCCTCGTTAGATTGGTTTATGTGAACGATCGATAATTTAACCTGATGGATTTTTGCAGACAAACGGCATATTGTTATCCCTATAGATAACAAAATCTTATAGATCGTGCTCAAATCCCGCCTGCCACCGCTCGATC
The DNA here is from genome assembly GCA_052030825.1 of Gammaproteobacteria bacterium. GTDB lineage: Bacteria > Pseudomonadota > Gammaproteobacteria. The sequence continues at coordinate 2,123 of JBPEYE010000052.1, read as the reverse complement.
CGCTGATCGCATTCGAGGCCGCCGCGCGGCTGTTGAGTTTTACCCGCGCGGCCGAGGAGTTGCACCTGTCGCAGGCCGCGGTCAGTCAGCAGATCCGCGGGCTCGAAGAGAGCCTCGGCGTCAGGCTGTTCACGCGTTCGCATCGCGCGGTGCAGCTCACCAACGAGGGCCGCGAGTACCAGCACACGGTCGCCGCGATGCTCAAGCAGCTGGCCGGCGCGACGCTCGACATCCAGCAGGTCGGCGCGGCGCAACAGCTCGTCATCGGCTGCGATCAATCCTTCGCGACGCAATGGCTGGTGCCGCGGCTCGACGCGCTGCGCGCCGAGCTCCCTGACGTGGTGCTACGCATCATCGCGTCCGACGATGACGCCGAATGCCTCGCCCGCGACGTCGAACTGTCAATCCTGCACGGCGACGGCAACTGGCCGGGATTCAGCGCCGAACGCCTGTTCGACGAGGAAGTGTTTCCGGTATGCAGTCCCGCGTTCGCACCCGCGGCTGCCGGCGACGACTGGGTCGGCTGGCTGCTCGGGGCGCCGCTGATCGATCTCGCCGATAGCCACTGGAACTGGATGAACTGGCGCCTGTGGTTCGGTGGCCACGGCATCGACGGGCCGCTGGCCAGCCGCAACCTGCAGATCAGCAGCTATCCGCTGGTCATCGACGCGGCCTGCGCCGGCCACGGCGTTGCCCTGGGCTGGCGCTACCTGGTCGACGACCTGGTCGCCGCCGGCCGCCTGGTACGGCCCGTCGCGCAATCGCTGCGCACCGAGTTCGGCTACTACCTGATCAGCCGCGACGATCCGGACGACGCCCCGGCCGCGGCCCGCCTGCGCGACTGGCTGCGGCGCCAGTTCGCCGGCGCGACCGGGTGATAACCTGCGCCTATCGAGTCTGGCCGAACGTCGGCGACGATGGCCCGCCAACCCGTGATATCACGGTTCTGACCCCGCAAGCAGCGGCTTCCGGTCCGTCTAGCTCATAGGAATAAACAATTAGTTTGTATGGCTCGTTAGTCTAGGATTATCGAAAACTCCGGAGTCACGGCCATTTTATTGCGGGTCAATCAAAATTTGAGTCGCGTCGACGAGCTGCTCGTCATCGGCAACCGCGAATTCGGCACCACGCTGGGTGTCCTCGCGCGCATCGACGGCGACGCCTACGAAGTCGCCGCGGTGCATTCCAATTCCGGGGCCTACGTCGCGGGCGAAAAATACGCGCTCGGCGATTCGTATTGCCGGCGCGTATTCGAGCTACGCGAAATCGTCTGCGAGCTCGGGCCGCCGCGGGATACGCACGCGTCACCGCACCCGCTGTACCGTTCGCTGCCGCTCGAATGCTTCATCGGGGCGCCGGTCGCGCGTCACGGCAAGCCGTGGGGTTGCCTCGACTTCAGCAGCATGGCCCAGCGCGACGCACCGTTCGGCGCGCGTGAAATCGAGCTGATCGAATCGCTGGCCGCCGAAATATCGCAACTGACGAGCGACTTCCTGTAGCCACCTCAGCGCGCGTAATAGTGCCCGATGATGCCGGCAAAGACGACGGCGCCGACCCACTGGTTGTGCAGAAACGCGCTGAAACAATGCGCCGGCGCGCGGTCGGCGATGACGAAATGCTGGTAGGCGAACAGGATCGCAGCGGCGACCAGTCCGGCGTAATAAAACGTGCCAAACTCGAGGTCACGGCCGAGCAGAAACAGCGCCAGCAGGAACAGTCCCTGCAATAGCGCGACCATCGCGCGATCGTATTCACCGAACAGGATCGCGGTCGACTTGATGCCGATCCGCAAATCGTCCTCGCGGTCGACCATCCCGTAAATCGTATCGTAGGCGGTGCTCCACAGCAGGGTCGCGACGAACAGCAGCCAGGCTTCCTTCGGCAGCGCCCCCGCCTCGGCGGCGAAAGCCATCGGCACCGCCCAGCCGAAGGCCGCGCCCATGTGCACCTGTGGCAGGTAATGGATGCGCTTCATGAACGGGTAGCTCGCGGCCAGCGCGATGCCGACGAACGACAGGTAGAGCGCCAGTCGATTGAGCGTCAGCACCAGCGCGAAGGCGAGCAGTCCGAGCACCGCGAATACCGCGAGCGCCTCGCGCGGGCTGATCTTGCCGGCGGTCAGC
>JBPEYE010000051.1:0-2124 GCA_052030825.1 Gammaproteobacteria bacterium | reverse complement strand
CGCCGCATCCGACTTACCTGTACACGGTACCGATGTTTCACTGCAACGGTTGGGGTCACGCGTGGACCATGACTGCGCTCGCCGGCACCGTCGTCTGCCTGCGCGCTTTTCAGCCGAAGCTGTTTTTTGAGCTTATCGAACGCCATGACGTGACCCATTTCGGCGGGGCGCCGGTGGTGCTCAACATGCTCGCCAACGCGCCGAAGGAAGAACAGAAACGCTTCGACCGGCCAATCTATGCGATGACCGCCGGCGCCCCGCCGCCGGCCAAGGTGCTGGAGCGGATGGCCGACTTCAATTTCGAAGTCATGCACGTCTACGGCCTGACCGAGACCTACGGTCACATTCTGCACTCGGCACCGCAGGCCGACTGGAGCGCGCAGTCGATCGAACGTCAGGCCGAACTCAAGGCGCGCCAGGGCGTGCGTTTCGCGATGACCGAGGCGGTCGATGTCATCGACCCGGAAAGCGGCGAATCGGTGCCCTGGGATGCCGAAACCATGGGCGAGATCGTCATTCGCGGAAACACGGTCATGAAGGGCTACCTGAAGGACCCGGACGCCACCGCCAAGGTGTTTCGGGACGGCTGGTTCCTGAGCGGCGATATCGCCGTGGTTCACCCCGACGGTTACATCCAGGTGCGCGATCGTGCCAAGGACGTCATCATCTCGGGCGGCGAAAACATTTCGTCGGTCGAGGTCGAGGGTGTGTTGTACAAGCATCCGGCCGTCGGCGAAGCGGCTGTCGTCGCGCGCCCCGATGACAAGTGGGGCGAGGTGCCTTGCGCCTTCGTCGAGCTCAAGTCCGGACAGGATGCGAGCGAACAGGAGCTGATCGATTTTTGCGCCGCCAACATGGCGCGCTTCAAGCGGCCGAAAAAAGTCGTGTTCGGGGACCTGCCCAAGACCGCGACCGGCAAGATCCAGAAAAACGTGTTGCGCGAGCGCGCCAAGACATTGTAAAACGAGGCAAAATCCCGCACGCTGCCATCATGGATCAAAACATCACGCCGCAGGAACTGCGCCAGCTCGTCCGCGCCGGCGAATTCACCAGCAACACTTCGGGTTACGCGCGCGGTTACGTGCAGGGCAACCTGTGCATCCTGCCCGCCGATTACGCCGGCGAATTTCTGCAGTTTTGCACGCTCAACCCGAAACCCTGCCCGCTGATCGGCATGTCGCCCGCGCCTGGCGATTTCACGATTCCGCGACTCGGGCTCGACCTCGACCTGCGCAGCGACGTGCCCAGTTACCGGATATTTGAGAACGGCGAACTCGTTCACGAGGTACACGACGTCACCGAATTCTGGCGCGATGACCTCGTCGCCTTCGTGCTCGGTTGTTCGTTCTCGTTCGAGGAAGCGCTGATCGACGACGGCCTCGAGATCCGCAACGTCACCGAGGGCGTCAACGTTCCCATGTACCGCACCGATATCGACTGCGAAACCGCCGGCCGCTTCAGCAGCAAAATGGTCGTCAGCATGCGACCGATGATTCCCGGCGACGCGATTCGGGCGATCCAGATCTGCAGTCGCTTCCCCGCGGTGCACGGCGCGCCGGTGCATTTCGGTGACCCGAAAAAAATCGGCATTCGCGACATCAACAAACCCGAATTCGGCGACGCGGTGACGATTCGCGCCGACGAGGTGCCGGTGTTCTGGGCCTGCGGGGTCACGCCTCAGGTCGCGGTCGAACAGGCAAGGCCGCCGTTTTGCATTACCCACTCGCCCGGCTGCATGCTCGTGACCGACCTGCCCAACAGCCATCTCGCGGTGCTCTGAACGGAGGAATCGATCATGTTGATGCTCAACTGCGATCTCGGCGAATCCTACGGCTCGTGGAAGATGGGCCGCGACGAAGACGTCATGCCGCACATCGACCAGGCCAATATCGCCTGCGGTTTCCACGGCGGCGATCCGCTGGTCATGCGCAAGACCCTGGCGCTGGCGAAACAGCATGGCGTCATGCCGGGCGCGCACCCGGCCTACCCCGACCTGGTCGGCTTCGGCCGCCGCTCGATGAACTGCGCAGCCGACGAAATCGAGTCCTTCGTGCAATACCAGGTCGCCGCACTCGACGGGCTGGCGAAGATCCAGGGGCTCGAACTCGCCTACGTCAAACCGCA
>JBPEYE010000050.1:0-6481 GCA_052030825.1 Gammaproteobacteria bacterium | reverse complement strand
AATCCAGGCCTGAGCTTGCTTAGCCGGCGTCCAGTTAACACCTCAACGGTTGCGATAAAGCCATCGTCGCCCGCCGGACGCCCCGAGCGGATGTGCTTTCGAAGGGCATCATCATCGACGTCGGTAACGGTTGCCGAAAGGTAATCTTCCCAGTTATCGACTCGCTCGAGCATCGGGCGAACATCGATCAAACCGTCGTCCCTACCTGCGAAATGGGCTCTGGCACTCGACCACGGCCAGTCAAGCACCGAGTCGCAGAGCTTCGCGCGTACCGGATTGAGTTCGACGTATCGAACCGCAGCGAACAAGTGGCGTTCGTCCATGACAAATGAATGAAATCGCTCTTGCCACAAATGGCCCTGCCATTGTTCACGTCGGTTGACCGCGAGCGCGTACTTTCGATGCGTTGGCGCAAGAAGCCGGGCAAGACTCTGCTCGGCTTCCGGAACAACAACCAGATGCACATGATTCGGCATCAGGCAGTAGGCCCAAATCGACACGCCAGCCTCTGACTTCTTGCGTCGCAGAAGATCCAGGTAAAATCGATAGTCGCTGGCTGAGAAAAAAATCTGCTGCCGTCGGCAGCCGCGCTGCGTTACGTGGTGCGGAAAACCTGGTACCACTATTCTGGCAATCCTTGCCATGATTCCTCCATTTATTGACTTCGTCCTGTCGCTTACGAGTAGAAAGTTATCAAAAACAACCCGACCTTGCCAATGCAACCCCGAGTTACTGCTTTATTAGAGTAACTGTCACCTTAACGGCCACCTTAACGGCGTAAAGGTAACTGTCACCATAACGGCACGGGACCACGGCGTTTGATCGGCCTGCTGTTGCGCACGCCGATCAAAACCTTCTCACCATTGCCCGATCCGTTCGGGAGACGGGCATCGGTCGCGACGAGGTTGTCCCGCACTGCGATATCGCCCGATGGCCAATGGACCGAAACGGTGGCTGCTACCGGACGATCCGCAGAACATTTAATCCATTAGCTGGTACAAGCCCAGCTTCTGTTTCTGGTCGAGCGGCAGGCTGTGCAGAATATCCTGCGAATAGCGGGATCGGGGCGAACGGTCCAGCCTCTGACCTGCCCTTTCATCGGGTACCCGAGAGATCGCAAAAACGCAGCTGACTCGCTCGAATATCGATTGGGTCGCGGGGTCAGCTCGGCGAGTCTTCGTGAGGGTGGCAGTCGGACTGGCTTTAAGGGTTTGCGTGTTCATTTTAACGTCCTGCAATCGAGTGGCTGGTAGCGATCAGTGTCGCTGCAAAGCGACCTTCAGACCTGATGCCGGCATGACAATATCGTGACGATTTCATGCCAATTGGCCGGAACGCCAACAAGCCCGCTAGAATCCGGTAAAATACCCGGGCCGAAGAGAAGATCATCCGCAAATGATTTACCGTTTCGATGAGTTCTCGATAGATTCCGGCCTGTACCAGCTCAGCCGGCAAGACAAGGTCTTGCCAATCGAACCACTCGCCTTCGATTTGCTCGTTTACCTGATTCAGAATCGGGCGCGAGTGGTCGGCCGCGACGAGCTCCTCGATAACCTGTGGCCAGGCAAGGTGGTCACCGACTCTGCGCTGGCGGCGCGCATGAAAGACGCGCGCAGGGCACTCGGCGACAGCGGCGAGCTGCAACACTTCATCAAGACCGTGCACGGTCGCGGCTACCAGTTCGTCGCCGATATCGATGAGCAAGGCCCGTTCGAATCAGCCAACGTATTCGATCAGATCCACTCCGGACAACCGCTGGCGCTTCCGGCCAAGCCGTCCATCGCCGTCCTGCCGCTGGCATGCGAAGATCGCGACGATGAATTTTTCGCCGAAGGCATAGCCGATTCGATCAGAAACAGCCTGACCCGATTTCGGGAGCTGTTCGTCATGGGCAGGAATTCGGCATTCTGCTTTCGCAACGAACGGATCGATGACGCGCAAATCGGCCGCAAACTGGGGGTCCGCCATCTCGTGCAGGGAACCCTGCGCCGGCACGCCGAACATCTGCGCGTCAACGTTGAACTGGTCGATGCCCTGTCGGGCCAGAACCTCTGGAGCGAAAGTTTCGATTGCCAGCTGCGGGAGTTCTTTGCGCTCGAGAACGAAATCGTCCGGGCGATCGCCGCTACGTTGGTGCTCGAGGTCGAGGACGTCGCATATCGCGAAGCGCAAAGCCGAGCGCCGGAAAATGTGCAAGCCTGGGAATGGGTGTTGCGCGGCAATCGGGCTTTCGAGAACGGATCTGCGCAAGACCTGGAGCAGGCGTGCCAGATGTATGAACGCGCGATCGAGCTGGATCCGGCAAATTCGGCGGCTTATACCGGTCTGTCGAACGTCACGCTTAATCAGCAATGGGGGCGACCTTCCGACGAATATCGCGACATGGTTCGACGCAGCCTCGAATACGGCCAAAAAGCGGTGGCACTCGACGCGCAGGACAGCCGGGCCCATTACGCAGTAGGACATGGATACCTCTGCCTCGGGGAGCACGATATCGCGGAGCTTCATGTCGACAAAGCATTGGCGCTGAACCCGAGCGAGTACCATAACCTCTGTTTCAAGGGATATATGCTGGCCTGCACCGGTCAGTACGAGGAAAGCGAAGCCATGTTCTCGGCGTCGATCAGACGCAACCCGTTGTCACCCAAGAGCTGTTTTTGCGGTGTCGGTCTGTCCCGTTACCTGGCCTCCCGGTACGACGATGCGACCGCCATGCTCGCGCGCCTGGCCGGCGACAGTTATGTCCAGCACAAATATAGCGGCCTTGCCGCCGCCCACGCACAGCTTGGAAACGACGGTCAGTCAAGCAAAGCGACGCGGGAGTTTCTCGCGCAGATCGATCCCGCGCTGCTTTCGAAGCTGGGTGACGATTCCGCCCAATGGCGCTCATACCTGAGCAACCTGTACTCGATTCTGAAGCCGGAAGATCTCCGGCATTTGTTCGGCGGCCTGCGCAAGGCAGGGCTGCCAATTTAGCCAGGCGGCCCCATTGCATCGACGTAACAACGTTGCCTGAATCTCGCTTTCGCGCTTCAGGAACCAGGCCCCCGTTGCCTGTATTGATCGACGGGCCATTAACGCGACCTGCCCCCATTTTCCCGCAGGCGGGCGGTCAGGTCTCGTCGGTCTCGGGCAGGAAGCCGCCGGCCTGCATGTTCCACAGGCGCGCGTAGTGGCCGTCGCGCGCGAGCAGCGCCTCGTGGCTGCCGTCCTCGACGATGCGGCCCTGGTCGAACACGAGGATGCGGTCGAGATGCGCGATCGTCGAAAGGCGGTGCGCGATCACGACCACGGTGCGGCCGCGCATCAGGTTGATCAAGCCCTGCTGGATCTTCTTCTCGGTAACCGAATCGAGTGACGAGGTCGCCTCGTCGAGAATCAGGATCGGCGCGTCCTTCAAAATCGCGCGCGCGATCGCGATGCGCTGGCGCTGCCCGCCCGACAGCTTCACCCCGCGTTCGCCGACGAGCGAATCGTAACCCTGCTCGGTCTGCAGGATGAACTCGTGCGCGTGCGCCTTTTTGGCCGCCTCGATCACTTCGTCGTCGGTCGCCTCGAGTCGGCCGTAGCGGATGTTTTCTTTCAGCGAACGGTGAAACAGCTGCGGGTCCTGCGGGATCATCGACACGTTGCGCCGCAGGCTGTCCTGGGTCACGTCGAGAATGTCCTGGCCGTCGATCCGGATCGAGCCGGAATGGCATTCGAACAGGCGCAGGATGAGGTTGACGAAGGTCGACTTGCCCGAGCCGGAAAAGCCGACCAGCCCGACCTGCTGCTGCGGCGCGATCACGACCGAGAGATGCTCGAACACGACGAGGCCCTCGGGATAGGTAAACGACGCGTCGTCGAAAACGATCTCGCCGCGGGTCACGTCGAGCTCGGTCGCGCCGGGCTTGTCGACGATTTCGTGCGGCTGCACGAATACCGACACGCCGTCGCTGATGTTGCCGAGGTATTCGAAGAACTCGAGAAAGGTCCGGCTCAAGCCCCGCGCGGCCTCGATCAGCATGATCGCGAGCCCCGCGACCATCGAGAATTCACCGACGGTGAGATTGCCGTCGGCCCAGATCTTGAGCGCATAGCCGACCATCGCGACCATCAGCACCATCGCCGCGGAGTACTGGAACCAGCGCAGTTTCTCCATGTACCAGTAGGTGCGCAGCGCGTGGTCGACCTCGTGGTTCAGGTAATCGGTCAGGTAGTCCTCCTCGTACTGGCGGCGCGCGAACATCTTCGCGTTCATGACGTTGGTCACCGAGTCGACCACCTTGCCGGTGACGACCGCGCGCGCCTCGGCGAAATCCTGGGCATAGACGCGGCAGCGTTTGGCGAGCACGAAGGAGACGTAGACGTAAATCGCGAGCCACAGCGACAACGCCAGCGCGAGTTCGCCGCTGGCATGAAACAGCACGATCAGCGCGACCGCGGACTTGATGATCAGCGGGTAGAAATCGAAGGCGATCGTCCACAGCGTGTGCATGCAGCTCATCGAGACTTCGGCGATGCGATTGGCCAGCGAACCGGCGAAGTGCGAGATGAAATAACGGTGCGAATGATGCTGGAGATAGCTGAACAACGTGCGTCGGATCTCGCGGCGCAGGTACGGGCCGGTCATTACCAGCATCGCGCCGCTGGCGCGACTGAACAGCACGATACCGAGATTCAGCGCGCCGAACAGGATCAGCGCATCCTTCGCGGTGGCGAAGATGTCCGCGCCGGTCTCGTGCGCCAGCGTGACCGCGTCGATGATCTCCTTGATCGCGTACGGCAACAGGATCGTGCAGGCCGCCTGCGCCGCCTCGAACACGAAGATCGCCGCCAGCGTGTAGCGCGACTTGAGATAGAACTGCAGCGCGAAGCGCCACGGCGAGCGTGACAGGCGCGGCGCGTCCGTGGCGATGGTGAAGGTCGAGTCCATGCGGGTGGTGGCGCGAGATCGAGATGTCCGCGGGATGATAACCGATTTGCCGCGCCTGATCGCAAAATTCGAATTGCCGGATCCGAGTGGGGTCATCGCGGATCCCGATCGAGAATGCCCGCCTGCCGAGCGCTTCCCGACGAACCGATGGGATCCGCATATATCGCTGGACAAAGTCCCCGTCCTGGCGGAATCTAGCCCGGCGAATCAACCGGGGCAGCGCCCATGCCGGATCGATCAGCCATTCCCGCGGCGCATGCCGTCGACAGCCGCCACGGCTACGCGATACTGTTGATGGTGCTCGGTTCGACCGCGATCAGTTTCGGCGGCCTGGTGCAGCGCAGTATCGAGGTCGCGAGCCCGTGGCAGATCAACGTTTATCGCTCGCTCGGCATGATCGTCGCGATCGGCGCCATCGTCGCGATTCAAAACCGCGGCCGATTCGTCGCCACCCTGATGTCGGTCGGGCGTTACGGCCTGCTCGCCGGCGTGCTGCTGGCCGGCGCGGGAGTGAGTTTCATCCAGGCATTTACCCATACCACCATCGCCAACGCGCTGTTCATCATCGGCGCGATCCCGTTTTTCGCCGCGCTTTTGGCGCGCCTCTTCCTCGGCGAACGCCTGCGCCGCGCAACCCTGGTGACGATGCTGTTCGCCGCCAGCGGACTGCTGCTGATGGTGGTCAACGGCATCACCATCGGCTCGGGTTTCGGCAACCTGATGGCGCTGGTGACCGCGCTCAGTTTCGCCGGCTACGCGGTCGTCGTGCGCTACCGGCGCCAGGTCGAGATGCTGCCGGCGCTGCTGATCGGCTCGCTGCTGATCATCGCCGTATCGCTGCCGGTGACCGGCGGCGAGCTGGCGCTGCCGATGAACGATATATTGCTGTGCCTGTTCTGGGGCGGCTGCCTGTCGGGTTTCGTCAACTGGACCTTCATCATCGCGTCGCGGCACCTCGCCACCGCCGAGCTGACGCTGCTGATGCTGATCGAATTCGCGCTGGGCCCGGTATGGGTGTGGCTGTTCATCGACGAAGTTCCGCACCGCTGGACGCTGATCGGCGGCGGCGTCATCATCCTGTCGGTGGCGGTGCGCGCGATCCTAGAGCTGATGAACCAGTCGCGCCCCGAGCAGACGCCGGGTCAGCCGGTCTGAAATTGCGCGCGTTCCGGATCCGGGAGTCGTCGTCGCCCGGTAACGCGCTGCGACCCGGATGATTTTACCGATAGGCGGCCAGGCCCTGCTCCACGGACTCACGATTGCGGATGCGCTGCGCCCAGCGCACGACGTGCGCGTATGAGGCCGTGTCCAGAAATTCGGCGGCATCGTAAGCCTTGCCCATCGCGAGGCGCCCGTACCAGGGCCAGATCGCGATATCGGCGATCGAGTAGCCGCTCGCGCAGACGTATTCGCGCTCGGCGAGGTGGCGATCGAGCACGTCCAGCTGGCGCTTGGTTTCCATCGCGTAGCGGTTGATCGGGTACTCCATCGGGTAGGGCGCGTACTTGTAGAAGTGACCGAAGCCACCGCCGAGAAACGAGGCGCTGCTCTCCTGCCAGAACA
>JBPEYE010000005.1:0-2120 GCA_052030825.1 Gammaproteobacteria bacterium | reverse complement strand
CGGTTTGTCGGTGAAATGCCATTTGCCGTTTTCGTCCTGGTACTTGTAAACGCCGGCCAATGCCGGCGACAACAACAATGGCAGGGCGACGAGCCCGGCAAGGAGTGGAAGCGTCTTCATCGCGATATGAATTCGTTAAACGTTTACCCAGAACATAGTCCAATTTGGGCAAAGTGCCTTGCGTTCGGCGCAAATCGTGACCGCGATCACCGAGTCCCTCGCGCGCGCCAAAGGCGCCCGCGAGCGCGGTTCTGGCCGATTGAATTGATCGTTACCAGGGGGAACCCGCAGGCTTCGAATCGTCGCCCGGTCCGGGCTTTGCGCTTGCGCGCACGGGGCGCGCCGAATCGGTTACACTGGCGGCGCGAAGTTCTGACCGGAAAGCTGTACCCGGTCGACAGATCGGCACGAGATCCCAATCATGAGTGAGTTATTCCAAACGCAAGGTACGTCGGGCCTGACCGGATTGCCGGCGCACGGCTCGTCCAAGCTCGACACCGGCGAGGTCGAGTGGCAGGAATGCGGCGCCGACGGTTTCCGCATCAAACCGATTCTCGAGGATTCGGCGGCCGGGATGCGAACCTGGTTGATGAAAGTCGAGCCTGGCGCCTTCTCGCCGCCGCACGCGCACGCCGAAATCGAGCAGGTCTACGTGCTCGACGGCAGCTTCTACGACCAGGACCAGACTTACCGCGCCGGCGAGTTCGTCGTGCGCGCGCCCGGTGCGATGCACAGCGCCGGCAGCGAGGACGGCGCGCTGGTGTTGTTGTTCTACTCGCCGGCAAGCTGAGCGCGTTCGTCGGTCGGACCGGACCATTCCGCCGGCAGCCGATGCTGCCGACTCGCGCCCGCAGCGGTCGATGGCGGCGGAATCCTTGCGCTGCATTGCGGCTATAGCGCGGTCGTCTCGGCCTGTTTCCGGCAGGCTCCCGCGAGGTAGCGATTGAATTGCCACAGGTTGCGTTCGATCGGGTGGTAGGTGCCGGCCGGCAGCAGCGGCGAAGCGCTGCCGCGATGCAGCGCCTCGACCAGTGCCTTGTCTTCGTCGTTGGCGGTTTCCATGTAGCGTTTGAAATCCGCGAGCCACGCGTCGAAATCGTCGTCGGGGATGTCGGCGAGGACCTCCGGCGGCACCGCGACGCCCCAGGTTGCGCGCATCCGGTCGACGCCGTCGGGCTGCACCGTGATGTACCAGAGGTAGTCCGGCATCAACGTGACGAGGTGGTTCGGGAACACGCAAAAGTCGATCATCATGCGCCGCCATTCGCCGTCGAGCCGCTCGTTGTCCGGGTGCGCCGCGCCGCGACCGGTCGCTGCTGGCTGCGGTGCGCGATGGTAGCAGTAATGCTGGCTGTCCTCGCCGCAGACGTAATCGGTGAGCGGCTTGTCATGCTGCGCGAAAGTCTGGCGGTGCGCGATCGGAACGTGGTAGCTCTCGATGAAATTCTCGATCAGGTTTTTCCAGTTCGCGTTCCATTCCAGCGATTCCCGCATCACCGTGCGGTAACCCGCCATGTCGTAGCGGCCGACGATTCCCGTTCGCAACGGTTCGAGCGCGGCGGCGAGATCCTTGCCCGACTGCTCGGCCAGCGTCACGTAGACGAAACCTTCCCAGATCGACAGGGGCAGGGAACGCAACCGGTGCTGCGTCGGGTCGAAGCCGTCCTTCATTTCCATGTACGGTGCGCGCAGGAGTTCGCCGGCGGTATTGTAGGTCCAGGCGTGGTACGGGCAGGTGATGCGCCTGGCCGAGCCGGTTTCGGCCTGCAGCAGGCACGCCCGCCGATGGGCGCAGGCGTTGACGAAGGCGCGCAACGAATCGTCCGTGTGGCGAACGACGAACAGCGGCGCACCGGCGATCTCGAAGGTCAGGAAATCGCCCGGCGCCGCCAGCTCGTCGGCGCGGCCGACGCAGATCCACTCGCGCTCGAACACGGCTTGCCGTTCGAGTTCGAGAAACGCCGGTGAATGGTTGACCGTGCCCGGGATTGGCCGGGCCTGCTCGAAATCGGCGGCCGCGGCTTGCTCGAGGGCTTCGAGTACGCGCGTCAGTTCGTTATCGGGATGCGGATCGGCAGGCATGAAGCCGACATTAGCATCGATGCATGGCCGTCTCCAGG
>JBPEYE010000049.1:0-4401 GCA_052030825.1 Gammaproteobacteria bacterium | reverse complement strand
CTCGCGAGCGAGCCCGAGCGGGCCGCATGAATACGATTCGAGGAGCTAAACCAGCATGTTGATAGGCGTACCGAAGGAAATCAAGAACCACGAATACCGCGTCGGCATGGCGCCGGCGAGCGTGCGCGAGGCGGTCAAGCACGGCCACGAGGTGCTCGTCGAGCGTAATGCCGGCGACGGCATCGGCGTCGGCGACGACGTCTACCGGCAAAGCGGCGCCGAGATCGTCGGTTCGCCGGAGGAGATCTTCGAGCGCGCCGAGATGATCGTCAAGGTCAAGGAGCCGCAGGCGAACGAGCGCCAGCTGCTGCGCGAGGGCCAGGTGCTGTTCACCTACCTGCATCTCGCGCCCGATCCGGAGCAGACGAAGGATCTCGTCGCCAGCGGCGCGATCTGCATCGCCTACGAGACCGTGACCTCGCCGCGCGGCGGCCTGCCGCTGCTCGCGCCGATGTCGAAAGTCGCCGGCCGCATGGCGATCCAGGCCGGCGCCTATTGCCTCGAGCATCCGCACGGCGGGCTCGGGTTGCTGCTCGGCGGCGTACCGGGCGTCGACCCGGGCAAGGTCGTGATTCTCGGCGCCGGCGTCGTCGGCACCCACGCGACCCATATCGCGGTCGGCATGGGCGCCGACGTCTGGGTCATCGATCGCAATCCCGACGTCCTCGAGCAGCACTGGGCGCATTTCGGTCGCAGCACCAACACCGTGTACTCGACCGAGGACGCGATCGAGCGCCACGTGCGCGAGGCCGATCTCGTCATTGGCGGCGTGCTGATTCCGGGTGGCGAAGCGCCGAAGCTGATCAGCAAGGAACTGGTCAGCGAGATGAAGCCCGGCGCGGTCATCGTCGACGTCGCCATCGACCAGGGCGGTTGCTGCGAAACCTCGAAGCCGACGACCCACGCCGAGCCGACCTACATCGTCGACGAGGTCGTGCATTACTGTGTCGCCAACATGCCGGGTGGCGTGCCGCGGACGTCGACTTACGCGCTCAATAACGTGACCCTGCCACACGTGCTCGCGCTCGCCGACAAGGGCTTCCGCCAGGCGTTGCTCGACGATCCGCACCTGCGCGCCGGGCTCAACGTTTTCCACGGCAAGATCACCCATCCCGAGGTTGCCGACGATCTCGGCTACGACTACCACGAACCGGAAGCGTTGCTGCAATGAAGACCTTTCGTGCCGCCTGCGTGCAGAACACCGCGACGCGCAATATTCCCGCCAATGTCGACTGGGTTTGCACCGCGATCGACCAGGCGGTCGCCGGCGGCGCGCAATTCGTCGCGCTGCCCGAAACCGTCGGCCTGATCGAGCCGATCAACGAGCAGATCCCCGCGGCGACCTTCACCGAAGCGGAAGACATCGGTCTCAACGCATTCCGCGAGCGCGCCCGCGCCCACGGTATTACGCTGCTGGTCGGTTCGCAGCTGATACGCGATGGTGAACGTATCGTCAACCGTTCGTTCCTGCTCGACGCCGCCGGCGAGATTCGCGCCCGCTACGACAAGCTGCACATGTTCGATATCGAGCTGAAAAACGGCGAAATGTACCGCGAATCGGAGATGATCGCGCCCGGCGACAAGGCCGTGGTGACGTCGATTCCGTGGGGTAAACTGGGGCTTTCGGTCTGCTACGACCTGCGCTTCGGCGCGCTCTACCGCGCGCTCGCGCACGCCGGCGCCGAGGTAATTACGATTCCGGCGGCATTCACGCAGACCACCGGCGAAGCCCACTGGCACATCCTCGTGCGCGCCCGCGCGATCGAAACCGGTGCCTTCGTGATCGCGCCGAACCAGTGCGGGCATCATTGCGACAAACGCCATTCCTACGGCCACTCGCTGATCGTCGACCCGTGGGGCGAGGTGCTCGCCGACGGCGGCGCCGAACCCGGTATCGTCTACGCCGACATCGACCTCGAGCAGGTCGGCAATGTTCGCCGCCGGATCCCGGTGCTCGCTAATGAACGCCCCTTCAGCCTGGACGATCCGGATTAGCAAGACAGACGACTCGTATGGATCGTTTCAGTTTCAAATTGAAACTGAATAGCGGTGATCAGGGATACTGTTCCCCGATTGTCGTTGTGGTATAACGGCACTCCCTGGTGTTTTGCGGTACCGACACGGCCGATGGAAAAGCTCGAATTACAGGACTTCGACAAGGAATTACCCGAGCGTCTCGGCCTCGCGGTGGTCATCGAGAAGAAGCCTTCGTCGCACCCCTGGGCCGACTACAGCTACGACGCGATCGGCGTCGTCGTGCGCGCTGCCGACGAAGACCGGTCGGTGGAGCGCATCTACAGCGACGGCGAAATCGAACATTACCTCGTCACCGGGCTCAATTTGCAGCTCTTTCCCGACGAATGCGAAAGCTACTATCACAACTTGATGTCGCCCGAGCCGGGCTGCTTCGTCGTCGCCGATCAGCCCGAGGCGCTCGATCAAATGCCGCTGCCGCACCTCGCATCGCTGAGCTTCGATGAAGCGCACGCCTATCTCGAGGGCGACGAAATCGTCTACTCGGTGGCCTTGCCGCCGGAACTCTACCAGTGGGCCGAGGCTTACGTGCTGACGCATTACGTCGCGGTCAAGAAGACCAAGCGCAAGCTCAAGAACTGGTCCGAGCCGGAACCCGGCGCCGGCAAACCGTCATGACCGCGGACAGCAAGGAATCGATGCTGCGGCGCTGGTCGCGGCGCAAGCTCGAGGCGCGCGACGCGCTCGCCGACGATGCCGCCGGCGCCGCGCCCGTCGAGGCCGAAGCACCAGCGACGCCGGCCAGCGCCGAAGGCGAAACCGACAAACCGGTACTGACCGACGCCGATATGCCGCCGCTCGAATCGCTGACCGAGGAATCGGATTTCAGCCCGTTCATGTCCGAAGGCGTCAGCGACGAATTGCGTAACCTGGCGCTGCGCAAGCTGTTCCGCTCGAGCGTGTTCAACATCCGCGACGGCCTCGACGAGTACGACGAGGACTACACTTATTTCGAGAAGCTCGGCGACATCGTCACCGCCGACATGAAGCACCAGATCGAGATGCAGCAGCAGAAGCTGCGCGAAAAACTCGCCGCCGAGGGCCGCGCCGACGAACTCGAGGTCGCCGAGGGTGAAACCGACGCGCCCGAGCGCCTCGAGGACGACCTCGCGGAAGACCTCGACGACGGCGATGCGGTCGCCGCGCGCGACACGGACGCCGCTTCGAGTGACGATCGCGACGCGCCGGCATCGGCGGCACCGGCGACCGGCACGCGCGCTGCCCTGGAGAAAAAATCATGAGCAACGCCGCCGCCCGCGACGCGGCGCTCGCGGCGCGCGACGCGTTTCGCCTCGAACCGACGAGCCTGGTCACCTACCGTTCTGCGGGGCGCGTGCTCGCGCTCGGCGATGCCACCGCGCTCGCCCGTTGCGACGACCTGCCGGCGTCGATCGCGCTGGTGAAAGTCGAACTCGACGGCGGCGGCGTGCGGATCGAGGGCTATCTCGGCAACTACGCGGTGCAGGTGACCGATGCGGCCGGCAATGCGGCGGTGCACCAGGGCGACGCGATCCTGGACCTCAACGAAGCCGCGCTGCTCGCCCGCGAGATGCCGCCGCCGGGCTACTTCCACGCGCCGCCGGCGCGCTGGGACGAACTCGATATCGCCGCCGAACTGGCCGATCTCGCCGGCGAGTACGACAAGCCGAAGTTTTTCGCTTACGACGCGTCGATTTGCGCGCATGGTGTCAACGGCAGGGAAGTCTGCCGCAACTGCATCGACGCGTGCCCGGCCGGCGCGATCGAAAGCATCGGCGATACGATCGAGGTCAATCCCTACCTGTGCCAGGGCGGCGGCAGCTGCGCGACGGTTTGCCCGTCGGGCGCGATTCATTACCTCTACCCGAACCTGCGCGACCAGGGCAAGCGCGTGCGCGATATGTTGCGGGCTTATCGCGAACACGGTGGTGCCGAGGCGGTATTGCTGTTGCACGCCGAAAGCCACGCACCCGACGATTACGTCGCGACCTACGACAACCTGCTGTCGCTCGCGGTCGAGGAGCTCGGCAGCGTCGGTCCGGACCTGATGCTGGCGGCGCTCGCCTACGGCGCGACCCGGGTCGTGCTGCTCGTCGACGCCACGGTGCCGCCATCGACGCGGGCGAACCTCGAGGCGCAGATCGACTGGTTGCGCGCGGTGCTGGTCGGGCTCGGAATCGACCCGGCGCGGCTCGCCGCCTGCAATGATGGCGAGGAGATCGAAGCCGTCGATCCCGGCGCGCCGCTCGAGCCGGCGATCCACGACATGCCGCCGGGCAAGCGCAAGGCAATTTTCCACGCGCTCGATCACCTGGTTGCGCGGCTTGCGCCCGCGGCCGACGGCGTCGACCTGCCGCCCGGCGCGCCGTTCGGCGAGGCCATCATCGA
>JBPEYE010000048.1:0-2144 GCA_052030825.1 Gammaproteobacteria bacterium | reverse complement strand
TGACGTATGCGGCGGTATAGTCGGGGTCGATGGCCAGCGCCTTCTGGTAGGCGTCGAGCGCCGCGGCCGTCTCGCCCCAGGCATCCAGCGCGTTGCCGAACTCGAAATGCGCCTTGGCGCTATCGGGTGCGAGTCTGACCGCCGTCTCGAGCACGGACATCGCATCGTCGAAACGCATCAATTTCAGCAGGACGATGCCGAAGCCGATAAAGGCTTCCGGATTGTCCGGGTCAAGGCGGGTTGCCTGCCGAAAAGCGTCAGATGCCTCGTCGTGACGCTCCGTGTCATACAGGGCGTTTCCCAGGTTGAGATAGGCGTCGGCGTAGGTCGGATCACCCGCAACGGCCCGGTTGAAATAGCCGATGGCTTTTTCCGCTTTGCCCTGTAACCGCAGAACGTTACCGAGATTGTTCAGCAACAGCGGATGATCGGGGCGGATCTTGAGCGCGTTGCGATAGGCGCTGCCGGCCTCGTGCAGTCGTCCGCTGTCGACGAGCACGTTGCCGAGATTATTGTAGGCTTCGACGAAATTCCGATCCGCCTTGATCGCTTTCCGGTAGGCGCGCTCGGCGGCAGTCAGCTTGTTTTGTTGCTGCAACTGGCGGCCCTGTTCGTAGGACCTTATCGCCTTCGGGTCGTACATTTTCGTGTCAGCCAGAAATCCCGGTCAGGACGCGATCGTCATCGCGGTTAGATTCGAATCGACGCGCCGCGTCGGGCTTGCGTCGCGCCAGGAGTGCGGGCTTGTCGTACCCGTTTCCCGGACTCATGACATCGGTCCGACCGACAGATCATCCGTCCGCGATCCTTGCTCGCGCCGTTACTCAGGTCCGCGGCAGCTTGTTCTCGGGGTCGTAGAGCGGCTGGTAGCCGACCGCGGCGACGCGCATCGTGAATGACTCGCCGAGGTAGTCGGTCAGCAGCTCGCGGCCTTCCTCGCAGTATTCGGCCGGCAGCCAGCCGAGGCCGATGTTCTTGCCAAGGCTCGGGCCGAAGGCGATGCTCGACAGGTACGAGCGCCGACCCTTCGAATCGATCGGCACTTCGCCGCTCTCGGGATCGATCAGCGGCAGCTGGCCGACCGGGTAGCGCGCGATGCCGTTCGAGTCGGTATTGTCGTCCATCACCAGCGTGCACAGGTAGGCCGCCTGTTGTTTCAGCTCGCGCTGCTCGAGGTAGGGCGCCTTGCCGTTGAAATCGGCGTCCTTGACCTTGGGCCGCGCGAGGCCGGCCTCGAAGAGGTTGTACTCGGTCAGCAGGTCGGCATTTTGCAGCCGCAGGCTTTTTTCCATGCGCCGGCTATTGGCGTAGGTCTCGACCCCGACCGGCGTCGCGCCCTGCGCGTAGACGAGGTCCCACAGCGACATCCCGTAGCTGAAGTCGACGTGCAGTTCCCAGCCTTGCTCGCCGACGTAGGAAATGCGGAACGCTTCCACCGGGATGCCCTTGAGCGTCAATCGGCGCGTCGCGGCGAACGGAAACCTTTCGTCGTCCCATGCGGCCGGGTCGTCGGCGATTGCCTGGATCGTCTTGCGCGCGTTCGGGCCCCAGACGCCGAGGCAGGCGACGTGGTCCGAGCGGTCGTCGATATAGACGTTCCAGCCGTGATCCTGCGCCATGCGCTGCAACCAGACGAAGTCGCGGTGGCCGGCATCGGCACCGTCGATCACGCGGAAACGGTCCTGGCCGTGGCGGATCACGGTCAGGTCGGCGCGCACGCCGCCGCGCTGGTCGAGAAAGTGGGTATATATGCCCTTGCCGATCGGCGTGTCGCCGCCGACCTTGGCGACGCAGGCGTATTCCATCAGCGCCTCGGCGTCGGGGCCGATCACGTCGAACACGGCGAAGTGCGACAAGTTGATCATGCCGACGTCGTCCGACATTGCCAGCTGCTCGGCGTTCGACACCCGCCAGAAGTGGCGGTTGTCCCACTCGTGCTCGCGCACCGGCACCCTGTCGGCGTACTTTTCGAGCAGGTGCTCGTTCGACGCGTAGCCGTGCGCGCGCTCCCAGCCGGCGAGCTCCATGAAATAACCGCCGAGCTCCTGCTCGCGCGCCCAGAACGGGCTGCGGCGCAGGTTGCGGCCCTTGGTATACGGCTCGCGGTTGTGCACCGCGGGGTTGTAAATCTTGAATGCCGATTC
>JBPEYE010000478.1:0-6561 GCA_052030825.1 Gammaproteobacteria bacterium | reverse complement strand
AAAATCATCGACGTCGACGAAAACTTCCTGACCTGCAAGATCGCCGACAACGTCGAGGTCAAGGTCCAGCGCCACGCGGTCACATCGGTTCTGCCGAAGGGCACGATCAAGAACCTGTCGTAGCACGATGGTCAACCGCTATGCGCCCTGGAGGTATATTCTCCTCATCCTGATCATCGCCATCGGCGTCGTCTACGCGACGCCGAACCTGTACGGCGAGGATCCGGCGGTGCAAATCTCCCACCGCGTCAACCTCGTCGACGACAACGAGCTGGCACGGCTGCGCGGCCTGCTCGACAGCGAGAACGTCGATTACCGGTCGATCGAGCTGGATGGTGCCAACGTGCTCGTGCGCTTCGACTCGGAGGAAGCGCAACTGCGCGCGGCGGCGCGCATCCGCGAGCTGCTCGACGGCGTCGACAAGCGCTACGGCGTCGCGCTGAACCTCGCGCCGGCAACCCCGGAGTGGCTGACCGCGATCAACGCGTTGCCGATGTATCTCGGGCTCGACCTGCGCGGCGGCGTGCATTTCTTGATGGAAGTGGACATGGAATCGGCGATCGCCAAGTCGCTCGAACGCACCGCGGGCGAGCTGCGCAGCTTCATGCGCGAGGAAAAGATCCGCTACCGCGCGGTGCAGGCCGATGCCGAAAAGATCAGCATCCGCTTCAGCGACGCGGCAACCCGCGACGCCGCGCGGCTCGTGCTCGAGGAAGAGTATCGCGATTTCGAGTTCGCCGATGTCGCCGACGACCGCAGCTACTTCGTCGAGGTGCGCCTGAATCCCGACGCGCTCGAAGAGGAACGCCGCGCCGCGGTCGAGCAAAACATCTCGACGCTGAAGAACCGCGTCAACGAGCTCGGCGTCGCCGAGCCGGTCATCCAGCGCCAGGGCGACAGCCGCGTCGTCGTGCAGCTGCCCGGCGTGCAGGACACGGTGCGGGCCAAGGAAATTCTCGGCGCCACCGCGACCCTCGAGTTTCGCCTGGTCCACGGCAGCTTCAACGACTGGGCCGAGGCGGCGGCGACCGGCAAGGCGCCGATCGGCGCGCGACTCTACGCCGAGAGCGACGGCAGCCCGGTGCTGCTCAAGCGCAGCGTCATCGTTACCGGCGACCAGATCGTCGGCGCGGCGTCGGGCATCGACCAGCAAAGCGGCACGCCGGACGTGACGATCACGCTCAACGCCAAGGGCGCCGACCGCATGGCCAAGATCACGCGCGACAACATCGGCAAACCGATGGGCGTGGTCTTCATCGAGGACAAGTTCGAGATGCGCGAAGTCGACGGCGAGCTCAAGCGCGTCAAGACGACCGAGACACAGGTCATCAACGTCGCAACGATTCGCGACCAGTTGAGCAAGCGTTTCCACATTACCGGTCTCGACAGCACGCGCGAAGCGCGCGATCTCGCGCTGCTGCTGCGCGCCGGCGCGCTCAGGGCGCCGATGGTCATCATCGAGGAGCGTACCGTCGGCCCGAGCCTGGGCCAGGAAAACATCGATCGCGGCTTCATGTCGGTGGTCGTCGGCTTCGTCCTCGTGCTCGTGTTCATGGCGGTTTATTACAAGGTCTTCGGCCTCGTCGCGAACCTCGCGCTGACGCTGAACCTGGTGCTGATGGTCGCGGTGCTGTCGCTGTTCCAGGCGACGCTGACGCTGCCGGGCATCGCCGGCATCGTGCTGACCGTCGGCATGGCGGTCGATGCCAACGTGCTGATATTCGAGCGGATTCGCGAGGAAATCCGCCTCGGCAACTCGCCGCAGGCAGCGATTTACGCGGGTTACGAGAAGGCGTTCAGCACAATTTTCGACGCCAACATCACGACGCTGATCGCGGCGGTCGTGCTGTTCGGTTTCGGCACCGGGCCGATCAAGGGGTTCGCGGTCACGCTGATGATCGGTATCGCATCGTCGATGTTTACCGCGATTTTCGGCACGCGCGCGGTGATCAACCTGATTTACGGACGCCGCCAGGTCACGCGGCTCGCGATCTGATATGTTGCAACTGCGCTTCGGCAAGATCGACTTCATGCGGCCGCGCAAGGCGGCGATGCTGCTGTCGGCGGCGCTGTTGCTGGTGTCGGTCGCCAGTCTCGCCATCCAGGGTCTCAACCTCGGCATCGATTTTACCGGCGGCAGCATTATCGAAGTCGGCTACGAGCAGGCGGTCGAACTCGAGCCGATCCGCGAAACCCTCGAGTCGGGCGGTTTCGCCGATGCGATCGTGCAGCACTTCGGCAGCGCCAGCGAGGTGCTGATCCGACTGGTGCCCGATCCCGAGCAGGACCGCGCCGAACTCAGTTCGCAGGTCATCGGCCTGCTCGAGGCGGCGAGCGAAACCGACATCGACGTGCGCCGGGTCGATTTCGTCGGCCCGCAGGTCGGCGAGGAACTGACCGAGGACGGCGGGTTGGCGGTGCTCTATGCGCTGATCGCGATCCTGGTCTACGTCGCGTTGCGCTTCGAGTACCGCTTCTCGCTCGGTGCGGTCGCGGCGCTGGTGCACGACGTCTTGATCACGCTCGGCTTTTTCTCGGTATTCCGACTTGATTTCGATCTCGCCGTGCTCGCCGCGATCCTTGCGATCATCGGTTACTCGCTCAACGACACGATCGTCGTGTTCGACCGGGTGCGCGAAAATTTTCGCAAGATACGCAAGAAGACGACGCTCGACATCGTCAACACCTCGGTCAACCAGACCATTTCACGGACGTTGATCACGTCATTGACGACCCTGCTGGTATTGCTGTCGCTGTTCTTTCTCGGTGGCGAAGTCATCCATGCCTTTGCGCTGGCGTTGATTGTCGGCGTCCTTGTCGGCACCTACTCGTCGATCTACGTCGCGACGACCTCGGCGCTGGCGCTCGGTATCAGCCGCGCCGACCTGTTGCTGCCGGAAAAGGAAGGCGAAGACCCGGCGCGGCCGTAGAGAAAACCCGGAGGAGAGCATGCATATCGACCCCGAACTGATCGACGAACTGGCGCTGCTGCGACGCTTCGGCATGGGCGGTCCGGTGGCGATGGACGTGCACGACAACCCCGATCCGGCGGTCGTCGCGGCCGCCGAGCGGATGCACGACAAGGGCCTGATCACGCAGCCCGACGGCGGCGAGCTGACCGCGACCGGGCGCGAGGCGGTCGAGCACATGGAACGCCTGTTCAACCTCCTCGATCCCCCCCTCGAACCGATCTAACCCGGGGACAGTTTACCTATTTGTCGCCCCGCGAATCGGCGGTTTCGGGGGGACAGTATACCCATTTACCGGACATAACAGCGCGGCGGTGCGTCGGCAGGCAAATAGGTATACTGTCCCCCAATTGAAAATAAAGGCAAACAGGTAAACCGTCCTGCCCACTGGTTGGCATGGTAACTGCATGGTTCTCCGGCAACGGCAATTCGGACAGGAGAACGAGCATGAACCAGGCCCTGTGGGTGGCGAAGACCGGCCTCGACGCGCAGCAGATGCGGCTGTCGGTGATCTCCAACAACCTCGCCAACGTCAGCACCACCGGCTTCAAACAGTCACGCGCGGTGTTCGGCGACCTGATGTACCAGAACCTGCGCCAGGTCGGCGCGCAAACCTCGGAAGACAGCCGCTTGCCGTCGGGCCTGATGCTCGGCACCGGCGCACGCGTGATCGCGACCGAAAAGCTGCACACCCAGGGTAATATCGAAAACACCGAGAAGTCGCTCGACGTCGCAATCGACGGCCGCGGCTACTTCCCGGTGCTGCTGCCCGACGGGACCCAGGCCTATACGCGCGACGGCAGCTTCATGATTTCCGACCAGGGGCAAATGGTTACCGCCAGCGGCTATACCTTGCAGCCCGGCATTACCCTGCCGGCGGATGCGCAGTCGATCAGCATCGGCCAGGACGGCATCATCAGCGCGCAGTCATCGAACCAGTCGTCGCCGGTCGTGATCGGCCAGATCCAGCTCGCCAATTTCGTCAACCCGACCGGCCTGCAGCCGATCGGTGAAAACCTGTTCGTCGAATCCGCCGCCAGCGGCGCCGCGCAGGAGGGTTCGCCCGGACAGACCGGTCTCGGCCGCCTGTTGCAGGGATCGCTCGAATCGTCGAACGTCAACATCGTCGAGGAAATGGTCAGCATGATCGAAACCCAGCGTGCCTACGAAATGAATTCGAAGTTGATCGCGACCGCCGACGGCATGCTCCAGTACCTCAACAACAATACCTAGCTAAGCCCATGATTCGTATAGCGAAAATCGTTTTCCCGTGGATCCTGATCGGGCTTGCCAGCGGCTGTGCGGCGACGCGTATCGTGGTCCAGCCGGACCCGCAGTACGCGCCGGTCGACCTGACCGAGCAGCAGTACGTGCCCGAGCCGAATGGCTCGATTTTCCATGCCGGTCGCTCGGTACGACTGTTCGAGGACAACAAGGCATTCCGCATCGGCGATATTCTCAGCGTGACGCTGTCGGAATCGACCAACGCATCAAAATCGGCCGCCACCAACACGTCCAAGGACGACGAGGTCGATCTGTCGGCGTCGGCGATCTTCGGCAGCAGCGGTCCGACCAACAACGGCAATCCCGTTTTGTCCAGCAATCTCGACGGCAGCCGCAATTTCGCCGGCAGCGGCGACAGCGCGCAGAGCAACAGTCTGTCCGGCGAGATCGCGGTCACCGTGACCGATATCCTGCCGAGCGGCAACCTGGTCGTGCGCGGCGAGAAGATCATCGGTCTGAACCAGGGCTCGGAGTTCATCCGCATCGCCGGGCTGGTGCGGCCGCAGGACGTCAGCTCCGACAACGTCGTCCTGTCGCGCAAGGTCGCCAACGCCCGGATCTACTACGGCGGCGGCGGCGTGGTTGCCGAATCCAACACCAAGGGCTGGCTGACCCGCTTCTTCGACAGCCCGCTGTTCCCGTTCTAGGAGGCCGTCATGACCGGTTTGAGATTAGCCATCGCCCTGTTGTTACTGGGAATCACGGGTCCGGCCGCGGCCGAACGCATCAAGGACGTCACCTCGATCAAGGGGGTGCGCGCCAACCAGCTGGTCGGCTACGGCCTGGTCGTCGGTCTCGACGGCTCGGGCGACCAGACCTCGCAGACGCCGTTTACCGTGCAAAGCCTGAAAAACATGCTGTCGCAGTACGGCATCGTGCTGCCGCCGGGCACCAACCCGCAGGTCAAGAACGTCGCCGCGGTGTCGGTACACGCCGAGCTGCCGCCGTTCGCCAAGATCGGCCAGACCGTCGACGTGACCGTATCGTCGCTCGGCAACGCCAAGAGTCTGCGCGGCGGCAGCCTGCTGATGACGCCGTTGAAGGGCGCCGACGGCCGGGTCTACGCGCTCGCGCAGGGCAATCTGATCGTCGGCGGGCTTGGCGTCGAAGGCGCTGACGGCTCGTCGATCACGATCAACGTGCCGAGCGTCGGCCGCATTCCGAACGGTGCGAGCATCGAGCGCGAGATCGCCAACCCGTTCGCCGCCGGCGACGAAATCACGCTGCACTTGAAGCGCCCCGATTTCACCACCGCGAAGCGGCTCGCCGACACGATCAACCAGGTGCTCGGGCCGCTCAATGCGCGCGCCGAGGACAGCGTAACGGTTGCCATCAAGGCGCCGCGCGACGTTTCCCAGCGCGTCGGCTTCATGGCCTTTATCGAGAACCTCGAGTTTCAGCCCGGCGAGGCGCCGGCGCGGGTCATCGTCAACTCGCGCTCGGGCACGGTCGTCATCGGCAACCACGTCAAGGTCTACTCGGCGGCGGTGTCGCACGGGAACCTCAGCGTGACGATTACCAACACCGTCGACGTGGTCCAGCCGGGCCCGTTCTCGGAGGGCACGACCGCCGAAAATGTGCAATCGGACATCGAGGTCAGCGCCGAGAACAATCGCATGTTCCGCTTCCCGCAGGGGGTCACGCTCAATGAAATCGTGCGCGCGGTCAACCAGGTCGGCGCGTCGCCGGGCGACCTCGTCGCGATTCTCGAATCGCTCAAGCAGGTCGGCGCGCTGACCGCGGAACTGATCGTCATCTGAGCGCCATGGCGATCGAAGGTCACAGCGATTTTTATCTGAATTTCCAGCGCTTTGGCGACCTCAAGCGCGCCGCGCGCGCGCAATCGCCCGACGCGGCACGGCGTGTCGCGCAACAGTTCGAAGGCATGCTGGTGCAACAAATGCTCGCCGCGATGCGCGCCGCCGCGCGCGTCGACGACGGCCTGCACAGCAGCTATCTCGATACCTATCGCGAAATGTACGACAAGCAGCTCGCGCAGATCGTCGCTGGTGAAGATCGGCTTGGCTTTGCGCGACTGTTGCTGCGGCAATTGCCGACCGGCCCCGAGCCGGTCCGCGAGGGCGGCGCCGCGGCGAGCGCCGCGCGCGAGCTCGAACGCCGGCCGGCGCCGGCGTCGCTTGCCGTCGTTGCCGCGGGCCGCCCGGCCGAGCCGGTTACGAAGCCCGCCGCCGTCGACGCGAGCGCCACCTCGCCAGTGTCGACCGAATCCGCCCGCGTCGTGCTGAATCGTGTCGTCGCCGACGACTTCGCCGAGTTCAGGCGCAACGCGCAGGCGACCCCGGCGTGG
>JBPEYE010000477.1:0-2092 GCA_052030825.1 Gammaproteobacteria bacterium | reverse complement strand
TCCATCATCGCCGCGAGCATCGGTGTTGCCACCATCGGGAATCCGAGGCCGAGGGTTCCGTGCACGAGGCCGGAGAACAGGATCGCGCCGACGATCGCAACGATGATCAGGACATCGAATTCGAGCAGGGAAGTCATAGCCGGGGGACTCGCACCAGGATGCGGCCATTCTAATCGCGAAGCCCCGGTAATTCGAATAAGCCTTATACAATTGCGGTCGTTTTCCCTATAATCCGCGCTCGCTTTCGTTCTCGTTTGGGTATGGCGCTACTGGTACAGAAATACGGCGGCACGTCGGTCGGTTCGATCGAGCGAATCGAAGCCGTGGCCGACCAGGTCGCCGCGTACAAGGACCTCGGCAACGACATGGTCGTCGTCGTCTCGGCGATGAGCGGCGAGACCAACCGCCTGATCGAACTGGCGCAACAAATCGACCCGCGGGCGCGCGGTCGCGAACTCGACGTGTTGTTGACCACCGGCGAGCAGGTCACGATTGCACTACTCGCGATGGCGCTCGAGAAACGCGGCTACCCGGCACGATCCTATACCGGTGGCCAGGTCAAGATCGTCACCGACAGCGCGCACAACAAGGCGCGGATCAAATCGATCAATCACGAGAAAATTGTCGGCGATCTGAACGCGGGCAGAATCGTCGTCGTCGCCGGGTTCCAGGGCGTCGACGAATTCGACAACATCACGACGCTCGGTCGCGGCGGCTCGGATACGACCGGCGTTGCGCTCGCCGCCGCGCTCAGGGCCGACGAGTGCCAGATTTTTACCGACGTCGACGGTGTCTATACCACCGACCCGAGAGTCGAACCCGAAGCGCGGCGCCTCAAGATCATCACCTTCGAGGAAATGCTCGAGATGGCAAGCCTGGGCTCGAAGGTGTTGCAGATTCGCGCCGTCGAGTTTGCGCAAAAATACAAGGTGCCGCTGCGCGTCCTGTCATCCTTCGAAGCGGGCGAGGGCACATTGATCACTTCTGAATATGGAGCGGAGAAAACCGTGGAACAAGCGCTCGTATCGGGCATCGCGTTCAATCGCGACGAAGCCCAGCTCACCATTGGCGGCGTCTCCGACACGCCCGGTATCGCTTACCAGATCCTCGGCCCGATTTCGGATGCCAATATCGAAGTCGACATGATCGTGCAAAACGTCAGCGCCGAGGGCGATACCGATTTTACGTTTACCGTCCATCGCAACGATTACGAAACCGCGCTCGCGTCGCTGAAGGAGACCGCGAAGAAACTCAAGGCGCGCGAAGTATCGGGTAACAACCGTATCGTCAAGCTGTCGATCGTCGGGGTCGGGATGCGCTCGCATGCCGGAATCGCCAGCCGCATGTTCCAGATCCTCGCCAATGAAGGTATCAACATCCTGATGATCTCGACCTCCGAGATCAAGATTTCCGTCGTCATCGACGAAAAGTATCTCGAGCTCGGCGTGCGCGCGCTGCACGAAGGCTTCGACCTCAAGACCGAGCTATAGCTTAATTCAACTGGCTTAGCCGCGGCGACTTGGGTAGAATGCCAGATGGCTCGGACAAATCAGGGGCCGCATAAAAACGAAAAGAGTGGTACCTGTGAGGGATGCAGGGTTGGATTACTGTGATATTCATTGGGAGAGAGAGGAATGCTGATACTAACGCGGCGTGTTGGGGAAACCTTGATGATTGGGGACGACGTAACCGTGACCGTCCTCGGCGTGAAAGGGAACCAGGTAAGGATTGGGGTGAATGCGCCCAGGGAAGTGGCGGTGCATCGGGAAGAGATTTACGAGCGGATCAAGGCGGAAGAGGGACAGGAGCAACTGGGTAATACCGTCGAAGGTTAAACCCGCGACCCGATCGGGTTCGACAATTCCACACAAACAGATTTGCCGGGCAATGGCCTTGTGAAAAAGGCGATTGCGTTGTAGTTTATCCATCCACCGGAGAGATGGCTGAGAGGTCGAAAGCGCTCCCCTGCTAAGGGAGTATACGTTAATAGCGTATCGAGGGTTCGAATCCCTCTCTCTCCGCCAGACATAAAAAAGACCCCCGAAGCGGGGTCTTTTTTATGTCTGGTTGAGCGGGAGGCTCGATTCAACCC
>JBPEYE010000476.1:0-1741 GCA_052030825.1 Gammaproteobacteria bacterium | reverse complement strand
TAGAAAATTGCCGTCAGTTTACGGGTAGCGTTAGTCTCGGCCATCGGCGATGCTCGATCTGTCAACGAAAGGCGATATTGCGACCCGTCGGCAAGAATAGCGCGTTTGCGGGTTTCGATCCATCGGCCTCCACCAGGGCCTGCAGATGCGCGCGGTGATCGCGTGTTCGGGCATCGAGGCGCGGAAACGATTGCCCTGCTGCCCTGATTGAATTTATGCTGCGCACTTGGCCGACAGAGGAAGATGTCATGAGCGAAACCAAATGCGCGATCAAGTGCGCGCCCAGCGGGCCCTACCTGGTCAAGGCCGACGATGCGTCCGCGGTCACGCTGAAGGTTCAGACCACCGATGGCGAATCGGAATCCACGATCAGCGGCGGGGCGTTGTGCCGCTGCGGCGGCTCGAAAAACAAACCGTTTTGCGACGGCAGCCACAAGACCAACGGCTTCAGCGACGCGCGCGAGGCCGACGGCTCGGACGACCGCCGCGTGAACTATACCGGCGCGCGGATCACGATCCACGACAATCGCGGCATCTGCTCGCACGCCGGTTACTGCACCGACAACCTGAAATCGGTGTTCCGGATGGGCGAAGAGCCGTGGATCGATCCTGACGGCGCGTCGGTCGAGGCGATCGTCGAGGTGATCAAACAGTGCCCGTCAGGCGCGCTGAGCTACAGTATCGACGGCGACGAATTCCGCCATCCCGCGGACGAACCGACGATCACGGCTCTGAAGAACGGTCCCTACATGGTCAGCGGCGTCGCGCTGGCCAATCAGGAACTCGGCGACGGCGTGGGCGAGGGCCGCTACACGCTGTGCCGTTGCGGCGCGTCGAAGAACAAGCCGTTTTGCGACGGCAGCCACTGGGATATCGGCTTCGACGACGGCGCCGACTGACGCCGTCCGCCGCGCCAGGGTCGCTATTGCGCCGGCGGGCCGGAACCGCGCGCGCCGCTTCAGACGACGCGGCAGTGCAGGTCGCCGATGCCGTCGATGTGGCCCTCGAGCATGTCGCCGCGCACGACCGGGCCAACGCCGGCCGGCGTGCCGGACAGGATGACGTCGCCGGGCGCGAGCGTGAACAGGCCTGACAGGTAGGCGATGATCTCCGGTACCTTCCAGATCAGTTGATTGAGGTCGCCCGCCTGGCGCACCTCGCCATTGATCTTGAGCCAGATCGCGCCCTCGGCAGGATGGCCGATCTCGCTTGCCGCGACGAGTTCCGAGGCCGGCGCCGAATGATCGAAAGCCTTGCCGATCTCCCACGGGCGACCGGCCTTCTTGCACGCACCCTGCAGGTCGCGCCGCGTCATGTCGAGCGCGACGCCATAGCCCCAGACGTGATCGAGCGCCGCTTCGAGCGGAATGTTGCGGCCGCCTTTCGCCAGCGCCACGCTCATCTCGATTTCGTGGTGTACGTCGCTCGACTTGTCCGGGTAGGGGAAATCGGCGCCGTCGCCGAGCAGGTCGTCGGGATTCTTCTGAAAGAAGAACGGGTCCTCGCGGTCGGGATCGTGCCCCATCTCGATCGCGTGTGCGGCATAGTTGCGTCCGACGCAGTAGACGCGGCGCACCGGGAAGCGCGCGTCCGAGCCACGCACCGGCAGGCTCGCCGGCGTCGGGGGGTCGATCACGAATCGGGTCATGGCATTGGCTCCTGTCGTCAGCGGTTGCGAATTCGTTGCGGCGCGCCGCATGATACGCCACCTCGCGTCGCCGGTCGCGAAAATATCGCCGCC
>JBPEYE010000475.1:0-4681 GCA_052030825.1 Gammaproteobacteria bacterium | reverse complement strand
GCCGACGACCAGATCGAGCGCAAGCGCGGCATGGCGCGCGCGAGCCTCGGCCTGTACACGACGCGCGACGACATCGACGCGCTGATCGACGCGGTGCGCGATCTCGCCGGACGGCGCGACGAAATCCTCGCCGCCTACGAGCCGGTCGGGCGCAACGGATATCGCCACCTGCAGTTCGGCCCGTCACCCGAAGACCTGTTCGATCCGGAGCGCGCACTCGCGCACTACGTTGCCGCCGAGCGCTGAGCGCGCGGCAAACCGCCTGGCCACGAAGCACGTGAAGATCGACGCGATCGAAGTCCACGTACTCGGCGGTCCCGCCGAGGAAAGCCGTCCGCACTGGGTCAGCCATTTCCCGGTGCCGGCCGCCAACGAACTACTCGTCATCCTGCGTACCGACAGCGGCGTCACCGGCTTCGGTCTAGGTAGCAGCAACGGGCCGCTGGATTCGACCGCGGCGCTGTTCGCCGACGGGCTTGCCGAATTCATCGTCGGCGCCGACGCGCGCGCGCCTGAACGCCTATACACGCATCTGACCGCGCTGACCTCGCAACGCATCGCCGCCGAGAAGGGCTGGAGCAAGGCGCAGCTTGGGCTCGCCGCGGCCGCGGTCGACATCGCCGCCTGGGATCTGCTCGGCAAACTTGCCGGGCAGCCGCTCTACCGCCTGTTCGGCGGCCACCGCGACGCGGTGCCGTGCTACGTGACCTGCGCCTACTATCGCGACGGCAAGGACGAGGCCGAACTGCGCGCGGAAATGCAAATGCTCAAGGCGCAGGGCCATCGCGCGTTCAAGGCCAAGATCGGCGGCCTCGATCTCGAGGCCGATCTCGAGCGCCTGCGCGTGATCCGTGACGTCATCGGCGACGCCGCCGAGCTGATGGTCGACGTCAATTGCGGCTGGGACCTGGCCACCGCGTTGCGCGCGGTGAAGCGACTGCCCGAAGTCAATCCACGCTGGCTCGAGGAACCGGTACATTGGTACGACGATCGCCGGCTGCTGAAGCTGCTCGCGCAGCAAACCGACATCCCGCTATCGGCCGGCGAGAGCGAGACTACGGCGCACGGCTGCCGCGCGCTGCTCGAGGAACGGGCAATCCGCGTGCTGCAATTCGACTGCACGCGCATGGGGGGTTTCACGATGGGGCACAAGCTCGCGGCACTCGCCGAACTCAACCACGTCGAGGTCGCGCCGCATCACGACTGTTTCCTGCACGCGCACATCGTTGCCGCGAGCCCCGCCGGGCTGATCGTCGAATCCTTCACCGATCCCGAGCGCGACCCGCTGCAGGCCGAACTGTTCGCCGACCCGCCGCGAATCGAAAACGGCACGCTCTACCTCAAGGACGAACCCGGCCTCGGACTCGAATTGCGACCGGACACAATCGAGAAATACGGCCGGCGTATTCTCTAGCCGAAGGCCTCAGTAAACCGCCTGCCAGATCACGCCGATCCACTTGTCGGCATCGAAGATACCGTCGCCCCAGTCGTCGGCGAGATCGGCGAGCGGCTCGTGCAGGATCGCGTCCTCGGCGGATACGCCGTCGTTCTTCAGCCTGAGTAGACGCGCGTATGCCGTGGCGAGCATTTCGCGGTAGGCGACCAGGTCGCTGCGACCGGCCAGCGGTCCGTGCCCGGGGATGATCCGGGTGTCCGCGTCGACGTGCGCGAGCATCGCGTCGACCCCGGCGATCATGCCCCTGAGCGAACCACCGTTGGCGCCGTCGATGAACGGAAAAAAGCCGTTGAAGAAAAGGTCGCCGGCATGGACAACGTTGGCCTGCTCAAACACGACGAAACTGTCGCCGTCGGTGTGCGCATTCGGCACGTGGATCACGCGCACGGTATCGCCGTTGATGTGCAGATGCAGATCCTGCGAGTAAGTCAGTTTCGGCAGCGCCGCGGCGGTCGCCGGCGGCGACTTCATGCCGAAGGCGGAGATGAACGAGCCGCTCTCGAGGCGTTCGCGCACGCCATGATGCGACAGAATCAGCGTCCCGGCCCGGCCGAGATTCTCGTTACCGCCGGTATGGTCGCCGTGGAAGTGCGTATTGACCAGATAGGCCGGCACCTCGCCACCGAGCGATTCGACCGCGGCAACGATTTTATCGGTCAGCGGCGCGAACTGGTCGTCGACCATGAAACTGCCGTCGGCGCCGAGAAACAGGCCGATGTTGCCGCCCTGCCCGGTCAGCATGTAGAGATTGTCGCGCAGCTTGATCGGTTCGATCTGCACCGGTTCTTGCGCGCCGGTCGGCGGCGCCAGCAATACCGCGGCGACGACCGCGGCGCCAATGATTCCTGGTTTGGACATCGGATGCTCCCCGTTCTGACGAGAACGCGCGGCGCGCGCCGCGCGCCGGCAGTATAGCCCGAATCAGGCGTGCTTCGCCTGCTGATCGAAGAACGATGCGGTCTCCGGCAATTGCGGCAGCGGAATGTCGTACGGCACGCAACGGATACGGCCGCTGGCCTCGCCGCGCACGAGCTCGCCCTGGTGCAGGCACGGCATCGGGTTCGGTGAGCAGGGCACGGCATCCTCGGCCGCATAAACGGCGATAAAAAGCGTGCGTGGCTGCGCCGACCGGTTCGCCGCCGAGCCGTGCAGCAGCCGGGTATGCATCAGGCAGACCGAACCCGCGCGGCCGGTGCAGGTCTCCGCGCGCGCGAGACAGTCGCGGGCCACCGCGTCGGCGACCGCGCCGGTGAACACGCCGTCGTGCCAGAGGCTATGAATTTCGCCGCGGTGCGAACCCGGCAGCACCTGCAGCGGCCCGTTTTCGCTGGTGACGTCATCGAGCATCAGCAGCGCGGTGACGAGGTCGTCGTTGCTGTGCGGCGTGAACGCAAAATCCTGGTGCCACTTGACCGCGGTCGCGGCGCCGGGCAGCTTGGAATTGATCTTGCTGTGGTGAAACCGGATCGCCGGACCGATCAGCTCGGCGACGCAATCGGTCATGCGACTGTCGCGGACGGCGTCGAGATAGGTTTTCGAAACGTCGGTCGGCGCGTTGACCCGGCGCAGTGCCGGCCTGTCGGCGTCGTGACCGGGCTCGACGTCGAAGCGGCCACGGCCGTTGACGGTTTCGCCCCAGGCCTCGGTATGCCGTCGACTCTCCTCGACCCAGTCGGCGAACTGCGCGCGCAATGCGGCAAGCTGTCCTGGCGCGACCGCATCCTCGACCACCAGGTAGCCCTCGGAGTGAAAGAAATCGATCTGCGATTGACTGAGTTGCGACATCGGACCGTCCCGCTGCAAACACGCGCACTATAGCCGATCGGCGCGGGCAGATAAATTTCGATCGGCGAATCCCCCGGTTTCGAATTTTCGACCCGTGTCGGCTTGACAGCGCCCGGTCGCGACTTTTTTAATGCGTCATTTACAGGGAATTCCGATGGCTCTCAAAACAACCCGCGGCAAGGGCCCGCGTACGCTCGCGATTCACGCCGGCGAAGATCCCGATCCGTCCAGCGGCGCGTCGTCGCCGAGCCTGGTCATGTCGAGCACCTACGTGGTCGACGAGGAAATCAGTTTCTCGGCCAACAACCTGACCGCCGAGACGCCGTTCGTCTACACGCGCTGGGACAACCCGACGACGCGCAAGCTCGAGCAGAAACTCGCCGTACTCGAGGGCGCCGAAGCCTGCGCCGCATTCGCGTCGGGCATGGCGGCGAGCACCGCGGTAATGCTGGCCCAGCTGAAGGCGGGCGATCACCTCGTCATCAGCAATACCAACTACCCGGGCACCGCCGAGGTCGCGCGCGATACGCTGCCGCGCTTCGGTATCGACGTGACGCCGGTCGATACCTCGGACCTCGATAGCATTCGCGCCGCGATGCGCGATACGACGCGCCTGGTCTGGGTCGAGACGCCGTCGAACCCGCTGCTGCGGATCACCGACCTGCGCGGGGCCGCCGAGATCGCGCACGCGTCCGGCGCGCTGCTGGCGGTCGACTCGACCTTCGCGTCGCCGCTCGCGACCCGCCCACTGGCGCTCGGCGCCGACCTCGTCGTGCATTCGCTGACCAAGTATATCGGCGGCCACGGCGACGCGATGGGGGGCGCGATCTGCGGCAGCCAGGCGCTGCTCGGGCCGCTGCGCGGCGAGGGGCTGGTGCACCACGGCGGCGTGATCAGCCCGTTCAACGCCTGGCTGATCCTGCGCGGCATGGCGACATTGCCGCTGCGCATGCGCGCGCACGAGGAAAACGCGCTCGCGCTCGCGCTGTTCCTGGAAAACCACGCCGGCGTCGAACTGGTGCGCTATCCCGGGCTCGAGTCGCATCCGCAACATGCGCTCGCGCGCGCGCAGATGGACAATTTCTCCGGCATGGTCTGTTTCCGCACGCCCGATCCGAAGCAGGTCGCCGAGCGCATGATGCGCGATCTCGAAATCATCCACTACGCGGTCTCGCTCGGCCACCACCGCAGCCTCATCTACCTGATGCAGACCGATGATCTGATCGGTTCTTCTTACCGCCTCGACGGCGAAGAACTCGACAAGTATCGCGCGGTCGCCGGCGACGGCGTATTCCGGCTGTCGGTCGGGCTCGAGGACAGCGCCGACCTGATTCGGGATCTCGAGCGCGTGCTCGGATGAGCGCGCGCGGCGCGGCACTGAGCGCCGAGGCGACGGCCCTGCTCGGCGAACTCGAGCGCGCCGGCGTCGTCGTACCGGGG
>JBPEYE010000474.1:0-27800 GCA_052030825.1 Gammaproteobacteria bacterium | reverse complement strand
GCGCGATGACGTAGTTCATCAATACGTGCACGCTGTCGGCGATCGCCATCGTCGGGATGATCATGACCGCCGAGAACGACGGCGGCGTCAGCGCGATGCCGAGCCAGCCGGCCATGCCCATCGCGCCAATGATCGAGAAAATGATGATGACGAAAGTCGCAAGCGTGCCGGCGAAACCGCGCACCCAGAAGTACAGCACGACGACGAACATGACGAGCATCAGCGGGAACAGCGTCGACATGTCGTACTGGCTCGCCTCGGGGAAGGCGTTGTTCATCATCGAGATCCCGGTCAGGCGCAGGTCGATCGCCGGGAAGGTCTGTTCGAACTCGGCGGCGAGCGCGCGCACGAATTCGACGACTTGCGGGTTCTCGGCGGTCTGGTCGACGCCGGGCAGCTCGATCGTGACGTTGACGCCGGTCACGTGCGCGCGCGGCGAAACCAGGCGGTTTACCAGTACCGGTTCGTTCAACGCGATCTCGCGAATTCGCGCAAGGTCGTTGTCGCCCAGGTCTTCGGGTTCGTAGGCAAGATCGGCGACCACGAGGTCATCGCCGTCGGCCGCGGTGTGCTGGTAATTGGACAGCGATTCGACGCGCGTCGAGAACGGTGTCTCCCACGCGCGCTCGGTCAGCCACGCGACCGCGGCGAGCGTCTCGCGCGTGAACACCTCGCCGTCGTCGGGCACCAGCACGAACATGACGTTGTCGTTCTTCGAGTAGGTATCCTGAAGGTATTCGAACGCGACCAGCTGCGGGTTGTCTTCGCCGAAGAAGACGCGGTAATCGTTGGTGAAGGTCAGGTGGCGCGCGCCGGCACCCATCGCCGCGATCCAGACGATCGTCAGCAGCACCACGCTCCATTTGAACTTGAGGATGAATTGTGAATATTCGCGCGCCATGGTCGTGTCCTCTCGATTTATCTGCGGATCAACTGCAGAAACTGGATCAGCCCCGCGCCGCAGCGGTGCAGCTTGTCGAGATCCTGCGCGACCTTGGCCGCGCTCAGGCTGCCCTCGAGCGTCGCCGCGATCATGACCGCGAGAATGTCCGGGTCGACGTCGTCGATTATCGAGCCGGCGTCGCGCGCGCGTCTCAGAACCTCGGCGATCGACTGGTGCCACTGCTCGTAGATCTGGGTCAGGCGGGTGCGGAAACCCTCGTCGATCGGCGCCATTTCCTGCGCCAGCACGCTCAGCGGGCAACCCAGCTCGATATCGGTCATCGAGAAGGTCGCGCCGGCGTGGCGAATCATGTCGATGAAGCCTTCGAGCGGGTCGTCGAGGTCTTCGAGCGGGCGGATGAAACTCAGGTGGATTCGCCGCGCGATGACCTCGTCGACCACGGCGTAGCCCAGGTCGGTCTTGCTCTTGAAATGATGATAGAGCGCGCCCTTGGTGACACCGGTTTGCGCAAGGATATTGTTGAGGCTCGCGGCCTGAAAACCGTTGACATGGATTTCCTTGTAGGCCGCGAACAGGATCTTGTCGCGCGTGTCGAGCGGCGCGTCGTCGAGCGGGCGCCACCAGTAAACGTCGCTGTCGGTCAGTCCGATCATGTTACATCCATACCAGTCGGTATGGTTTATAATACCGACCGGTATGGATGTCAACCCCGAGCCGCTCCGGATTTCCAGTCCCATACTCCGATGAACGTCCGTTCGACGCCTGATCCGACATTACAGCGGACATCCCGATTCGAGCGATATCACGGCAACCCGTATCGGTCAGATCAAAAATTCACCCTTTCCGACCTGACCAGGCATTCCGGGCGTGAGCGTCAGGTGGCGACGATGACGCGGACCGCGTCGAGGCGCAGGCGCGCATGGCCGAGCGCGGTCTCGAAAGCGTCGAGCTCGGCCCGGAAAAAATCGATCTCGTCGTCGCGCACGCCCGGGTTGACCCGCTGCAACGCCTCGAGCCGCTCGATTTCGTGACCGAGCAAACGACGCCCGCGCTCGCGCGCGTCCGCGATCAACGCCGGCACCTGCGCCTCGGCGACGAGCTCGGCCTGCTCGAGGATCAGCGCGAGTTCCGCCTGACGCGCCTTGACGATTTTGATCGCGGTATCGCGGTCGACGCGCTGCGGCTGCATTTGCGCCGGATCGAACTCGATCCGCCCGCCATGCTCGCCGCCGCGTTCGTCGAGCACGACGCGAATGCTCGCGTTCGGAAAGTAGCGTTCGCGATGGCTGCGCGCATCGTCGCTGAAATCCATCAGGAAATGGCACTCGGCCAGCACCGTGCCCGGCTCGACGCCGGAGCCGTCGAGCGCTACGAGCGCGGTATTGCCGAATTCGCTCGACAGGATCATGTCCATCGCGTTACGCACGAACGGGTGCTCCCAGGTCAGGTAGTGCACATCCTCGCTGGCGAGCGCGGCGCTGCGGTCGTAGGTCACGGTCATCCCGTCTTCCGGCAGGCCCGGCATCGGCGTCAGCATATTGTCGCTGGGCGCGATGACCCAGCGGCTGGCGCCGCGGATGTCGCTGTTGACCCCGTAGCAGTCGTAAATCCGCTCCATGAAAGCGAACAGGTCGAGTTCGCGCTCGCGTGCGAGCGCCTCGTCGATCAGGCGCTCGGCGACACGCGGGCGACACGAGTTGAACTCGAGCAGGCGATCGCGTCCCTGCTGCAGCGCCGCGTTGAAGCGCGCATGCAGTTCGCGCGTCAACCCGAGCAGGTCGTCGAGCGGCAGCGCCGGGTCGGCAAGCTGGCGCTCGAGCTCGTGATGCAGGTTCTGGTAGACCTGGTGGCCGGCCGGGCAGGTATGGCGAAACGCGTCGAGCCCCTCGTGATACCAGCGAAACAGCACTTCACGCGCGCTGCCGGGGGCATACGGCACGTGGATCCGAATCACCGCGCTCTGGCCGATCCGGTCGAGCCGGCCGATGCGCTGCTCGAGCAGGTCGGGATTGCGCGGCAAATCGTAGAGCACCAGGTGATGCGCGAACTGGAAATTGCGCCCCTCGCTGCCGATCTCCGAACACACCAGCACCTGCGCGCCGTCATCGGGGTCAGCGAACCAGGCCGCAGCACGGTCGCGCTCGAGCAGCGTCATGTCCTCGTGAAACGTCGCCGCGCGCAACCCGAACTGCTGCTTCAGCGCGGTGGCGAGCTCGATCGCGGTCGCCGCGGCGGCGGCGATGACGAGCACCTTGCGACCGCGCAGTTCGCGCAACAGGCCGCCGAGCCAGTCACGGTAATCCGCTTCGCCGGCGCCGGCCGGCAGGCTCGCCGGCAGCACCTCGCGTTCGGGGAAACCCCGCACGACGTGGCGGGTATTGCGAAACAGCACCCGGCCGGTGCCGTGGCGGTCGAGCAGATCATCGACTTCGGCTTCGCGCGCGGGATCGTCGAGCATCGCCTCGACCCGGTCGGCGAGCTCGCCATAGCCCTGCTCCTCGTCGAGAAAGCGGCCGAGGTCGGCGAAGCGATCGGGATCGAGCAGGCGCAGCCGGGCGAAGTGGCTCTCCTTGCCGAGCTGCTCGGGCGTCGCGGTCAGCAGCAGCAGACCCGCGGTCTCGGCGGCGAGACCTTCGACCAGCCGATAGGCGTCGCTCGCCGCGTCGGGCGACCATTCGAGATGATGCGCCTCGTCCACGACCAGCAGGTCCCACTCGCCGTCGCGCGCCCACGCGGCCTGCTGCGGATGCCGTAACAGGAATTCGAGGCTGCAGAGCACGAGCTGCTCGCCGTGATAGGGGTTGTCGCCGGCGTCGGTATCGATGGCGTCGTCGACCTCGTCATCGCCGAAGCGCGCCGCGTCGAAGATCCGGAACATCAGGTTGAAACGCCGCAGCATCTCGACCAGCCACTGGTGCACCAGCGATTCGGGCACGACGATCAGCACGCGGCGCGCGCGCTCGAGCAATAGCTGCTGGTGCAGGATCAGGCCGGCCTCGATGGTCTTGCCGAGACCGACCTCGTCGGCGAGCAGCACCCGCGGCGCATAGCGTCGCGACACCTCGTAAGCGATATAAAGCTGGTGCGCGATCAGGCTGGTGCGGCAACCGGCAAGTCCGTAGACGTCCGACCGCTGCAGGCGGTTGGCGATCTCGCGCGCGGCACAGCGCAGGCTGAACCACTTGTTGCGATCGATTTGCGCATTCAGCAGGCGCTCGCCGGGCTGGTTGAGCTGGATGAAGTTGCTCAGTCGCCCTTCCGGCAGATCGACGCGCGTGCCGCGCTCGTCGGCGCAGTGGTAGGTGATCAGCCCGCCCGCCTCCGACAGCGACAGCACCTGCAGCTTTTCGCCGTCCTGCTTTTCGACCCATTCGCCCTCGCGGAAGCGTACCCGCGTCAGCGGCGCGTCGGCGCGCGCATAGGTCCGGGTTTCGCCGGTGGTCGGAAAGATGATACTGACGGTCCGGTGCTCGATCTCGATCACCATGCCGAGGCCGAGATGAAGCTCGGCCGCGCTGATCCAACGCTGGCCTACGGCAAAATCCTGCATGGTCGCCCGCGGTTTCGAAAACGCGCGCGATTATAACAGAGGCCGGGGCCGATGCTTGCAGTCGCCCGACAAACTGCCGAGAATGCCGACATGATTCCGCTCGCCGCCGAGGGCTATTTCATCACCGGTTCGGACACCGACGTCGGCAAAACCTACGTCGGTTGCGAGATCGTGCGCCAACTGCGCCAACGCGGCCGCCGCGTCGCGA
The DNA here is from genome assembly GCA_052030825.1 of Gammaproteobacteria bacterium. Taxonomy (GTDB): domain Bacteria; phylum Pseudomonadota; class Gammaproteobacteria. The sequence continues at coordinate 23,138 of JBPEYE010000474.1, read as the reverse complement.
CGCGCAAGCCGGCGGAGTCGGGCTGCGAGGTCACCGCCGACGGCCGGCTACTGACCCACGATGCGCAAGCGCTGGCCGACGCCAACGGCGGTCGCGAACCGATCGATGTCATCGCACCTTACCGATTCCGCGCCGCGCTCGCGCCACATCGCGCCGCGCGACTCGAAGGGCGGCGGCTCGAACTCGCCGCCCTGGTCGCCGCCTGCCGCGGCGGCGACGCCGACTGCCTGCTGGTCGAGGGCGCCGGCGGCTTCCTGTCGCCACTGGCCGAGGACGGACTCAACGCCGACCTCGCGGCGGCGCTCGCCCTGCCGCTGGTGGCGGTCGTCGATGACCGCGTCGGCGCGGTCAACCAGGCACTGCTCGTGATCGATGCGATCGCCGGCCGCGGCCTCGAACTCGCGGCCATCGTTCTCAACCGGGTGCGCGTCGATCACGAAGCCGGCATGGACAACGCCGCCGACCTTGCCGCCTGGTACGACGGCCCGCTGTTCCGCTGCGCGTCCGGCGCGCCGTTGCCGCCGCTTTTCGAGCCCGCGGATGGCTGACTCGCGACTCGACCGTTGGCTCGCACCGTGGGTGTTCGTGCTGACCGGGATCCTGTTCAATATCCTGTCGGCCGTCATCACCCACTATTTCATCGGCCTCAATAACGACGAGATCAACTCGCTCGACCGCCGCATCAACGATCAGCAGGTGCTGATCGACAGCCTCTGGCAATCGAAGACCGAGGTCGACCGCAAGCAGGAATTCTTCATCCTGCTGCTGACCGCGACATCGATGCAGCCGGAGCGGGTCGAGCGTTTCTATCGCAACTACCTCGAGCGCCTGGTCGACACCCACAATCTCGGCGAGTTCGAAGATCGCGTCGCGCAGGCCGCCGACGCCGACCTCGACCTGCTGCTCGAAATCAGCCTCTCGGCGCAGCAAGCCATCATCGAATCGATCAACGACACCTATTTCAAGACCCTCGAATTGCAGGAAGCCAAGATGCCGCTCGAGCGCGCCAACGCGCGCCTGTTCAGCATCGCGATATTTCTGCAGGTCACCGGCCTGATCCTCGTGCTCGCGCGCGACCTGCGCCGGCGTTGAGCGAGTGAATCGGGGCTACGCCGTCATTCTGGCCGGCTATATCGGCTGGGGCCTGTTTCCGCTCTACTGGGCCCTGCTCAAACACGTACCGCCATTCGAGGTGCTGCTGCATCGCATGCTCTGGGCGGTACCCTTTCTGCTGCTGCTGGTTCTGGCGAGCGCGCGCCGCCGCCAACAGGTGCTGCGCGCGCTGCGGTCGTGGTCCGAACTGCGCTGGCTGGCGACCTCCGGCCTCGTCGTCGCGTTCAACTGGGGCATCTACATCTGGGCGGTCGCCAATGCGCGCGTCGTCGAGGCGAGCATGGGCTATTTTCTGACCCCGCTGCTCAACGTGCTGGCCGGGGTGCTGGTCTTTCACGAACGCCTCGACCGGCTCAGGATCGCGGCGATCGCGTGCGCCGCGGCGGGGGTGCTGTACTACATGGTCGCGACCGCGGCGATACCCTGGGTCAGTTTCGCCGTCGGTATCAGCTTCGCCGCCTACGGCATGCTGCGCAAGCAAATGGAAACCAACCCGGTGCCGGGATTATTCATCGAGGTGCTGCTGCTGTTACCGTTCACGCTCGCCGCGATCCTGTGGTTGCACCAGGCCGGCGAGGCGACGTTTCTGAACCTCGACCGCGCCACCGACTGGTGGCTGATCCTCGGCGGGCCGGTGACCGTGATTCCGCTCGCGTTGTTTACCGCCGGCACGCGCCTGTTGCCGATGACCACGGTGGGCATCCTGTTTTACGTGACCCCGTCGCTGCAGTTCCTCTGCGGCATTGCGCTGCTCGGTGAAGCCTTCGATCTCGACCGGCTGATCGGCTTTGCCGGCATCTGGACCGGTCTGGCTATTTTCAGCTGGAGCCTGCTGCGCGGCGACGAGACGCGTCGCGTCGAAACGCCCTGAGTTAAGCGGCTCGACTGTTCGGCCGCCAATTATTACTCTGACCCGAATCTTATTGTCGTCATTGCGAGCCCCGGTTTTCACCGGGGCAGGCTCCGCGAAGCAATCTCCCACAATCGGGCAAGAACAGGGAGGTTGCTTCGACGGCTACGCCGCCTCGCAATGACGTGGACTTTGCCGGGATTGAGTGCTAGGCGATGAATTGCGGCATGTTGCCGACCTCGACGATCTTCATCGCGTTGGTGCCGCCGCCGGTGCCCATCAGGTCACCCTTGGTGATGATGACGAGATCGCCGTCGGCGATCGTGCCGCGTTCCTTCATCATGTCGACCGCTTCCTGGTTGGCCTCGGCATGATTGGTGTGCACGGTCGGAAAGTAGACCGGGAACACACCGCGGTAGAGATTGACCTTGCGATTGGTCGACTCGTGCCGCGAAAGCGCGTAGATCGGAATGCTGGACGATATCCGCGACATCCACAGCGCGGTCGAGCCCGACTCGGTCAGTGCCGCGATCGCGCGCACCCGCAGGTGGTTGGCGGTATACATCGTCGCCATCGCGATCGCCTCGTCGACCCGCTCGAAGGTATCGTCGAGTCGATGCCGCGACTTGATCGCGTGCTGGTGGGTTTCGGCGTTCAGGCAGATGTTCGACATTGCCTTGACCGTATGCACCGGGTATTGCCCGGTCGCGGTTTCGGCCGAAAGCATGACCGCGTCGGTGCCGTCGAGCACCGCGTTGGCGACGTCGAAAACCTCCGCGCGCGTCGGGATCGGATTGTCGCGCATCGATTCCATCATCTGCGTCGCGGTGATGACGACGCAGTTCAGATCGCGCGCCTTGCGGATGATTTCTTTTTGCACGGCCGGCAACTTGGCGTCACCGATCTCGACCCCCAGGTCGCCGCGCGCAATCATGATCGCCTCCGACGCGCGCATGATTTCATCGAGATTGTCGAGCGCCTCGGCGCGTTCGATCTTGGCGACCAGGCCGGCCTTGCCGCCCGCCTCTTCGAGCAATCGCCGGGCCTGGTGCATGTCCTCGGCGTTACGCGGGAACGAAACCGCAAGATAGTCGGCATCGATCAGCGCCGCGGTTTTGATGTCGGCCTTGTCTTTTTCGGTCAGCACCGCGGCGGTCAGGCCGCCGCCCTTCAGGTTGATGCCCTTGTTGTTGGACAACTCGCCGCCGACGCTGACGGTGCAATTGATTCGCGGACCCTCTACCGAGTCGACGTCGAGGACGATGCGGCCGTCGTCGAGCACGAGCACGTCGCCGGCCTTGACGTCCTCCGGCAGTTTTTTGTAGGTCACCCCGACCCGCGACTGGTCGCCGGCATCGGCCGGCAGTTCGACGTCGAGGGTGAACGGGTCGCCCGGCGCGAGCTGGATCGGGCCGGCCTGGAATTTTTCGACCCGTATCTTCGGCCCCTGCAGGTCGGCGAGAATCGCGAGAAAGCGTTCGTTTTGCTGACCCTGGCGACGGATTTTTTCGACCCGGGCCATGTGGTCCTCGACGCTGCCGTGCGAAAAATTGAGCCGCAGCACGTCGACGCCGGCCTTGATCAGGCCGTCGAGAACCTCGTCGGATTCGCTCGCGGGACCGATGGTGGCGACGATCTTGGTCCTACGCGGTACTGTCCTGGTAGTCTCCATACCGCTCCTCCAGCATTGCGACGGCCGGCAGCTTCTTGCCCTCGAGAAACTCGAGGAACGCCCCGCCGCCGGTAGAGATGTAAGAAATGCGTTCGCCGACACCGTACTTGTCGACCGCGGCGAGCGTATCGCCGCCGCCAGCGATCGAAAACGCCGCGGATTCGGCGATCGCCCGCGCAATCACGCGCGTGCCCTCGCCGAATTGATCGAATTCGAACACGCCGACCGGGCCGTTCCAGACAATCGTGCCGGCATCGCGCAACATTGCGGCGAATCGCGCGGCGGTCGCGGGACCGATGTCGAAGATCATGTCGTCGGCGGCGACCGCATCGACCGGCTTGGTCTCGGCAGTGGCATCGGCGGCGAACCGCTTGCCGCAGACGACGTCGTCCGGGATCGGAATCTGGCGACCGTCGGCCTCGGCCTGCGCGACCAGGCGCCGGGCCTGCGGAATCAGGTCGGGCTCCATCAGCGACTGGCCGACGTTGTGCCCGGTCGCGGCGATGAAGGTATTGGCAATACCGCCACCGGGAATCAGCTGGTCGACGATTCCGGCGAGCGATTCGAGCAATGTCAGCTTGGTCGAAACCTTGGCACCGCCGACGATCGCAACCACCGGCCGCGCCGGCGCGTCGAGCGCCCTGCCGAGCGCGTCGAGTTCGGCCGCGAGCAGCGGACCGGCACAGGCGACCGGCGCAAAGCGGCCGACACCGTGGGTCGATGCCTGCGCGCGATGCGCGGTGCCGAAGGCGTCCATGACGTAAAGGTCGCACAGTGCCGCGTAACGCTTCGCCAGCGTCTCGTCGTCGGCGCCCTCGCCGACGTTGAAGCGCACGTTTTCGAGCAACACGACGTCACCGTCGGCGAGTTCCGGCGGGCGCTCGAGATAATCGGTGACCAGCGGCACGCTGCGACCGAGCGCCGTGCCGAGGTATTCGGCCACCGGCGCGAGCGAGTATTGCGCTTCGGGCTGGCCCTCCTCGGGACGGCCCAGGTGCGACATGATCATCAGCCGCGCGCCGGCATCGATGCAGTGGCGAATCGCCGGCAGCGAGGCCTGCAGGCGCGCTTCGCTCGCGACCTTGCCGTCCTGCAACGGAACATTCAGATCCTGGCGAATCAGGATCCGTTTGCCGCCGATATCGAGATCGGCCAGTTGCAGAATCGGCATGTCAGCCCGCGGCGATGACCCGCGCCATTTCGACGACCTTGCAGGAGTAACCCCACTCGTTGTCGTACCACGAAATCAGCTTGACGAAGGTATCGTCGAGCTGGATGCCGGCGTCGGCATCGAAGGTCGAGGTGTTGGACTCACCGCGAAAATCGGTCGACACGACCTTGTCCTCGGTGTAACCGAGCACGCCCTTCATCGGGCCGTTGGCGGCCTCTTTCATCGCCGCGCAAATCTGCTCGTAACTCGCCGGGTTCTCGAGTTCGACCGTCAGGTCGACCACCGAGACGTTCGACGTCGGCACCCGGAATGCCATGCCGGTCAGCTTGCCGTTCAAATCGGGCATGACCTTGCCGACCGCCTTGGCTGCGCCGGTCGACGACGGGATGATGTTCTCGAGGATACCGCGCCCGCCGCGCCAGTCTTTCATCGACGGCCCGTCGACGGTCTTTTGCGTCGCGGTCGCGGCGTGCACGGTCGTCATCAAGCCGCGCTTGATGCCGAAGTTGTCGTGCATGACCTTGGCCAGCGGCGCGAGGCAGTTGGTGGTACACGACGCGTTGGAAATGATCGCCTCGCCGGCGTATTTGTCGTCGTTGACGCCGAACACGAACATCGGCGTATCGTCCTTCGACGGCGCCGACATGATGACTTTCTTCGCGCCTGCGTCGATGTGCTTTTGCGCGGTTTCCTGGGTCAGGAACAGGCCGGTCGACTCGACCACGACGTCGACGTCGAGATCGCCCCACTTGAGGTCGGCCGGGTCGCGCTCGGCGGTCAGTCGGATCTTGTTGCCATTGACGACCAGCGTGTTGCCGTCGACCGCGACTTCGCCGTCGAAGCGGCCGTGGACCGAATCGTGGGTCAGCAGGTAGGCGAGATACTCGGGGTCGATCAGGTCGTTGATGCCGACAACCTCGACGTCGTCGAAGCCCTGCGCCGCGCGGAACACCATCCGCCCGATTCGCCCGAAACCGTTGATACCGACTCGTATAGTCATTTGCATTCTCCTGTCAGTCTGAATCCTGATCTTTACCCAGTAATGCGTTCACCGCGCCGACGACCTTGTCGACGGTGAAACCGAAATAGGCGAACAACTCCTTGGCCGGCGCGGATTCGCCGAAGGAATCGATGCCGATGATAATGCCGTCGCTGCCGACATAGCGGTGCCAGGTCGCCGATGCCGCGGCCTCGATCGCGATGCGCGCGCCGACCGCGGGTGGCAATACCGACTCGCGGTATTCGCGTGGCTGGCGTTCGAACACGGTCGTGCTCGGCATCGACACGACGCGAATTTTTTCGTCTTCGAGCGCTTCCGACTCGAGCGCCGCGATCGCCAGCTCGACTTCGGATCCGGTCGCAATGATGATGACATCGGGCGTTTCCTCGCAGTCGCGCAGGACGTAACCGCCGCGCGCGATCTGCTCGATCTGTTCGGGCTCGCGCGGCTGAAATTTCAGCCCCTGGCGGGAAAATATCAGCGCCGTGGGGCCGTCACGGTGCTCGATCGCCGCCTTCCAGCAAACCGCGGTCTCGACCGTGTCGCAGGGTCGCCAGATCTGGAGATCCGGGATCAGGCGCAGGCTCGGGAGGTGTTCCACCGCCTGGTGGGTCGGTCCGTCTTCGCCGAGCCCGATCGAGTCGTGGGTGTAAACGAAAATGCTTTGCACCTTCATCAGCGACGCGAGTCGCACCGCGTTGCGCGCATAATCCGAGAATACGAGGAAGGTCGCGCCGAAAGGAATGAAACCGCGATGCAGCGCGAGTCCGTTCAGCATTGCCGACATGCCGAACTCGCGGACGCCGTAATTCACGTAGTTGGCGCGCGGCTCATCGGCGCGCATCGGCCGATAACCCGACCATTCGGTACCGTTGGAACCACCGAGGTCGGCCGAACCGCCAAACAGCTCGGGCAGCAGCCGCGAATAACACTCGAGTGCGGCGAGCGACGCCTGCCGCGTGGCCTTGTCCGCGGCCGCTTCGTCGGTCTCGGCGATGAACGCCTGGGCCATTTTCTCCCAGTCATCCGGCAACTCTGCGTTCACGCGACGCTCGAACTCGGCGGCCATCTCGGGATGCGCGTTGCGGTAGGCGGCAAATTTTTCGTTCCAGTCCGCCTCCTGCTTTTCGCCGGTCTTGCGGTGATCCCAGCCCTCGTAAATTTCCTCCGGCACCACGAACGCTTCGTGCTCCCAGTTAAGCTCGACGCGCGCCAGCGCGATTTCGTCGTCGCCGAGTGGCGCGCCGTGGCAGCCGTGACCACCGGCCTTGTTGGGCGCGCCGTAGCCGATGACGGTTTTGCAACAGATCAGCGACGGCTTGGCGCTGATCGCGCGCGCCGCCTCGATCGCGATCTTGACCTCGTCGGCGTCGTGACCGTCGACCTCGACGACGTGCCAGCCGTAGGCCTCGAAACGCTTCGGCGTATCGTCGAGAAACCAGCCTTCGACCTTGCCGTCGATGGAGATACCGTTGTTGTCCCAGAACGCGATCAACTTGCCGAGACCGAGCGTGCCGGCGAGCGAGCAGGCTTCGTGCGAGACGCCTTCCATCAGGTCGCCGTCGCCCATGAACACGTAGGTGAAATGGTCGACGATGTTGTGTTCGTCACGGTTGAACTCGGCCGCGAGCGCGCGTTCGGCGATCGCCATGCCGACCGCGTTGGCGATCCCCTGGCCGAGCGGTCCGGTGGTGGTCTCGATACCCGGGGCACAACCGTATTCCGGATGGCCCGGCGTCTTCGAGTGCAGCTGGCGAAAGTTCTTGAGATCCTCGATGGTGACGTCGTAACCGGTCAGGTGCAGCACCGAGTAGGCAAGCATCGAGGCGTGACCATTCGATAAAATGAAGCGGTCGCGGTCGATCCATTCGGGATTCGCCGGGTTATGGCGCATGAAGCCGGCGTACAGAACCTGGACGATGTCGGCCATCCCCATCGGCGCGCCGGGATGCCCTGAATTGGCCCGTTGCACCGCGTCCATCGCCAGCGCCCGGACCGCATTGGCCAGCATTTTACGTGATGCCATATAGCGCTCCCCGGATTCGGAATTTCAACAATAAGTAACTGATAACAATAGAAATATTTCTGGTTTCCAGGTTTCAGCAACGGCGCGCGAGCGGCAGCCACGGCTGACCGCCTCACCGGCGGAATCGACAAGGCGGGCTATTCTCTCGTAAAAGAATTGGCTCGGCAACCGCTAAAACCGGTCGCCGCCGGCCCGCCCGAAGCGTGCGCCAGGTCCTGTCATTTTCGGTTTTGTTTCATATAATGCGCTTCTTTTGACCCGCTCTCGAGGCAAGACCCATGTCGGGATCCTATATCTTCACTTCCGAATCGGTTTCCGGCGGACACCCGGACAAGATCTGCGACCAGGTTTCCGACGCGGTGCTCGACGCGCTGCTCGCGCAGGACCTGCACTCGCGCGTCGCCTGCGAAACCCTGGTCAAGACCGGCCTGGTCCTGCTCGCCGGCGAAATTACCACCAACGCCGAAGTCGATATCGAGGCGCTGGTGCGCAAGACGGTCTGCGACATCGGCTATGACAACCCCGACTGCGGTTTCGACGGCAAGACCTGCGCGGTGCTGACCGGGCTCGGCAAGCAGTCGGGCGATATCGCGATGGGCGTCGACGAATCCGCAGACAAGGAACAGGGCGCCGGCGACCAGGGCCTGATGTTCGGCTACGCCTGCGACGAGACCGACGTGCTGATGCCGGCGCCGATTACCTACGCGCATCGCCTGGTGCGCCGCCAGCACGAGCTGTTCAAGACCGGTGAACTCGACTGGCTGCAGCCCGACGCGAAAAGCCAGGTCACGTTGCGCTACGAAGACCACAAGCCGGTTGGCATCGAGGCGGTGGTGCTGTCGACCCAGCACAAGGCGTCGGTCAGTCTCGACACCCTGCGCGAAGCCGTGATCGAGACGATTCTGAAGCCGGTGCTGCCCGAAGACTGGTTTGCGCAGTGCAAATCCGAGAACATCCATGTCAATCCGACCGGTCGCTTCGTCATCGGCGGCCCGGTCGGTGACGCCGGCCTGACCGGGCGCAAAATCATTGTCGATACCTATGGCGGCAGGGCACGTCACGGCGGCGGCGCCTTCTCCGGCAAGGACCCGTCAAAAGTCGACCGCTCGGCGGCCTACGCGGCACGCTACGTCGCCAAGAACCTGGTTGCCGCAGGCATTGCCGAGCGCTGCGAAATCCAGGTTTCGTACGCGATCGGCGTTGCCGAGCCGACTTCGATCAGCGTCGATACTTTTGGCACCGGGCGGATCGCCGACGAACGCATCGTGCAGCTGATTCGCGATCATTTCGATTTACGCCCCAAAGGCCTCATCGCGATGCTCGACCTGCTGCGTCCGATCTACCTGCCGACCGCGGCCTACGGCCATTTCGGCCGCGATGACCTCGACCTTTCATGGGAGCGTACCGACAAGGCCGAAGACCTCAAAAACGACGCCGGCCTCTGACCCGGCAGCGGTTGATCCGGTTTGACAGCCTTCCGTATATAGATACACTACCCGGTCCCCGGTGCGGCTGACCGGGACCGCGCTGCGAGGAGCGCTGCGACAGCTCCGGCTGCCAGGCTCGCAGGGCGGTGAGATCCAACGGCGCTCATAAATACTCAGGAGATTATTTATGAATGCGACTGCCAAAAACGTTGTAAACCAGGATTACCAAGTGGCCGACATCGGCCTCGCCGGCTGGGGCCGCAAGGAAATCGCGATCGCCGAAACCGAAATGCCCGGTCTCGTCTCGTTGCGCGCAAAATACGGCAAGGACCAGCCGCTCAAGGGCGCGCGCATCGCCGGCTCGCTGCACATGACGATCCAGACCGCGGTGCTGATCGAAACCCTGACCGCGCTCGGCGCCGAAGTCCGCTGGGCATCGTGCAATATTTTCTCGACCCAGGATCACGCCGCCGCGGCGATCGCCGAGTCCGGCGTGCCGGTGTTCGCGTTCAAGGGCGAAAGCCTCGAGGACTACTGGCAATTCACCCACCGCATCATGGAATGGCACGACGGCGGCACGCCCAACATGATCCTCGACGATGGCGGCGACGCGACGCTGCTGATCAACCTCGGAGCGAAAGCCGAAAAGGACATTTCGGTGCTCGACAATCCCGGCACCGAGGAAGAAGAAGTCCTGTTCGCGTCGATCAAGGCGCGCCTCGCCGAGTCGCCGAACTGGTACTCGAAGGTGCTCGGTAACATCCGCGGCGTGACCGAGGAAACGACGACCGGCGTACATCGCCTCTACCAGATGCAGGATTCCGGCGAGCTGCCGTTTCCGGCATTCAACGTCAACGATTCGGTCACCAAGTCGAAATTCGACAACCTCTACGGTTGCCGCGAATCGCTGGTCGACGGCATCAAGCGCGCAACCGACGTCATGATTGCCGGCAAGATCGCGCTGGTACTCGGCTACGGCGATGTCGGCAAAGGTTGCGCGCAATCGCTCAAAGGTCTCGGCGCGACCGTCTGGATCACCGAGATCGACCCGATCTGCGCGCTGCAGGCGGCGATGGAAGGCTTCCGCGTCGTGACCATGGAAGACGCGGCCGACAAGGCCGATATCTTCGTCACCGCGACCGGCAATTTCAACGTCATTCGCCACGAGCACATGCAGAAGATGAAAGACCAGGCGATCGTCTGCAACATTGGCCATTTCGACAACGAGATCGAGGTCGCCAAGCTCAAGCAATACGAATGGGACAACATCAAGCCGCAGGTCGACCACGTGATCTTTCCCGACGGCAAGCGCATCATCCTGCTGGCCGAGGGTCGACTGGTCAACCTCGGTTGCGCCACCGGCCACCCGAGCTTCGTCATGTCGAACTCCTTCACCAACCAGGTGCTCGCGCAAATCGAAATCTTCTGCAATCCCGACCAGTACGAAAACCGCGTCTACGTGTTGCCGAAGCATCTCGACGAGGAAGTCGCGCGCCTGCACCTCGAAAAGATCGGCGCGAAGCTGACGCCGCTATCGAAGGAACAGGCCGATTACATCGGCGTTGCCGTCGACGGGCCCTACAAGCCGGAACACTACCGCTACTAGGCGTCGACGCTCGGCATGCGCATCCCTCGCGTCCATGTCGATCAACCGCTAGCGATCGGCGCCGAGATCGAACTCGGCGCCGATCGATCTCACTACCTGCTGCGCGTGCTGCGCCTGCAACCGGGCGCGGCGCTGCGACTGTTCAACGGCAGCGATGCCGTCGACCATCCGGCGACGCTCATCGTTGCCGACAAAAAGGCCGTCGCCCGGGTCGAATCGGTGGTGCCGGCTGCGCCCGAGTCGCCGCTGCACAGCCAGCTCATCCAGGGCCTGGCGAAGTCCGACCGCGTCGACTGGACGCTGCAGAAGATTACCGAACTCGGCGTCAACCGGATCGCGCTGTTCAATGCCGCGCGCACCCAGTCGCCGCTCCGCGGCGCACGCATCGACAAGAAACTCGCCCACTGGCGCGGCGTGATCGCCAGCGCCTGCGAGCAATGCGGCCGGGCCCGCCTGCCGACGCTCGAGTTACATGCCGACCTGCGCGCCGCGCTCGCGGCGACCATCCCCGGGCACCGGATCCTGCTCGAACCCGACGGCGCGCCGCTGGCGACGCTGATCCGGCCCGCCGCCGGTGGAATCGCGCTGCTGCTCGGCCCCGAGGGCGGCCTCGATGACGCCGAAATCCAGTACGCGCGCGAGGCCGGCTTCGCGTCGGCGAGCCTCGGCCCGCGGGTGCTGCGCACCGAAACCGCGGCCGCGGCCGCGCTTGCGCTCGCGCAGGCGTGCCTGGGCGATATGGGTTGATTTCGGCGATCGCGATCCAGTGAGTTTCGATCGAGTTTAAGCCGAACCGGTGTTGCTTCGCTGACTTCGAGGGGGACACAGCGTTTTGCTACGCAAAACGGTATGTCCCCGATCTAGCACGAAGGGGGCCTCGAACTTGTCGGTTAGCGGTTGAGTTCGTCGACGCGGGCCGGCGTGTATTCGGCCTTGAGATCGGCAATGATGCGGTCGAGATCGGGAATCACGCGCTGGAACTGCTCGTCGTCCACGCGTGACAGCAGATACGGCGGCAAACCCTCGTCGCTGCCCGAAACCGTGGTTTCGGCCTCGGCGAGATAGGCGCGCGGTATGTCCTGCATGTGGATGCCGAGGTACGGCAGATCGGGGTCCTTCTCCGGGTTGTAGATGATCGCGATGCGCGCGCGCGGGCCGACCTCGGCGACGTCGACATCGCACATCTGCTCGACCGCGACGACCGGGATGTAAACGCCACGCCAGAGCACGACACCGGCAAACCATTCGCTGGTGTCCGGCAAGGTCCGCGGCGTCGAGTAGCCGATGATTTCCGCGACCGCCGAGTTCGGAATCAGCAGGTTCAGCGACTTCAGCGGCAACAGCATGCAGCGAACCGAGCTGGCGCTATCGGTCATCGTTTAGGCCGTGCGCGCGCCGAGCGCGCTCTGGATGTTTTCGATCAATTCTTCTTCCTGGTAGGGCTTGCCCATGTAATTGGTTACGCCGATCTCGAAGGCCCGGTCGCGATGCTTTTCACCGGTGCGCGACGTGATCATGATGATCGGAATCTTGGCGTAGCTTTCCTCGTTTTGCATATGCGTCGCGAGCTCGAAGCCGTCCATGCGCGGCATCTCGATATCGAGCAGCATGACATCGGGGCGCACGTCCTCGAGTTGCGCCAGCGCGTCGACCCCGTCCTTGGCGGTCACGACCTGGTAGTTGTGGCGCTCGAGGAGTTTGCTCGCGACGCGTCGCATCGTGATCGAGTCGTCGACCACCATGACCGTATCACGTCCGTGCGCGTCCTCGCCGGACTGGTAGACGACCTTGACCGCGCTTTGCACGCTGTGGCGCACGAGACCGTTGATGTCGAGAATCAGCACCACGCTGCCGTCGGCGAGAATACTGGCGCCGGAGAGACCCTTGATTTGCGACAGTTGCTTGCCGAGCGTCTTGACGACGATTTCGCGGTTGCCGATGACCTCGTCGACATGGAGCGCGACGCGCACGTCGCCGGAACGGCTGAAGATGACCGCCTGTTTCTCATCGTCGGCACCCGGGCGAAAATGCGATGGCGCGTCGACCAGCTTGGCGAGGTGATGGAGCGCGAACTGCTGACCGGCGTATTCGATTTCGGGATCCTTTTGCCGGTAATAGTCGGTGATCTGACGATTCTCCAGCCGCGTGATACCGACGATGTTGATCAGCGGGATCGCGTAGGTTTCGTCGCCGCTGCGTACCAGGATGGCCTGGTTGATCGACAGCGTGAACGGCAGGCGCGCGACGAAAGTCGTGCCCCGCGAATTGGTTTCGATCTGCAGCGTGCCGCCGAGCTGCTTGATTTCGATGTCGACGACGTCCATGCCGACGCCGCGGCCCGACAGCTGGGTGACGTGATCGGCGGTACTGAAGCCCGGCTCGAGAATGAACTGCACCAGGTCGCCCTCGCCGATTTCCTTGTTCTTGTCGAGCAGGCCGAGCTGGATCGCGCGATTGCGCACCTTGTCGAGATTGACGCCGGCACCGTCGTCGCTGACGCGAATGACGACGTCGGAACCGTCACGGGTTATGTCGATCGAGATCTTGCCGGTCTCGGGCTTGCCCTTGTTGACCCGCTCTACCGGCGTCTCGATACCGTGCGACAGCGCGTTGCGCAGAATGTGCTCGAGCGGCGCGACCATGCGGTCCAGCACCTTGTTGTCGACCTCGTTGTCTTCGCCGGTAATTATCAGTTCGGCTTTCTTGCCAAGCTCCTGGCTGCTTTGGCGTACGAGGCGGCGCAGACGTGACAGCAGGCCGGAAAACTTGACCATGCGGCTCTTGATCAATCCGTCCTGGAGATCGGTACTGACGCGCGATTGTTGCAGCAGCAGGGTCTCCGAATCCCTGACCTGTTCGCCGAGCATGGCCTGCAGGCTCGACAGGTCGTTGACCGATTCGCTGAGGCTGCGCGAGAGCTCCTGGATCAACGTGTAACGGTCCATCTCGAGCGGGTCGAAGTCGCCCTTGGTGGTTGCCTCGGCGCGGTGGCTGTAGTGAATCTGGGTCTCGGTTTCGGCCTCGAGATTGCGCAGCTGGCTCTTCAGGCGGGCGATGGTTTGCCCGAGTTCGCCGAGGTAGGATCCGAGCCCGGCGACCTGTTGTTCCATGCGCGCGCGATAGATGCTGACCTCGCCGGCCGAGCTGACCAGATTGTCGAGCAGGTCGGAGCGTACCCGAATGACGTCCTGGGTCGGGCGTTCCTGGGCGCCCACCGGTTCACCGGGCAGGTTTTCGGCGACGACGTCGATCTCTTCGGCGGCCCCGTCGAGCGCCTCCGCGGTGACTTCCCCGGCCGCTTCGGCGGCGCCGCCGCGCCGCAACTCGCGCAGCAGCGCGACCTGCTCGGCCGACGGGCTCATCGCTTCCCGCGCCTGCGCCTGCTGCACCTGGCGGTGCAACAGGTCGAAGCAGTTTCTCAGGCTGTCGATCAGCTCGTCGTCGCGCTCGACGCGGCCGTCGATGATGGCGATGAACAGCGACTCCAGTTCGTGCGCGAGGTCGCTGATTTCGCCGAGCTCGGCCATGCGCGCGCCGCCCTTGAGCGTGTGCAGGTAGCGCTGCAGTTCCATGACCGGCCCGTAATCCCTCGCGTCGGCCGCGCTTTCGGACTGCGCGGCCCATTCGTGCAGGGTGTGGTCGCTCATCTCCAGCAACTCGTTGGCCTCGTCGACGAAAATGGTCAGCAACTCGTTGTCCTGCTCGGTGTCGACGCCGTCGTTCATCATCGTTAGCGTGTCGACGAACTCACCCGAGGTTTCGCCTTCGATTTTCGAGATTTCGACCGTGTACTCCTCGAAATCTTTGGCCAGCGCCCTGAGACTGACCTCGAGGTCGTGGGGAATGCGCGGCAGCTTGCGCGTCGAAACCAGTTGCCGGGTCATCGCTTCGATCGCGCGCTGTCCCTCGCGATAGAGCGCGACGATTTCGTGATCGAGGGCGATGTTCTGCGCGATCGCTGATTTGAGCGGCTTTTCCATCAGCCCGGCAAGTTCGCCGATGGTCGCGATATCGGCGGTGCGCGAGGCACCGTGAATCGTGTGCAGGGCGCGGTAGAGCGGCTCGTCGGGAACCAGCTCCTCGACCCGCTCGGCGTGGTCAAGGGCGGAATTTACGATGCTTAGGTGCTGTTCGACCTCTTGCTGGTAAATGATCAGGAGATCCGGATCGAACGACAGGTCGGTTGACATTTCCGGCGCTGCGCGGTCGAGTTCGCCGGCCGGCGCCGCGTTTCCAGGCGCCGGGTTCGACATCGTTTCGCCGAAAGGGTCGCGAGGGTTCTCCTGCTCGGCGGCGGGACTCGTTTGGACCGATCCCTGGTCGTCGACCTCCTCCGGTGCCTCGATATCCACCTCCTCGATCTCTTCCGGGGCTTCGATATCGACTTCCTCGACCTCGGCCGGTGCCTCGATCTCGACTTCCTCGACTTCGTCGATCTCGACCGGCGCCTCGATCTCGACGGCCTCGACTGCCTCGATCTCGGCGGCCGTCTCGATCTCGACCGCCTCGACTGCCTCGACCTCGGGCGCCGCCGCGATCTCGACGGCTTCGACTGCCTCCACCTCGGGCGCCGTGCCGAGCCCGGCCGGTTCGATTTCGTCCAGCGCATCGATCGCGGATTCCTCGAACGCGGTTTCCGTCTCCCGCGGCGCGCTGCCATCCTCTGCCCGCGGTGACGGTACGCCGGGGACATCGAAGTTGCCGGCCAGCGTCGCGGTGAACTCATCGTCGTCGAGCGCGTCGTCGAAGTCGTCGGCGACGAAGTCTTCGCCGATGGTCTGTACCTCGATGGTTTCACGCGGCAGCGGCTCGAGCTCACCGAGTTCTATCGCCTCGATCATCGGCTCGTCGCCGTCCGCCTCCGCCGGCGGGCGCGAATCGTCGCCGGCCTCGATCGGGACCACCGCGGGCGCGCGCGCCGGCTGGGTGGCGGAGGCGGCGCGGCCAAAATCCGCCGCCGCATCCCCGTCGAGCGCAGCCGCATCGACCTTCATCGTGTCCGGTTCGATCTCCTCGAGCAGGCCTCTCTCGATCTGTCGCGGCGAAACGACCTGGGTCTCGCTACCGAGGTCGAGGCCTGGCGCATCGGCCTCGTCGATGCCGGTAATCGTGTCGTAGGGCGTCTCGGGCGCCGACATCTGCCGCGTGTGCTCGATCAATACGCGATCGGCGCGAAACTCGGCAAGCGCACGCGCAAGGCCGCGCAGGTAGGCAATGTCGGCCTGCGGTGCCGGACCGCCCTTGAGCTCCTCGACCAGTTGTGGCAATGCCGCGCCGGCTTCGCCGACGGCATCGACGATCTGCCGGCTCGGCGCAATTGTCTTGTCGATGACACGATTGAGCAATTGCTCGAAGTCCCACGCGAATTCGCCGATCTTGGTCGCACCGACGAGACGCCCGCTGCCCTTGATCGTATGAAACGCGCGGCGAATATTCTTGAGCGCATTTTCGTCCTCCGGATGCAGCAGCCAGTCCCGCTGCAGGCGGGCGATGCTGCGCGATTCTTCCTCGGCTTCCTCGAGGTAAATTTCGAGAATGTCGGCATCGCTGTCCGGCTTCAGCACCTCGAGTTCCTCGTCGACCGGCACGACCTCGACCGGCGCATCGGCGGCGGCGCTGTCGGCGGCGTCGACGAGGTCTTCCCGAGCGACCGCGGACGAGCCGACGGCGGTCGCCGGCGGCGTCGGGTCGGGAACGATATCGGCGGCCACGATCGCGGCTGCCGCCGGCGCCGGGTCGGCGGCGACCTCGTCGGCGGATTCCTCGGCGACGGCGGCCTCGGCCGCGGGCTCCGAATCGGCGGCCGGCGGCGCATCGGCTTCGTCGACAACCTCGCCACCGGCGGGGTCGACCACTTCGACGATCTCATCCTCGGCGGGCGCGGCGGAGATCTTGACGCCGTCGAGCAATTCCTGCAGCTGCGCGTCGGCGAGGTCGAGAATGCTGCCGGCGTCGCTGCGGTGCTCGCCCAGCGCTTCGAGGTAATATTCGAGGCTGACGACGACCTGCGACAGCGCGTCGAGGCGGCTGGTTTCCATGAACTCGACGATGTCGTAGCCCCTGAGATAAGCCAGCAGGCCGTCGACGACGGCGACCGCTCGCGGCTCATTGAGCAGTTCGAGCGCACCGCGCGATTCCGACATCAGCGTGATGCAGAGATCGATATTTTCGCTCCGGGTCGAATCCTTGATGAACTCGAGGATTGCATTCTTGGTTTTCTGAATGTCGTCGAGCGCCGCGCTGACGACCGCCGACAGCACGTTGTCGAGCTCGTAGTCGCGCGACACTTCGGATTCGCTGCGCGCCGTCTCGCTGGCGCCGAGCAGCTGGCGTTTTTGCATCTGGTCGAGCGCCTGCTCGACCTGCAGCAACTCGGCCGCCATCGACAGCAATCTTTCTTCGTCCGCGGTCTGCTTGCCATCGACGATATTGCGCACGGTTTCGATCTGGGCTTCGATCAGTTGCCGCTGCGGCCCGAGGCCGATCATGGCCAGCGTGTCCGAGATGACGTGCATCTCCTGGGGCAATTCCTTGAGCTGCTCGACCTTCGTCAGGTCGCCGTTGACGTAAACTTCGAGCGTCGACTTGACCGCTTCGATGTCCGCTTTCATGGCCTCGGCGACGGTCTTGAGCAGCGCCTGGTTGGGCCCGGCGATGTTGTCCAGCACCGCGCTGCGAGCGCGCTCCGACGGCAGGAATTGCTCGAGCCGGTAAGCGGTTTTGATCGCCTGGGTCTTGGGCCCGTCGCATTCGGGCTGGGCGATGTAGTAGAGAAAGTTCTTGATCAACTCGATCGGCTGACGCTGTACCAGCCCGCGCTCACCGATGATCAAAATCACGCGAAACAGCGCGTCGACCTTGCCGAGCAGGTTCTTGATCGAAACGCCCAGTTCGAGTTGCTGGCGCGACACCGATTCAATCAGTGCGCCAATGATCCACCAGATGCGCGCGACCTGCTCCGAGACCGCTCGCTCTTCGAGGGTTTCGCAAACCTTTTCGAGGCGGACGAGACTTTCCTCGACCGACTTGTCCTTGATCACGTTGAGCAGCGCGAGCTGGTAGATCGGGCGCAGCTTCTTGGCCAGTAGTTTCGACGCCTGGTTTTGTCCCTCATCGATCGCTTCGGCCTCGGCGCCCTCCTGGTGCATCGACAGATCCGGCAGGAACAGCAGCTTTTCCGAAAACAAGTCCTGGTTGCGCACCGCGCGGATGTCGTTGAGCAGCGGCAGGATCGCAATCGGGATGTCGCGATGACCGGTCTGGATGTGCTCGAGGTAATCGGGCAATTGCAGCACCGCGCGCAACATGACCTCGAGCGCCTGCTCGCCCTGTTCCTGTGTTTGATCGATGATGAAATCCGCCAGCGCGACCATTTCCTCGGTCAGCATCGCCGCGCCGTATTGCTCGATCATCACCAGCACGCCCTGGATCAGCCGCAGGCGCTCCCTGACCGCTACCAGCTGGGCATCGTCCGGCGCGTCGAGGTATTGCTTGAGATCGGACTCGATCTCGGCCAGGTTCTCGTCGATGGCCTTCTTGACCCAGCCGAGCGCGCTGTGCTTGATCGAAGTTTCCTGGGCGTTCATCACCGAAGCCGTTATTCCGCTTCCTCGACCAGGCCGATCGCGGCGAGGTCATCGGGGTCCTGCACCATCGTACTGTCGACCGAGCGCACGCCCGGAAGCTTGAAGCCGGCAACCGACTTCTGCATTTCCTGGACCATGACCGACAGCTCGCCGATCGAACTCGACGCGCGGTTGGAACCTTCCGAAGTCTTGGCCGTGATTTCGCGGATCACGTCCATCGTCTCGGTGATCTTGACGCTTTCCTCGGCCTGGTCGCGGGTCGCGTCCGAGATTTCCAGAATTCGCTGCGCGAGATTCATCGACACCTGCTCGATACGGTCGAGCGCGCCGCCGGCGTTCTCGGTCAGCTGCGCGCCCTTGACCACGTTGGCGGTACTCTGTTCCATCGACACCGTCGCTTCGTTGGTGTCGGCCTGGATCGTCTTCACCAGCGCTTCGATCTGCTTGGTGGCGTCACCGGTCCGTTCCGCAAGCCGCTGAACTTCGTCGGCAACGACCGCGAATCCGCGACCGGCTTCACCCGCCATCGACGCCTGGATCGCGGCGTTCAACGCAAGAATGTTGGTCTGGTCCGAGATCTCGGTAATCAGGTTGACGATGTCACCGATTTCCTGCGACGACTCGCCGAGGCGCTTGATACGCTTCGAGGTTTCCTGGATCTGTTCGCGGATCGTTTCCATCCCCTCGATCGTCTGGCGCACGGTCTCGCCACCCTTGTGAGCGATACTGACCGACTTGCGCGCGACCTCGGCCGAGTCGGCTGCGCGCTCGGACACTTCCGACATGGATTTCGAGATTTCGGTGATCGCGCTACTCGCATCGGTGATCTGGCGCGCCTGCGCATCGGAGGCCTCCGCCAGCTCGCCGGTCATGTTCTGCGTCTTGCGTACCGCGGTGCGTACCTGGTTGGCGGTGCTGTTGATCGTTGCGACGAGATCGCGCAGCGCGTCGATCGAATAGTTCACCGAGTCGGCAATCGCGCCGGTGATGTCTTCGGTCACCGTCGTATGGGTCGACAGGTCGCCGTCGGCGAGGTTGGTCATCTCGTCGAGCAGGCGCAGGATCGCGCGCTGGTTGCGTTCGTTTTGCTCCTGCGACTTGGCGAGACTTTGCCGCGATTCGAAGGTAATGACGAAGATCAGCAGTACCAGCAGCACCACCGCGGCAACGCCGCTGGCGTAGGCCAGCAAGGTATAGGTTTGACCCAGCAGATCGCCGCGCTGGATTGCAGCCACCAGTGCGCTCGACGCATCGACCATCATCGGGTTGATCGTTTCGATCTGCCGCGCCGCTTCATGCACCTTGAAGATCTGCGCCGAGTTGTCGATGATCTCGCGCACGTTCTTGCGCACCACCGAATAGAGATCGGCAAATTGCAGCAGGTTTCCGACCACGGCCTGGCCGGTGAACTTGGCAATGCCGAGCGACTTGTTGCCCTCGAGCATGCCGAGCAGCTGCACCTCGATCAGGCCGGCGTCGCGGGCGAAGCGGTCGGCTGCGTCCATGACCCGCTCGTGGTCGGTCAGGATCTGGCTGAGGCTGTGCTCGACGCTGCGTATCAGGTCGACCTGGCGCGCGGCAATAGCGATGTTCTGGCGCGGCGCGTTTGACTTGACCAGGTCTTCGACGACCCGGTTGGCCAGCGTCAACAGTTCGGGCAGCGACTCGTTGATCTGGGTGACGAAATCACTGACGGTGCCTATCGCCCCCTTGGCGGCAACGATCGTCGCGACCTCGTCGTCGTAGCTGCTCCAGATCGACTTGAGATCGGAATACGCCTTGCCGTACTTCGCCGGCAGCGGCGGCAAGTCGCGCGCCGGATCGCCCTGATCGAAGGCTTCGAGGGTCGCGCGAAAACGCGCGCGATCGGTTTCGAGTCGATCGAAGGCGCGGCTGTCGCCCGCCGCGGCCTCGAGTGCGTTGACCGCGATTTGCAGCGCGATCACCTGCTGCTGCGACGCGATCGTCGAATAGATCTTGTTTTTCCGGGAAAGGCTGCTCTCGAGGGCGAACATGACCACCATCAGGACGATCGCGGCGACCAGCAGGGCACCCACCGCGAATGACTTCTTGTCGATGCCGAGACCGGGCTGCGACACCGCCGTCGGCGCCGATTGGGACCGGCTCGGGAGCAGGCTCTTGATCTTGTCTACGAATGCCATAAGCGCCTCAATTCTCGTCTGCCTGCCCTAAACGACACGCAAAAACGTTTCGGCTCGCGCCAGTTTTTCCACGCTGAACACGTTCCAGCTGCGGACCTGATCGACAAAACTGCCGTTCAGGTAGGGTCCGAGCGAGCCAACGTCCGCCGTCGTCTCGGTCTGCTGCTCGTCGGGCTTGAATCGCCGCAGACCGAATACTTCGTCGACCAGCAACGCCGCGACGACGCCGAGTTTGCTGATGATCAGCACCCGACTTTGCTTGCGTAACTCGGTCGGTTTGCCGTACAGGAACGCGTTCATGTCCAGCACCGGCATCAGGTTGCCGCGAATATTGGCGAGGCCCTTGACCCAGTGGATCGCGCCCGGCACCCGGATCGTCTCCGGCGGCGGCAGAATCTCGCTGACGTCGTCCATCCTCGCGAGCAGCGACACCCGGTTGATCGCAAAACCGATTCCGATCCAGTCATCCACGACCGTCTTGGCCACCGGCAAGCCGCTGGAATTGCGACGGCAGCGGGCGTCCAGGGATTTGAGGATCTCGAACGGCGAAGTAATCGGCATCGGCGACGCTCGCGGCTCAGACCTCGGGCGGCCCGCTGGCCGCGAGCACCTTCTTGATGCGGTCGATCAGGTCACGCTCCTCGGCCGGCTTGACGATGTAGTCCTTGGCCCCCTGGCGCATACCCCAGATCTTGTCGGTTTCCTGGTCCTTGGTGGTAATGATGATGACCGGTATCGATGCCGTGGCCGGATTGCGGCTGAGGTCGCGGGTCGCCTGGAAACCGTTCTTGCCGGGCATCACCACGTCCATCAGGATACAGTCCGGCCGGGTTTCAATGGCTTTCTCGATACCTTCCTCGCCGTTGTTGGCGACCGATACCTCGATATCGTTGGCCTGCAGCATGCGCTCGAACACGTGCACCTCGGTCGGCGAATCATCAATGATCAAAACGTGCGTCATCTCTGTCTACCTTCAAATGGTTCCGATCCGCCTCGCCTAACCGACGTGGGCCGTGATCGCGTTGATCAGGTCTTCCTTGGAAAAGGGCTTGGTCAGATATTTCTCGGAACCGACGATACGACCGCGCGCGCGATCGAAAATACTGTCCTTGCTCGACAGCATGATGACCGGTGTCCCCTTGAAGTTCTGGTTGTTCTTGATCAGCGCGCAAGTCTGGTAGCCGTCGAGCCGCGGCATCATGATGTCGACGAAGATGATGTCCGGTTTGTGCTCGGTAATCTTGGCCAGCGCCTCGAAGCCGTCGATTGCGGTAACGACCTCGCAGCCGACTTTTTTCAGCAGGGTTTCGGCACTGCGACGAATGGTCTTGCTGTCGTCAATCACCATGACCTTGACGTTGAGATTGGCCGACGCTTCGACGGCATCCGCGGTCTGAGTTTCGGTATTCACGTGACCCCCAGGCGAGTAAGAACGGGTTTACCCCAGTTTATTTGCATCAAAGTATATAAACTAATTCAAGTAGAACCAAAGATTTAATCAAACTACATAATGTAAATTCTACGATTTTGCGCGAAGTCAGACGGGCCCGGTTTTGCGCATCGCTAAAGATAAAAAGTAGTTCATAAAAGCCGGTTTAACAAGCCGGATCGGGGTGCTGCGAAAAGCATCGAAAGCGTTGATTTTGCAGTGCTTCGGCGCGCCGAATTGAGTAGAATCGACGCGTCTTCGCCAGCATAGCGAAAGCCAACCGATCACCCTATGCCCAAATCGCGCAATCTCGGCGTCGTCATGGACCCGATCGAGTCGATCAAGCCGTGGAAGGATTCCACCTTCGCGATGCTGCTCGAGGCCCGCCGGCGCGACTGGAGCATCTTTTATTTCACCCTCGACGATATCTACCTCGAGGACGGCATCGCGCACGGCCACTATCGCGAGCTGTCACCGCGAGATGACAACGAGGACTGGTTCGAATTCGGCGATTCCGGCACCGTCCGGCTCGACCAACTCGACGTTATCCTGATGCGCAAGGACCCGCCGTTCAATCTCGAGTACATCTACTGCACCTACATGCTCGAGCAGGCCGAGGAATCCGGCGTGCTGATCGTCAACCGCCCCGCGAGCCTGCGCGACTGCAACGAGAAGCTGTTTACGCGGTATTTTCCCCAGTGTTGCGTGGAGACGACCGTCAGTCGCAAGGCGTCGATCCTGAAAGCCTTCCTCGCGCAACATCGCGACGTCATCATCAAGCCGCTCGACGGTATGGGCGGACAATCGATCTTCCGTCTGCAACAGGGTGACCGCAACACCAACGCGATTATCGAAACGGTGTCGCAACACGGCCGCTCGCAGACGATGGTGCAGCGCTACATTCCCGAAATCAGCGACGGCGACAAGCGGATCCTGCTGATCGACGGTGAGGCCGTGCCCTACGCGCTGGCGCGCCTGCCCGCCGAGGGCGAAAACCGCGGCAACATCGCCGCCGGCGCAAGTACGCGCGGGCAACCGCTGACGGCGCGCGACCGCTGGCTGTGCGAGCAGGTTGGACCCGAGCTGCGCGCGCGCG
>JBPEYE010000473.1:0-3266 GCA_052030825.1 Gammaproteobacteria bacterium | reverse complement strand
GCGATGCCAGCCGCCGTGACGCTTGAGCGACACGCCGACGCCCGGCTCGAATTTATCCATGTAGTAGGGACCGGCGCCGATCGGGTTGTCCCACTCGATCGAGCCGTCGGCCTTGGCCGGCAGCATGACGAGGTGGTAATCGGTCATAATCCACGGCAGGTCGGCAAAGCCCTGGTTCAGGCTGATTTCGATCGTATGGTCGCCCCTGGCCTTGATGTCGGTCACCGAGGTCAGCAGCGCGGCGGCCGCCGAGGTCGTGTTTTCGCCGCGGTGGTGATTCAGCGACGCGATCGCGTCCTTCGCCGTGAACTTGCGGCCGTCGTGGAAGGTCGCGTTGCGGTTCAGTTCGAAGGTCCAGACCTTGGCGTCGGGCGTCGCGCTCCACGAGTCGGCCATGTCGGGCCCGAGCGAGTTGTCGGGCGTGATTTCGGTGAGGTAGCTGCGGTAGGTATGCGCGAGCTGGATGTCGCCGACCGACTGGTACTTGCCGGGGTCGAGCGTATCGGAAGTGTTCATGTCGTGCACGCCGACGCGGAACTTGCCGCCGCGTTGCGGCGTCTGCGCCGCGACCTCGCTGGTCCAAAGTGCCGACGCGAGCGGCACGGTCATGCCGGCGGCGACGGCATAGCGCATGAAATCACGGCGCCCCAGCTTGCCGGCGCGGGCGTCCTGGGCGAGCAATTCCTTGAATTGTTTTTTGGAACGGTCGGTCATCGAAGTTTCTCCTCGGTCATGTATTTGTTGCGGATCCGCGGCAACGGAGCGCGGTTACGACCGGTCAACATAGCGACGTTGCGAACCCGGGCAAATCGACAAATATTCGTATTGTTTATCGGTTTCCGCCAGCGGATCCGGCCTCCCCGACCTCGGACTTGCCCCTCGAAGCCGAATGTTTCCGGGGATGCTTCCGGTCGATCCGACGCACCGCGCCGCGATCGAACGTTGATACCCTACAACAATCGAGGCATTTACGAAACCGGCAATAGTTCCTGTTTGATCAGTTCGAGCAGTTTATCCATTTGCCGGGTCGGCAAGCGGTCGGCGAAACGGGCGACGTGCTGGATCGGCGGCGGCTGCGGCAAATGCGCGCGCTCGATGCGCAGCCCGCGGCTGTCGCCGCGGCGCCCGGACTGCAGCTGCTCGTAGACGTCGAGGTTGACGAGGCCGATGCCGAGCCCGCTGCGCACCGCGTTGACCATGCCGTCGATACTCGGGCATTCGAAGACGACGCGCAGTTCGCGTCCGCGCGCGCCCAGCGCCCGCTCCGCCCAGGCCTTGTAGAAACAATCCTGGTGGTAGGCGACGAACGGCAGGCGCTCGTCGCCGTCGAGCGCAAAATCCTCGGCCACCAGCCAGACGACCTGCTGGCGGCCCAGCGGGTGGTCGTCGGCGCGCATTTCGCTTTCGAAGACCTCGATCAGCGCCATGTCGATTTCACCCTGTTCGAGCCAGCGCACCAGTTCGGGCGAATGCGCGACGCGCGAGGTCAGCGCGACGTTGGGGAAACTGAGCGCGAAGCTCGACAGGATTTGCGCCATCCCCGGCGCGGTGACGTCCTCGGTGATGCCGATGCGCAGCTCGCCGGCGAGGTCGCTCTGGTGGAAGCTGGCGCAGGCCTCGTCGTGCAGCCTGAGCATGCGGCGGGCGTAGTCGAGCAGGCGCTCGCCGTCGCGATTGAGCGCGAGGCGGCCGTCGACGCGGGCGAACAGGCCGCGACCGAGTCGGCCTTCGAGACGCTTCATCTTGTGGCTGACCGCGGATTGCGACAGGTTCAGTTTCTTCGCCGCGCGCGTGATGCCACCGGTTTCGGCGATCGTAACCAGCGCGCGCAGCGAATCGATATCGAGAGTTGACATGACTGAAATCGATGAAATTCATGAAAATATATCGTTTTGTTCATGTCCGGACAATCGGTATATTCGGCGTCTCGACCATTCTCGGGCACCGCGATGACCGCTTTTGCCAATATCTTCCAGCCGCTCGATCTGCGCCACCGCAGGCTCGATAACCGCATCGTGTTCGGCGCGCACACCGCCAACATGTCGGATCTCGGCCTGCCGAGCGAGCGTCATCGCGGCTACTACGAGGAGCGCGCGCGCGGCGGCGCGGCGATGATCGTCGTCGAGCCGATGCCGGTACATCCGACCGCGGTGCTGACCCGGGGCAATTTCCGCCACTGCGACGACGAGGTGATACCGCATTTTCGCAAGATCACCGATGCCGTGCACGACCACGGCACGACGATCCTGCAGCAGCTCTACCACGTCGGCCAGCACGGCGACTCGGACCTGTCGTTCATGCCGCACTGGGGGCCGTCGGGGCTGCCTTCGTATCACGATTCGGACGGTTCGCACGCGCTGCGCGAGGACGAGATTCTCGAGGTCATCGATTGCTTCGTCGCCGCGGCGAAGCGCTGCCAGGCCGCCGGCTTCGACGGTGTCGACCTGTTCGCCGCCTATCACGCGCTGCTCGACCAGTTCTGGTCGCCGTGGTCGAACCGGCGCGACGATCGCTGGGGCGGCTCGCTGGAAAACCGCACGCGGCTGTCGCGCACGATCGTCAATTCGATTCGCGACGCCTGCGGCGAGGATTTCATCATCGGCCTGTCGACCGGCTACGCCGACAACACGCCGTTCGTCATGACGCTCGAGGATTTCCAGGAAGTCATCGCGCTGCACGACGCCGACGGCAACCTCGATTACGTCTCCTGCGGCTCAGGCAACTACGTCGACGTCGATCGCATCATGCCGACCTTCGTCTACGGCGAAAAACAGGGCGAACCGCTGGCGGCGGCGCTGAAGCAGGTCGTCAAGAACGCGAAGGTCACTGCCGAGAGCCATATCCGCACGCCGGAGAACGCCGACTACACGATCGCCAGCGGCGCCGCCGACCTGTGCTCGATCGTGCGCGGCCAGATCGCCGATCCGCACTGGGTCAACAAGGCCCGCGAGGGTCGCGACGACGACGTTCGCGGCTGTATTTCGTGCAACCAGATGTGCTGGGGTCGGCGTTCGCGCGATTACTGGATCTCGTGCCTGGTCAACCCGTCCGCCGGACGGGAATTCGAGTGGGGTGGCGATCGGTTTGCCGCCGCCGCACAGCCACGCAAAGTCCTCGTCGTCGGCGGCGGTCCGGCCGGCATGGAGGCGGCGCGCGTCGCCGCCGAGCGCGGCCACGCGGTGACGCTCGCCGAAGCGCTCGGCGATCTCGGCGGCCAGTTCCGCCTCGCCGGCCTCGCGCCGCGGCGCGGACAGATCACCGAGCTG
>JBPEYE010000472.1:0-2878 GCA_052030825.1 Gammaproteobacteria bacterium | reverse complement strand
CCGACCAACGGCCAGGCGGCGATACCGGCCGCGGTCACGCCGATTAGCGTGAGCGCGACGAGTTTGCTAGGCAAGAATTTGCTTTTCATTTCGGGTCTCCTGATTTTACGGTTGCGAAAGTTTGCGCACCGCGTCGAGCGCGACGCGGTGCGCCGATTGAAAGGACGATGCGCTCGCCGTCGCGCGCGACTCGGCGGCACCGCGGGCGCGGTCGAATGCCGGGATCCAGCGGAACAGTGCCTGCACGAGAAAGAAGCTCCACAGCGACGCGGCCATGCTGCCGGTGTTGAGCAGCGCCCAGAGCGCGGCGGCGAGGCCGACCGCAACCAGCCCGAGGTCGAGCAGCGCGGCCGGGATCGAGCCGTGAAAGTACAGCGAGCGCACCAGCCAGATCAGGCCGGCGTAGAGCAGAACCTGCTCGGACAGGGACGCGCCGAGGAGCCAGCAGCCCAGCGTCGCGAGCGCCCACGCGCCGATGACGACAATCCGGCCGGTCCGCGCGCGGCTGCGCCTGAGCAGGTAGACGAGGTAAGCGAGCGTCGCTCCCCACAGCACCGCCTGGAACAGTGCACCGGTGGTGACGAAGTGACCGAACAGCAGGCTCGCGGCCGCGGCGGCGAGACTGATACCGAGCGCGGTGACGACGCCGTCGAGCAAACCGGGCGCACTCATGACGTCGCCCTCCGCTGTTTCTCGCGCAGCAGCGCGATTTCGATTTCCTCGTTGCGGATGGCATCGGCGAAATCGGCGGGCGCGCCGAAAGCGCGCGCGTCGTCGGCGATGAGCAGTTCGAGCTTTTGCTGCATGCTCGCGAGCTGCTCGGCCTGTTCTTCGATCCGCGCGTCGAGCTCGGCGACCTGTGCGCCATTGCTTTCGAGCTGGCGCTCGATCGCGTCGGCGCGACGCGTGGCAGCGAGTTTGCGCCGCACCAGGTCGCGCGCGAGCTCGTCTTTTTTCGCCGCGAGGCAAATGTCGAGTTCTTCGTCGAGCGTCGCGAGCGTTGTCGCGATCGCGTCGCGATCGCGTTCGAGTTGGGCGCTTTCGTGGCGCAACAGCTTCAAGCGCTGGCGGTCCTGTTCGAGCGCGAACTGCATTTCGCGCACCGCCTGCTTCAACTGCAGGTCAGGTTCCTCGATGCGGTCGAGGACCGCGTGAAAGTCGGCCTGGAACAGCCGCGTGAGTCGGTTGACGAGTGCCATGTCCGGTGCTCCGTTTGCGTGAAAGATGCCAGGATTCTGGATCACGGCGGCGTGCCGCAACAGGCCGATTTGGGTAAATCCTCGGCCGTCGGGTTTACAAAAAATTTACTTATGCCCGCGGGCGAGCTGCTAGGATTATCAAGGAGTTACAGAGGTTTGACGCGATGGCGACGAAGCCGAAACTGTTGATCGTCGAGGACGAGGCCGCGATACGGAGCGGCCTCGTCGACGTGTTCGTCTACCACGGCTACGAGGTCGAGGTCGCCGAGACCGGCGACGACGGCCTGCGCAAGAGCCTCTCCGGCAAGTTCGACCTGATCCTGCTCGACGTGATGCTGCCAGGCGTCGACGGTTTCGAAATCTGCGAGCGAATCCGCGACCGCGACCGCCAGCAGCCGATCATCATGCTGACCGCGAAATCCGGCGACGACGACATCATCCAGGGGTTGACGCTGGGTGCCGACGACTACGTCGCCAAGCCGTTTTCGGTCGCCCAGCTGGTGTTGCGCGTGCAGGCGGTGCTGCGCCGCTCCGGCGTCGGCGATGACGCCGAGCGCGAAATCCACCTGGCCAACGGCATCGTCGTCGACAGCGCCAACCTGTGCGCCGGCGAGACCGCGTTCACGCGCCGCGAAATGGACTTGCTGCAGTATCTTGCCCGGCATGCCGACCGCGCGGTCGCGCGCGAGGAATTGCTCGCGCGGGTGTGGGGCTATGCCAATCACCTCGAGATCGAAACCCGCACGGTCGACATTCACATCGCCAAGCTGCGACGCAAGATCGAGGCCGACCCGTCCGATCCGCAGGCGATCGTGACCGTGCGCGGCGCGGGCTATCGGCTGATGGTCGCCGACCCATGACCCGCCGCCGCCTGGCGCTGCTGCTCGCGGCGCTGTTCGTTGCGCTCGCGCTGCCGTCGTCGGTACTGGTTTACCAGGCTTACGGCCAGCTCAAGTGGGAAGCCTTTCACCAGCACCAGCGGCTGGCGCGCGAGCTCGCGTTGCGTATCGACGCCGAGTTCCGTCAGCTGATCGCGCGCGAGGAAGCGCGCCCGATCAGCGATTACGAATTCTTGAACGTCGCCGGCGGCGACGCGTCGGCCTTCCTGCAGCGTTCGCCGCTGTCGGCGTATCCGCCGGCCAGCGACGTTCCCGGACTGGTGGGGTATTTCCAGGTCGACGCCGCCGGCAGGCTGCGCACGCCGCTGCTGCCCGACGACAATGCCGCCGGCTATGGCATCGACGAAGCCGAACGCGAGCAGCGCGAGCGCCTCGCCGACAGCATTCGCGGCATCCTCGCGGCGAACCGGCTGGTCGGCAAGCGTGATCTTGCCGCGTCGCCGGCGTTGCTCGAAGAAGCGCGCATCGAAATACCCGCCGAGACGCCCGCCGACGATCGCGACGACGGGGCTGGCTTCGGCGCCGACTCGGTAGCGTCGTTCGCCAGCGTCGAAGCCGACGCACCGGCGCAGGCCGCGTTCGACGAACTCGCCGCCGGCCGGCTCGACGCGCCCGCCGAAGCCGTCGCGCCGCGTCTGCAGGTCGAGGATCTCAAGCTCGAAAAGAGCTTCGCCGACGTTGCGACCGAAGGCGAAAGCGCGCCCGCGACGCTCCAGCAGAGCGAAGCCAAGCGCGCGCGCAAGGAGCAGGTCCGGCTACCGGCGGCGGCGCCGGCGCGCG
>JBPEYE010000471.1:0-7717 GCA_052030825.1 Gammaproteobacteria bacterium | reverse complement strand
GCCGCACGCGCGTCGATCGCGCTCGAAACCAGCATCCGCAGGCCCGGCTCGCGCTCCTCGAGATATAGCGCGACCCGACCGTCGTCGACGCGTTTTCGCAGCGGCCGCAGACAGTAGCCGTAAAGCAGGGCGAGCAGGGTGACGACGAGGGCGATGCGGCAGGCGACGATTGCGCCCGGGGCGAAGTGCACCTGCTCGAGCAGCCAGACGGCACCGACGAACAATGCGGCGCCGACGACGAGCGCGCGGAAAAGGCCGGCGAGCAGCAGGCGCGTACGCCAGCGACGCCGCACGCGCGCGATGACCGCGTCGAGAGACCTCGGCGTCTCGCCACCTGCCGCGTGGCCTGTCGTTTGCTCCGGTAGGGCCAGTCTGGCCGCGTTGCTGTTCATCGTCGTCGTTCCCTGTCCCGGTGTCAGGCGTTCGCGCGTTGCCCTGCGCCTCGCCGGTAAAGCCAGTTGGCGGCCAGCGCCTCGATCAGCATCAGCATCAGCGCCGCCGCGAGCAGCCAGAACCAAAGCCGTTGCCGCCGCTCGTAGGCCGCGGCCTGCCTGTGGGTTAAGACCGGGGTCGCCGAGGCGGGTTCCGCCGCTGCCCTAATGTCCTCCAGGTAGCCTTCGACGTCAAGGGGTAGCGGGCTCGCTTCGGCCGGATCGATGTTGGCCGCGAGCACGACATCGACGCCGCTCGGGGTGGCGCGGTGGATTTGATAAAAGCCGGCGGCATCGATTTCGAGCAACGGCGCGGCGCGTGCCAGGCGCAACTCGCGCGAATCCGGGGTTTCGACGATCAGCGCGGCGTCGCTGCCGGCGGCGACCACCGCGTCCGCGCCGGCACTCGCGCGCGCGTAGCGCAGCGCGTCGACGACGTCGCCGACCGTGTAGGCGTGCGGCAGGCGTTCGTAGGCGGCGAGGTAGCGAACCAGTTCGTGCACCAGCGGCACGAAGGCCGGCTGCAACGCGAGATCGTTCCAGTGGGTATCGAGCGTCGTGCCGAGTACCAGCACCCGGCCCTGGCCGCTGCGTCGTTCGAGCAGCGCCGCATCGCCGCCAGCGTAGCGCGCAACGACGCGATCGTCGGCGCTGGCGACGAGCCGCCGGTAACTGTAGATGCGCGCGCCGGCGAGATCGCGCCCGCCGGCTCCCGGGATTGCCGCGAGCGGATGCGTGCGATCGAATTCTCCGAGACGGAGCGCGTAGCCGGCGTCGGCATCGACCCGCGGTTCGAGACGTCCGGGCAGGTAGCTGCCGTCACCGCCCGGCCAGCCGCCCCGCTGGCGTTCGCCGAGCGCAACCAGCAAACCACCACCGGCGTCGACAAATGCGGCGAGCGCATCGCCGAGCCCTCCGCGCGGCAGCGGCGCGTCGTTGACGAAAATGACCGCGGCGCCGGCAAGATCGTTGGCTTCGAGCTGATCCCAGCGGGCGCGGCGAACGCGGATCAGCGGATCGCCCGCGAGCGCGAGCGCGCGCTCCAGGTAAATCGACTGGTGGGTTCGCGCTTCGGCGTCCTCGACGATCAGGACCGGTAGCTGGCGATTGCTCGAAAACACGAAATAGGCGTCGTTGTCGGCGGCCAGCGCGTCGGCGCCGAGCGCGACGCGGCCGCGCAACAGGCCGCCGCCGAGGCCGAGATTGTCGAAGCGCTCGCGGTGGCGCCCACCGGGCTCGAGGTCGAATTCGCGGCTCGCGATGCGGCGGCCGTCGATCGACAGCGTCAGGCGTTGTGCCATCGGCGTCGCGGCGTGGCTGATGACGTCGACATCGAGCGCGAACCGATCGGCGGCGGCGCGCGTCGCCGGCCCGATCGCGACCCCGGCGAGCGTGGCATTGGCACCGCCACCGTCGACGATGACGGGCTCAATTTCGATGCCGGCGGCAATCCGTGGCAGCGCATCGTCGCCACCACGGAAATCCGACAGCAACAGGATGCGACGGCGCGCAGCGCTGCTGCCTTCGAGCAATCGCGCGGCCTGTTCCAGCGGCGCCTTGAAGCGCGTCGTGCCGAGCCCCGCGGTCGCGCGTGCGAGCAGTTCGCGCAGCTGCGCGTGATCCGCGCTCAAGTCGCTCACCAGTTCGGTCTCGTGATCGAAGACGATCAGACCGAAGCGCGCGTTGGGTTCGGCCGCGTCGATCCGTTCCAGCGCCCGGCGGCGGGCGGCGTCGAAGCGTCCGCCGAGCTGCATGCTGTACGAGCGATCCAGCAGGATGACGCTGTCGCTGCCGGTCGCGACCGGCGCTTCGCCGCGTCCCGGGTCGTCGAAGAAGGGTCGCGCAAAAGCCAGTACCAGCAACAACAACAGCAGGCAGCGCAGCAGCAACAGCAGCCAGTGGCGAATCTCGACGCGGCGCCGTTCGCGCAGCTCGATGCGGCGCAGAAACATCAGCGACGGGAAACCGACGCCGCCGAGATCCTGTTTTTGCACGAGGTGGATCAATATCGGCAGCGTGAGCAGCGCGATGCCGGCGAGATAGAGCGGATTGATCCATTCGAGGCCCATCAACGCGTCCTGATTTGTCGCTGCCGGTCGGACAGGTATCCGAACAGGGCATGATCGAGTGGCGCCGAGATATCGGCGAAGATGTAGTCGATCTGGTTGGCGCCGAACAGGCGCTCGAGCGCGGTGCGGTGATCGGCGACCAACCGGCGGTAATCGCGCTGGAAGTCGCCGCCGGCGATCGGCAGGCGCCGGCCGGATTCGAGGTCCTCGACGCTGCGCGCGTCGCCGAGTTCGAGCGAGAGCTCGAGCGGGTCGAGCAGGTGGAAGACGATCAGGTCATTGCCGCGACTGCGCAGCGGATTGATTGCCGACAGCAATCGCTCGGGAGCGTCGTAGAGATCCGACAGCAGCACGACGAGGCTGCGGCGGCGCAGATTCTCGGCGATCCGCTCGAGCGGCGCGGCATAGTCGCTCGCGCCGCGCGCTTCGAGCGACTCGAGCGCGTGCAGCACCCGCTGAAAATGCCGGATCGAGGTCGGGATGGTGTCGACGACTTCGTCGTTGAACGTGATCAGGCCGATGCGGTCGCGCTGGCGCGTCGCCAGGTAGGCGAGACTCGCGGCGAGGAAGCGCGCGTAGTCGAGCTTGGTCAGCGCGCCGCTGCCGTAATCCATCGATTTCGAGATATCGAGCACGAGGTGGAGGTTGGCGTTGCTGTCGGCCTCGTATTCCTTGACGTAGAGGCGGTCGGTACGCGCGAACAGGCGCCAGTCGATGCGGCGCACGTCGTCGCCCGGCATGTAGGCGCGGTGCTCGGCAAAATCGACCGACATGCCAAGCAGCGGCGAGCGGTGCAGGCCGCTGATGAAACCGTCGACGACGCCGCGCGCGACCAGTTCGAGGTTGTCGATGCGGGTCAGAACCGCGGGATCGATGAAGCGTTGTCCCGGCAGTTCGCCACCGCTGTCGCGCCATCCGAGCATCGCCTACATCCCCGATGCCGGCGTCGGGACCGCGTCGAGCAGCCGGTCGATGATGTTGTCGGTGCCGACTTTTTCCGATTCGGCGTGGAAATTGCGCAGCACGCGATGGCGCAGCACCGGCCGCGCGAGGGCGCGGATGTCGTCGAACTCGACGTGGTAGCGGCCGTTGATCAGCGCGCGCGCCTTGCCGCCGAGCACGAGGTATTGCGCCGCGCGCGTGCTCGCGCCGTAGGCGACCCAGTCACGCACGAAATCCGGCGCGCCGTCCTGGCCCGGGCGGCTCGCGCGCACCAGGGCCAGCGCGTACTGGGACACCGCGTCGGCGACCGGCACGCGGCGCACGAGGCGCTGGAATTCGCGGATCTGGGCGCCGGACATCGCGTAGTCGAAGGTGATGTCGCGCAGCGACGTGGTCTGGCGCACGACCTCGAGCTCCTCGTCCTCGGGCAGGTAGTCGATGACGATCTCGAACATGAAGCGATCGAGCTGCGCCTCGGGCAACGGGTAGGTGCCCTCGAGCTCGATCGGGTTCTGGGTGGCGAACACGAAAAACGGCTCTTCGAGTTCGTATGTCTTGCCCTGTACCGTGACCCGGTGCTCCTGCATCGCCTCGAGCAGTGCCGACTGGGTCTTCGGCGGCGTGCGGTTGATCTCGTCGGCGAGTACGATGTTGGCGAAGATCGGACCCGGCAGAAAGTTGAGCTCGCGCCTTCCGGTCTCCGGGTTCTCCTGCACCAGGTCGGTGCCGGTAATGTCCGACGGCATCAGGTCGGGGGTGAACTGGATGCGCGAGAAATCGAGATCGAGCACCTGCGCGATCGAATGGATCAGCAGCGTCTTGGCGAGTCCGGGCACGCCGACGATCAAACTATTGCCGCCGGCGAGTATCGTCAGCAGGACCTGCTCGACGACGCCGTCCTGACCGACGATGAGCTTGGCAAGCTCGCGCCGCGTTGCGTCGTAGCGTTCGCGCAGATCCTGCGCCAGCGCGATATCGTCGCCGGCGTCGGCAGCGGGGGAGGGGGAGGGTTCGGAATTATCGTTCACCGCGGGACCTCTTTAACGTGAAAACGGGAAGCGGCGGCAGCCGCCGACAGTTCGGGTTGTCTCGTGCACGATCATGGCAGCTCGGCGAGTCCATGCAGCGCCAGCAACAGGGTTTGCGCACGGGTGAAACCGGGCGCGATTTCGAGCGCGTATAGTATCTGCTCGCGCGCCGAAGATCGATCGCCGGCGCGCCGGTAGGCATAGGCCAGCTGGTAGTGTGCCTCGGCGCGGTCGACCGGGTCGAGCGCGAGCAGCGCGCGGCGTTCGCGCGCCGACTCCGCCCAGCGACCGAGGCTGGCATACTGCACGGCGAGCATGTCGTGCAGCAGCGGATCGTAGGGGTAGATATAGAGTGCGGCTTCGAGCGCCGCCGCCGCGCCCGCGGCGTCGCCGCGCCCGGCGCGCAGCTCGGCGAGGCGCAGGTGCGCGGCGTAATGCTCGGCGTTGATCGCGGTCATCGCCGCGAGTTCGCGCTCGGCATCGGCGGGACGGCCCTGCTGCTGGTAGAGCGCGGCCAGGATCCAGTAGCTCGAGTTCGCGCCGGCATACCCGGGAAACAGCGCCTGCGCGCGTTTCAAAAACAGTTCGGCGAGCTCGAGATTGCCCTGCTCGTAGAGGCCGACGCCGTAATCGAACTGCGAGAAATACTTGTCCGGGATTTCGCTGGCGTCGGCGCTGTCGACCTCGAGGTCGCCCTCGAGCGCCGCGAGCGCGCCGGCGTAGCGCGCCCTGAAGTATTCGTCGAAGGCGCGATCGAATTCGTCAACTCCGATACCGAGCGTGGCATAGAGCACGTTGTCGGGATCGGTACTGTCGCGGTAGGCCGTGAGCGCCGCGCGGATTCGCTCGAATCCCCAGCGATCGTCGATGAAATGAAACACCAGCGACGCCTGGAAGTACGCGTGCTGGACCTGTTCCGGGTAACTCGGGCGAACGAAGCCGTTGTTGAGCTGACTGACCGGCAGCAGCTTGCCGTCGAGGTAGGCGCGCAGGAAACCGGGATCGACGTCCGCACCCCAGCCCGGGCGCGCGCGATGCTCCTCGTAGACCGCGAGCCCCTCGGAAAACCAGCGCGGCACGCGGTTGTCGGTCATCGACAGGTGATAAACGTGGGCCAGTTCGTGCCACAGCGTCGAGCCCCAGTTGAACTCGCCTTGCGCGCGCGCCGCCGGCGAATCCATCGCCACCACCGGGCCGAAACAGACACCGAGCAGGCCGACGCCGGCGAGGCCGACGGTGCGCACCGAAAAGTCGGCGTGTTCGGGATACAGCTCGATGCGCACGGTCGATTCGGGCTGGTGTTGGTATCGTTCGCTGAATTCGCGGTAAGCCTCGGCGGCGATCGCTTCGATGTACTCGCCGAGCAGCGCCTTCTCGTCGCGGTGCAACACGATCTCGAAGCGCCCGCTGGTGATCAGCTCGTATTGATCGAAGCCGTCGACCAACTGCAGCGTATTCTTGATCCAGACGTTGTACGGGTCGCCGGAGAACGAGCGTTCGAGGTTGGCGCGGCCGGCCTCGATGTCGCCGAGCCGGAGCTGGTTCATCCCGAGCAGGCCGTAAGCTTTCCAGGACTCGGCGTCGAGCGCGACCGCGCGCGCGGCAAACTCGGCGGCATCGCGGTAGAGCCGGTTTTGCGCGGCCAGTTCGGCGAGATCATTGTAGAAATCGGCGGCGCGCGGATTGAGCGCCCGCACCCGCGCCTCGACCCGCGCGTAGGCGTCGGCGGCGCGCTCGAGGTGGTGCGTGACCGCGAGCATCGCCAGCGCGTCGAGCGCGTGCGGATTGATTGCGAGGGCCTGCGCTATTTCGTCGCGCGCATCGTCGTATTGTTCGAGCTCGATGAACAGCCGCGCCATGAAGACCCGCGCCGGTACGAGGTTCGGGTTGATCTCGAGCGCCGCGAGCGCGGTGACGACGGCGTCGGTCGAATAGTCGAAATGCTGACTGCGCGCGAGCCCGAGCAACGCGCGCGGATGGCGGTTGTCGATGCGCAAGACTTCGTCGAATTGCTGGCGCGCTTCGTGGTTATTGTATTTTTCGAGCAGCAGTTCGCCGAGCGCGATGCCGGCGTCGAGAAACGCGGGATCCTGGCGACTGGATTGCTGGTAAAGGCGCACCGCCTGCTGGAACAGCTGCGGATCGGAGCGGCCGAGTTCGCGGGTTGCGCCGGCAATCGCGAAAAGATCGCGCGCCGACAGACGCGGCCGGTTCTGGTAAGCCGCGCGCACGGTTTGCCAGAGCTCGCGGGCGGCGTCGAGTTCGCCGCGCGCGACGTGCACCCGCGCGCGATTGAAGCGCGCCAGCAAGTCGTCGCCGCTGGCGGCTGCGATCGCCGCGTCGAAACGCTCGGCCGCGGCGTCGAGTTCGCCGGTTGCGAACAGCAGTTCGCCGAGTCGATTGAGCAGGCGTCCGTCATCGCCGGCGACGGCGAGTTCGGCGCGCGCGAGTTCGATTGCGCCGGGATAGTCGCCGGCGAGTCGCAGCGCGTCGATCTCGTCGAGCGGCGCGGCTTTTGCCAGGCCGGCAAACAGCAGCAGCAGTATTGGCCAGCGGCGCATTCAGTCCTCCTCGGCGCGGATTTCGCGCGCCAGCAGGGAGAGCTCGATCAGCAAGCGCTCGAGCTCGGCATAATAATCGGTTGTCGGCAGGCTTTGGCGACGCCGCTTGAGTAGGCCGATGTCGGTTTCGAGTTCGCGCTTGCGCGCGAATTTTGCCGCCAGCCGCGGCGGCAGCTCGGCGACGCGCGCCGGCGGTTCGAGGTGTACCTGGCTGGCGAGCGCGCCGTCGGCGGCCAGCTCGCCCGGCGCGCCGCTGCCGTCGCCGTCGCCGTTGTCGTCGAGCAGCGCGTGTTCGGTCAGGATGCGCTGGTCGGCCTCGAATTCGCGGCGCACTTCGCGCCGCGCGTAATCGAAAGCCTCGAGCATCGAGACCCGCTCGTCCTTGTCGCGGTCGGCGATCGCATCGGTGAACGCGGCGACAAAGTGGCCGCCGAAGCGCGGCGCATGATACTCGCGCAGGCTCGCGGTGGCGCTGATGACGATGCGGTTGGGGGCGGCCAGCGCGGCGATAAACGGTCCGCTCGACGACGCGGTATTGACCAGGGTCAGCGTTTGCGTCGGCAGCGCGGCGAGCGCGGCGGCGAACTCGGCGGCGTCGATGTCGGGTCCGGGCAGGTTGAACACCGCGCTGTCGCCGCGCGCATTGCCGTGGCCGATCAGCACGATAAAGACGCGGTCGTCGGCGC
>JBPEYE010000470.1:0-9475 GCA_052030825.1 Gammaproteobacteria bacterium | reverse complement strand
GACCTGCTCAAGCATCACTGGATCGTGCTCGTCGGCGGCCTGGCCGGCGCGATCCTCGGTTTCAGGTTATGGGCCAACAGCGAAGCCGGCGCGCGGCGGCTCGACTGGGCGCGGCTCAACCTGCCGCTGGCGCGCCCGATTTACACGCAGATGTACCTCGTCAACTCGCTGCGCGTGCTGTCGCTGTCGCTCGCCAACGGCGTCGGCATGCTCGATTCGCTCGAGGCGAGCCGCCAGGTCGTCAAGAACCGGCTGTTTCGCGATTTCATCGGTCGCGTCGAGCAGCAGGTCGAGATCGGCAGCGGCGTCGCCGCCGGCTTTCGCAACACCAGCTTCATCCCGCCGATCGTCGAGCAGATGATTGCCACCGGCGAGGAAACCGGAAACTTGCCTAAAGTATTGAGCCGGCTGGCCGATTACTTCGAAAACGAGCTTGCGCTCAAGCTCCGCACCGTCTCCCGGCTGGCCGAACCGGTCATGCTGCTGATTATGGGAGGGGTCGTCGGATTGATCGTCAGTTCGCTGATTTTGCCGATTTTCAAGCTGACCCGGGTGGTCGGATAGCGAATCGGTTAAATTGAAAATGTTAATTGAATCAAACTTTTAGATTTAATTTAACTAATTTTATCGATCGTACCTATACTCGATCGGGTTTCTGGGAATGGAAAGGATGAGAACAATGCAATCGCTCCGTAAACGGGTTCAACAGGGTTTCACCCTGGTCGAACTGTTGATCGTGGTCATCATTCTGGCGCTGCTCGCGGCGATCGTGGTACCGCAGTTCGCGTCGTCGACCGATGACGCCAAGCTCGCGTCGCTCGACACGACACTCTCCAATGTGCGCGCCGCGATCGATCTCTACTACCAGCAGCACGGCGAGTATCCGGGCGAGCTGACCGCGGTCGACGCCGCCTGCGCCGGCACCGACGGCACCGGTACCGGCGGCGCAGGCGCGCAGGGCGCGCAGGCCTTCCTCGACCAGCTGAGCCTCTACACCGACGCCGACGGCGGTGCCTGCAGCGTCAAGGACGCCAACTTCAGGTTCGGCCCGTACCTCAAGAAAAACCAGCTGCCGGCCAACCCGATCACCGATTCGTCGGCGTTCGAGGTCATCAACACCGGCGACCTGCTGATGGCCGGCACCGGCGCCAACCTCGGCTGGAAATACGACATCATCGTCGGCAAGTTCATCGCCAACGACACCACCGATCCCGACGGTGCGGGTCCGTTGCCGTCCTACGATCAGCGTTGATCCGTCGAACCCGGTGCCGACAGTGTGCCTCGTAACGCTTGCGCCCCGGACGTGTGTCCCGTTCAGCAGGCTGGCTACAGCCTGCTCGAACTCACCCTAGTCGTCCTCATCCTGGGGATCATGGCTGCCGCCGTGATCCCCGAATTTTCTGCCTCCGACGAACAGCGACTGGATCTCGTCGCCGACGAGATCGCGCAGGCGCTGCGCTTCGCGCAATCCGAGGCCCGGCGCACCGGTACCCACCACGGCGCCACCATCAGCCAGACCACGCAGACGATCACGGTCAAGAAATGGAACGTGACCACCGATCCGGTCAGCACCGAGCTGATTCCGTATCACCCGGTCAGCAAGCAAAGCTTCGTCTTCGACGCCGACGGCTTCTCGCTCGCGCCCGGCGTATCGATCGTCAATTCGAACGACGTTTTTCTGTACGATGCGATCGGCCGCCGGCGCAGCCTGATATTCGATCCCGAGGGCTACCCGGTCTGGGTCATGAACGCGGGTGCGGACGTCTACCGCCTGCTCGACGGCACCGTGCAGCTCAGCGACGGCGAGAACCAGCGCGATGTCGAGGTCGCGCCGATCACCGGCCGGGTGACGGTGCAATGAACGCGATCATTCGGTACCCGCTGCGTCGCGCGGCCGGGCTGAGCTACATCGAGGTGCTGGTGGCGACGCTGCTGATCGCGATCGCGCTGGTGCCGATGATGGACGCGCTCGGTCCGGGGCTGCAGGGCGCCCGGATTCATCGCGACCAGGCCGAGGTGCATTACGCGCTCGCCGGTAAGCTCGAGACAGTGCTGGCGCAAGCCTTCGACGATCTCGATGCCGCCGCCTCCGCGGCCGGCGATTACAAGATTGCGACCAGCTATTCGGATCCCGGCGCCACGGTGCCGCACGAAGTCTTCATCTGGCGCTACGACGTCGACGATGCCGACGGTGACGGTGACGTGTTCACCGGCGGCGAGGACGATATCCTCTGGATTCGGGTGGCGACGACCGACGCGGCGACCGACCTGCAAACGCTGCGCAGCCGCTACTGAGACCCGTATGCCACTATCCAGGTTACCCACCAGGCGCCGCCACCGGCAGGGATTCACCTATATCGAAATGATGCTCGCGGTGACCATCACCGGCGTCATCATGGTGTCCTTGATGGGGCTCGTGAACAGCGCCACCGAGGCCGGCAACGCGGTCCGAAGCGACAACGACCTGACCCGCCAGGCGCGCTTCGCGATGCAGCGCATGGTCCGCTATGCCGGGCATTCGCGGCGGTTGCTGCTGCCGCTGCGCGACAACCCGTCGACCAACTGGCCGGAAAACATCCGCGAGCAGACGATCCCGCCGTCGCCGCCGCTCGGCGACAGCACGTTTGCCAGCGCCGTGCTTGCGGTGACCCTGCCGGCGTTCGTCGATCTCGACCAGGACGGCGTCGCCGACGCCGACGACGACGCTGACGGCCTGATCGACGAGGATCTGCCCAACGACAGTCACCACGATTTTTTTCCGGGCATCATGGGCATCGACGATGACGGCGACGGCAGCGTCGACGAGGGCAGCGGCTGGGCCGAGGACGACGAAGACGGCGCCGAGAACGAGGACCCGATCGACGGCGTCGACAACGACGGTGACGGCAGCGTCGACGAGGACCCGCCGTCGGACAATAACGGCGACGGTTGCGAGGGTATCTGCGGCGTCGACGACGACGGCGACGGCAATATCGACGAGGGCGCCTTCGACGACGACGACGAGGACGGCGGTTCGTTCGAAGATCCCTACGACCCGGTCGTGTTCTACCTGAACGGCAACCAGCTGATCGAACGCATGCCGGTGCCTTGGAACGAGGACGGCATCAGCACGCCCGACGGCCCGGTCGACGGCCGCGACTTCATCGAATCGGCGATCGCCGAAAACGTGACCCGTTTCCGCGTCGAGCGCCTCGACGGTAGCCATACCCCGGAGCTGGTCGACATCACGCTCGAACTGACCGATCCGGTAAGCGGCGAGTTCATCAGCCTGCAAACGCGGGTCCGCATCGGCGGCGCGCTGTGATGCGCGACCGCGACAAAAAAGGCGTCCTTGGCGTTTACCGTCATGCCGGCTCCCGAGCCGCTACGCCGGGCCGCGGCATCCAGTCTGCGCCGAATCGATCGAGCGGACACGGCCGGCATGCCGCGTCGGTCGGCGCGAGTAACGGGGCGGGGATGGATCCCGGCTTGCGCCGGGATGACGACCGCCGGAAATCGACTCGCCGAGCGCGAGTTGATGGATCCGGACGGCGAATCCCGATCACAGCCACGCAGCGCGGCTACCTGCTGCTGCCGGTCGCGGTCGCGATCGCGCTGATTGGCGTAGTCGCGTTTCTGATCAGCCGGCAAAGCGCGATCGAAGTCGAACTCGCCGCCGGCGAACTCGAAACGACGCGCGCCGAGTACGTCGCGCAGGCAGGCATGCAGCACGCGCTGCGCGAGCTTACGCAGCAGGGCTGCGGCCCCTATACCGATTTGACCGACTATCCGTTCGGCGCCGACGAGTACGATACCAAGCTCTCTCACGGTCTCGGCAGCATCACGACCTACACGGTCAACGTCGACCAGGACACCTGGATCCGCGACGACCAGCCGACCAATAACTACGCCGCCGATACCAATCTGCACATCCGTAACGAGGGCGGCGTGCTCGAGCGCCCGATGTTACGTTACGACCTGTCGGCGATACCCGTCAGATCGCCGATACTGTCGGCCAGAGCCTGGTTTTATATCGACAAGGGCCACGTCGAAGGTCCGGTCGACATATACCGGATCAGTGCCGACTGGATCGATACCGACGCGACCTGGGACAGCATGGGTGACGGCCGGGACGGCGCGGTGCTGGCGAGCCTGCCCGCACAGCCGAACGACGGGGTCTGGGTCGCGGCCAACCTGACCGGTCAGGTGCAGGCCTGGGTGAACGGCGAGGAAAATTTCGGCATTACCATCGGCACCGCCGCGGACGGGGTGCACGCCGAATACCTGAGCCGCGAAACGGCGTTCGCGCCCTACCTCGAGGTGATCGTCAGCTCGCCGCCGACGTCGCCGACCAAGCTCGAGTCGACCAGCAAACTCGACGGCGGTGCGGGGGCGAGTCTCGAGCGTGACGACGTGATGCTGCGGCAGGCGCCGCTGTCGACGCGCCTGCTGCAGCCGGGACCGGCGGACGGCAAGGATACCTACCTGTACGAATGGAAGCCGACCTGGAATTATGGCGCCAGCGACGAGATCTGGGTCGACGATCAGTGGGCCGATTCGACCGCCCACGGCCTGATCCGGTTCAACCTGGGTGCGATCCCGAGCGGCGCGCGGGTCGTCGACGCGCGCCTCGAGCTCTACCAGTCCAGCCCCGCCAGCGGCGGCGGACCGGTCGGGGTCTACCGGCTCGAAGCCGGCTGGGATGAGGGAACCGGCAGTGGGAGTAACGGTACGTCCAACTGGACCCAGCGGACCGCGAGCGCAGCCTGGTCGGACCCGGGCGGGGATTTCGACAGCCGCGAATATGCGCTCGAATCGGTTCCCGCCGGGATCGGCTGGAGTGCGTGGGAGATTGGCGAGCTCGTCGATGGCTGGGTCCGTGGCCGCTTTCCGAACCACGGCCTCGCGCTCTATCCCGAGACCTCCGGCACGGCGACCAGTTTCGCCAGCAGCGACCACGCCGATCCGACGCTGCGGCCGAAACTCTCCGTGACCTACACCTGCACCTGCGGCGAAGTCTGCGTCGCCCCGCAAGGCAGCGGCAAGCTGCTGATGGTCGTGATCAATCCGACCACGCTGGTCGCCGAGGATCAAAAGGCGAGAGACCTGTTCGAATCCTGGGGCTACACGGTCAAGCCGATCAGTGAGAACGCCGCTCAGGCGGCCTTCGACGCCGAGTTCATTGCTCAGGACGTGATCTTCATTTCGGAGACGGTCAACTCGAGCCTGGTCGGCAACAAGGTCAAGAACGCGCCGATCGGCGTCGTCAGCCAGGACGGCGATTTCAATCCGGACCTCGGATTCTCCGAGTCGAGCGCGTTGACCGTCGGTGACGCGATCGACATTGTCGATAGCGATCACTACATCACGCGCCCGTTCGCCGGCGGGCCGCTCGAAATTTACCGCGCCGGCATGGAACAGCTGACCGTCAACGGCGACCGGTCAGAGGACCTCGGAATCCTGGCGGAAAGTGCGGGCGACGGCTCGCTGGTGGTGCTCGACACCGGCGATGCGCTCGAAGAAGGCGGCAGCGCCGCCGGCCGCCGCGTGATGCTGCCGCTCGGCACCCGCTACCGCTTCGACTGGGATTACCTCAACGCCAACGGCCGCCTGCTGGTGCAGCGCGCGCTCGCCTGGGGCATGTCCGCGGACAAGACCAGCAACGGCAACGTGCTGCTGGTGGTCGTCAATCCCGCCAACCTGACCGCGCAGGAAGGCGCGAAGAAGGCGCTGATCGAGGGCTGGGGCTACACGGTCAACCTGATCGACGAGAGCGATTCGCAGGCGAATTTCGACGCCGCGATCGCGGCCAACGACGTCGCCTATATTCCG
The DNA here is from genome assembly GCA_052030825.1 of Gammaproteobacteria bacterium. GTDB lineage: Bacteria > Pseudomonadota > Gammaproteobacteria. The sequence goes on along the minus strand of JBPEYE010000470.1, from coordinate 3,664 downwards.
CAGGACATCAACTCGTCGAACGTCGGCACCAAGCTGGTCGACGCGGCCATCGGCGTGGTCAACGAGGAAGGCGAGCTGGTCGACGAGCTCGGCTTCAGCGCCGACAAGATCTTCAAGAGCCGCCGCGAGATCGACGTCGTCGACAACAGCCATTACATCACGGAACCGTTCGCGACCGGCCTGCTGACCTTTGCGCTGAGCGATCAGTCGGTGCACATGCTGTCGGGCGGGCTGGCGCCAGGCTTGCAGACGCTGGGGCAATCTTTCAATACGGGCAGCCTGTGGGAGCCGTCGCTCGCCACGCTCGACCCGGGCGACGACCTGTCGGGCGGAGGCACGGCCGCGGGCCGGCGGGTGCAGCTGCCGTGGGGCGGCGGCACCTTCGATATCAATCAGTTGACCGACGACGGGCGCACGATCATGCGCCGCGCGCTCGAGTGGGGCGCCGGCACGAGTTCGCCGCCCGCGCTGGACGTGTTACTCGTGGTCGGCGATCCGGCCATCCTGACGACCGAACAGGCGGACAAGAAAACGCTGATCGAGGGCTGGGGGCACAACGTGGCGCTGATCGCAACCGGCGACGACCAGGCCACGTTCGACGCCGCGGCAGCGGCGGCCGATGTGGTTTACGTGCCCGAACTTGGCTCCACCCCGATGACGGAGCTGGGAGACAAGGCCGACGACCTGCCGGTCGGCGTGATCACCGAGGAAGCCCGGCGCGCACTGCTGCTCGGCAGTTTCGCGCTGTCGCCGTTCGTCGATGCCGACACGATCACGATCACCGATAACTCCCATTACCTGACCGAAACCCTGGCCACGGGCCCGGTGCAGCTGTCCACCTCGGTACAGTCGATGTGGGTGCTGAAGCCGACCCTGGCGCTCGATCTGCACGTGCTCGGCGAACTGGGCGCAGCCGAGCCCGGTCTCGCTTATCTCGAGACCGGCGAGCGGCGCAACGATGGCAGTCCGGCGCCGGCACGGCGGGTCAAGTTGCCATGGGGATCGTTCAATTTCGACGTCAACCAGCTCACTCCCGATGGCCTCGAGATCATGCGCCGCGCGCTCGAGTGGGGTGCCGGTGCGGGCCTCGAAGGGGGATTTTATCTCGATGAATTCCCGGATTTCACCTGCGATGGCGCCGACGAATACCGCGGCAGCAACGGCACGCTCGACTGGAGCGGTACGGCCTGGGTCGAGTCGGGTGACGACGGCCGGGCTTGCGGCGCCAACCTGCGGGTGCTTGACGATCCGCTGATCGACGACCCCAGCGGCAATCGACTGCGGCTGCAGAACAGTGACCGCGCGGTCGAGCGCGAGGTCGATATCGGCAGTTTTACGACGGCTTACCTCAGTTTCGACTATCGCCGTGACGACATGACCGGTGGCGCCGCGGTCCTGGTCGAGGTTTCCGGCGACGGCGGCGGCAACTGGGATACGCTCGCCACGATCGGCCCCGGGACCGATGCCGCTTACCTTTCGTCCGAGTACGACATTTCCGCGTATGCGGCGAGCGACACGATGATCCGGTTTGCCTCGAACTCGAGTTTTTCCGGAGAGGCGTATATCGACAACGTCAGGATTGATTCGACCGGCGGTTCGTCCGACCCGTACGCGCACTGGAAGCTCGACGACGGCACCGGCCTGACCGCGGTCGACTCGGAGGGCAGCAACGACGGCACGCTGACCAACGGCCCGAACTGGGTCGCCGGGCTGCTCGGCGACGCGCTCGATTTCGACGGCAGCAACGATTACGTCGCTGCCGGGACGTTCGATGTCGTTGGCAGCGGCATCACGCTGATGGGCTGGTTCAACGCCGACGCGATCGCGAGCGACGATCCGCGCATCATCTCCAAGGCGAGCGGCACCAACGAGGCCGACGCCTACTGGCAGCTCAGTACCACCGATTCCGGTGCCGATCGCTACCTGCGCATGCGCATCAAGGCCGGCGGCACGACGACGACGCTCGCCGATTCGAGCGTCAATCTCTCCGCCGGGCAGTGGTACCTGGCGACCGCCACCTACGACAACGCTTCGGGCGAGATGAAGCTTTACCTCGACGGCGTAGAGGTCGCGAGCGGCGCGCACGCGGTCGGCGGCGCGCTCGATACCGATCCCTCGGTGCCGGTCGCGATCGGCGCCAACGGCACCGCCGCGCGATTTTTCGACGGCATTATCGACGACGTGCGCGTCTATAACCTTGCGCTCGACGACATTGAGATCGCCGATCTCTACGCGGCTAGCGCGCCGGTCGCACCGGGCTACACCGAGCTGCGCGAGCCGTGGAGCGCGAGCACTGCGGGCGCGTGGGAGACGGTCGACCTGGCGAGTTTCGGCGTGCCGTCCAACGCGGTGGTCGAGGTCGCCGTAATCAACGCCGACGCCGGCAAGGAGCAGTGGGGCGGTGTGCGCGCGGTCGGCTCGTCGCTCGAACGCCGCTTCCTGTTGCACGAGCCCGAATCGGGCGGCGTCGACGCGATCACGCTGCACGCGCAGACAGACGCCAGCAGTCGGATCGAGCATTACTCGAGCAAAACCGGCGACGTCACGTTCGTCCTGCTTGGCTACTGGACCGGTGCCGCCTACGTCGAGCGCTTCGATACCTTTTTCGCCGGCGCCAGCGGCAGCTGGCAGAGCGTGTCGCTGTTGCCCTACGGCGTCGGCGCCGACCAGGTCGTCGAACTCGCCGCCGCGAACACCAGCAGCAATAGCGAGCGTTATGCCGGCATGCGTCGCGCGGGCTCCGGACTCGACCGACGGCTGGAGCTGCAGGAGGCCGAGTCGGGCGGCGTCGATGTCGGCGCGGTCTGGGTCGCGAGCGATGCCAGCGGCGACATCGAGGTCTTCGCCGAGTCCAACGGTGACATCGATTTTTATCTGCTCGGTTACTGGAGCATCGCGCCGGGCAGCTTTACCGAGGCCGCCGCGTACCTGCCCGGCGCGCCGGCCGCGAGCGGTTCCTGGGAGCAGGTCGATCTCGGCGGGCTCGGCGTGCCGGCGGATGCGGTGACGCAAATCCTGCTGGCCAATAACCTCGGCGGCAACGAAACGGAGATGGGCGTGCGCACGATCGGCTCGGGCCTCAATCGCGTGCTCGACCTGCACGAGGCCGAAAGCGGCGGCAACGATTTCGCCACCCAGCACGCGGTTGCCGATGGCGCCGCGCGGATCGAGTGGTACGATCAGCAGGCCGCGGTCGGCCGCTTCATCCTGTCGGGCTGGTGGCTGATCGGCCCGTAACGTCCAGCGCTGTCGCGGCACCGTCAGGCATGGGTTTGTGCGCCTCCGGGCACCGGTATGTCATGCGACCGGCCGGGCAACCTCGGTTGGCGGGCTCAGGAATCCCGCCGCGGTGACGATAACCTGTAATGGCGACCGGCAGACCAACAACCATGAAAATCGACTTGCCCGAACAGATCAGATCCGCGTGGTCCAGCACGTGCTACGACTCGGTCGAACTGACCCGGTTCGCGCTGCCGAAATCGGTCGAGGAGGGGCGCCGTGGCCTGGTCGTGATGAGTATCGTGATCATGGTGATTCTCGTCGTCGAGGCCGCATTTTACGTCAAGTTCGCGCTCGACCCGATGTACCTCTACACCAGCGCGGTGCTGGTGCTGCTGTCGCTCAACATGGTGTTCTCGGCGCGCGCGGTCGCCGACCCGCGCGC
>JBPEYE010000047.1:0-2604 GCA_052030825.1 Gammaproteobacteria bacterium | reverse complement strand
GTCAGGCTTTGCAGACGTCCGGCTGCCTCGAATGCGCGCAGCGCGTTTAGGGGAGGGAGTCGCTTTTTCATAAAATTAGAAATACTAAATTTATAAATAATAGTATTCGTTTGAAGCGTAGCGCAAAAGTATCAATAATTTCGGCATTCCCGGCCCAAATAGCGGTTTTCGGGAAAGCCCATAAACTTGAGGAATTCTACAATGATTGAGCGATACTTACAAAATCTGGTTTTTCCCTACAACCTCGCTCCCGGAGGCTCGACTTTGCCCCGTGGCGATGCGCAGAAAACGGTCACCGGTATTTTCGAGCGGCTGTCCAGACTGCTGGCGGCCTGGCGCGAACGGATCCGCCAGGAGAGTGTTCACCGCGAGGCGATCGAGCACCTCGAATCGATGAGCGACGCGCAGTTGCGCGACATCGGCATCACCCGCGCCGACATCGCCGACGCCGTACGCTTCGGCCGTCACTACTATCTCGATCGGGAGTCGGAGTGAACCCGATTGCCGTGCCGGTTGCGCCAGGCGTGTCAGCCAGTAACGCCGGCGCGGCCGGCCGGCAATCCGGCCGCGTAGGTTACGCGGCGACCCGTGACGCCTATAATCGGGCGGGATTCGAAGCCCGCTCGTCAGCGGCCTGCCGGAAAACGAAGCATGCACCTACCGTTGTTGCATTACCGACTCAGCTACGCACTCAAGGCAATATTGCTGGGTCAAATCGCGTTCGCGCTTTGGGAAGGGCAATGGATGACGGCCGCGGTCACCGCTGGCATCGTCATCGTCACGCTGGTGCCGCTGATCATGGCGCGCCGATTTCGTGTCTACATCCCGGCGGAGTTCGAACTGCTTGCGATCGCCTTCGTGTTCGCCGCGCTGTTTCTCGGCGAGGTGCGCGATTACTACACGCGGTACTGGTGGTGGGACATTGCGCTGCACACGTTCTCGAGCTTGCTGCTCGGCATGATCGGCTTCCTGCTCGTGCACCTGCTCAACGAAACCGAGAAAATCGATATCCACATGAAACCCGGGTTCGTTGCATTTTTTGCTTTCCTGTTCGCGGTTGGCATCGGCGCGGCCTGGGAAATATTCGAGTACGCCATGGATACCCTGTTCGGCCTCAATATGCAAAAGGCGATGTGGGGCGACCCGTCCGGGCTGACGGATACGATGTGGGACCTGATCGTCGACGTGCTCGGCGCGGCGACGATATCGATTCTCGGCTACGGTTACCTGAAATCGGGCATGAAGGAATCGTTCCTCGAGCGCTGGATCCAGAAATTCATCGTCAGCAATCCACGATTTTTCCGCCGGGGTGGTTGAACGCGGCATCGGCACCGACGCGCGCGGGCATCCTGCCGGTGGCTTACCAGAATCGAGGATGCCGGTGATAGGGATGCCCGTAACGAAAGCGGAAGTCGTAGTACCACCACGGCGGCGGAAACGGATCGTATACCGGGGCAGCGTAGAGCGGTTCGGCTTGCCACAGGTGCGCACCCTCGACGCGCACGATCGGAAAAGCATACTCGAACTCGCCGATCGTGCGCTTGACCTTGCCGTCGACGACACCGAGCACGGTCAGCGCGCGACCGGTCTTGAATACCACCGGATCCCTGAAGCCGGCGAAACTCGCGATGAAGCGGCCATCGCTGAGACTCGCGGGATCGGGCCGGCCGTTATCGCGCAGCGGATAACGCACGATTTCGATCCAGGTGACATCGGCCTTGTTTTCGACCTTGCTGATGACGCCGCCCCAGCGCACCTCGGTGCCGATGTTGCGATCGATGTCGGTGCGCACCCAGGTCAGCCCCGGGTCGTCGGGTGGTATCCGCGCGATCGATGCTGGGGGCTTGCTCGCGCAGGCCGCCAGCAAGGCGACGGCGATGACGATAAAAATTTGGCGGGGCATGTGCTGTTGACCGATAACCTCGGGCCAGGTTCCGGCGCTAAGGTTCGTTTCGACAGTCTTGGCAGGTGCGCGGATAACGGAATTCTTCACTGTTCGGCCATTTGGCGATATGTTGCCACCATTCGGTAAATCTAGCGAGGCAAGACGATGACCATCAAGCGAATCTGGCACGGCTGGACCCGCCCCGAGAACGCCGATGCCTACGAAAACCTGCTACGCGATGAGATCTTCCCCGGCATCGAGGCCAAAAACATCCCCGGCTACCGCGCCATCGAACTGCTGCGTGAAGATCGCGGCGACGAAGTGGCTTTCATCACGATCATGACTTTTGATTCGCTGGCCAACCTGAGCGCTTTCATGGGTGAGGATTATACGCGCAGTTACGTCCCGGACGCGGCGAAAAAAGTTCTCCACCGCTACGACGACGTTGCCGCGCACTACGAGATCAGGGAAAGCCGCCAGTACGGCTGAGCGATCGGACTTTCGACAAGCGGCGAATGGGTCCGCGGCAAGATGCGTAAATCGGCGGTGATATTCGATCTCGGCAACGTTATTCTCGACTGGGATATCGACAAGGTTTTGGCCTCGCTCGGGCTCGCGCCGGCGGCGCGCGAACAACTCGAGCGGGAACTCTTTACCCACGGCGACTGGCTTGCCCTCGATCGCGGCAGCAAAACCGAGGCCGAGGTCGTCGCCGAGGC
>JBPEYE010000469.1:0-6974 GCA_052030825.1 Gammaproteobacteria bacterium | reverse complement strand
GCGGTCGTGACGACATCCTGCGCCGCCCAGTCAACGATGACGGCGGCGGTATCGAGCAATTTTTCGAGTCTCGCTTCGGTCGGGTTCATCGTCATTCGTCCTCTATTGGCGCCGTCATCAGCAGGTATTTGTCACGCGCCTCGAAGCCGGCCTTGCGGTAGAGCGCGCGCGCCGGCGCGTTGTCGCGCGCAACCTCGAGATGCAGCGCGTTGATGCCGCGGGCGCTTGCTTCGGCGCGGATCAGGCGGAGCACCCGCGTGCCGATGCCGTGGCCCCGAAATTCGGCTGCGAGGTAGAACTCGTCGACGAAGGCGTCGAAGCCGTTGAACTCGATGCTGAAGCCGCGGCACAGCGCGATATAACCGGCGATTCGATCGTCGGCGCGCACCAGCCAGATCGCGCCGAATTCGGGATGCGTGAGCAGCGTCCGCACCGCGGTTTCGCGGTCGGCAGGCGTGCTGGCGACGCCTTCGAAAGCATGGTATTCGGCAATCAGCGGCAGCAGCGCCGGCAGCTCGGCTTCGCCGGCAAGCGCCAATTCGACCTCGAACCCGGCTGCATTCACAGTTCGATTCCGATCTGTTTCAGGATTGCGATCATCGCGCCGTAGCAGCCGATCGTCAACGCGATCGAGAGTCCCATGCTGAGATAGAAGTTGACGCCGTGCCGCAGCAGCAGCGGTAACGCGATGAACAGCGCCAGCGACGGGATCACGAGCCACAGGATGCTGCTCGCGAGCGTGCCGACCTGCTCGCTGTCGCCGGTGTCGATGTAAAGCCAGATCATCGCCATGACCGACACCAGCGGCACCGACGCGAGCAGCGCGCCGATGAAGGAGCTGCGGCGTGCAACCTCGGAAATCGCGACGATCAGGACCGCCGAGATGGCGAGTTTAAAGAAGTAGTAGGCCATATCTCAGGTTCCGTTGAAGTTGGGGGAGGCCGCCGTTCAGCTGCGCCCGGGCAGCGGGTCGAGGTAGTCGCGGATTTCATCGACGATGCGGCCGAGTTCGCGTTTGTGAAACCCGGAGTAGCCGTGGCTCAAACCGACGACGCGGGCATCGTCGAGTTCGACGACCAGGCGCCAGACCGACTGGCGGCCGAGCGGATGGCGCGTCTCCAGACCCTCGCGGCGAACGTCGACGACGCGCGCGAGCGAGACCACGCCGCGCTCGCTGCGCACCAGGTTGCGCCAGCGCCAGGCGAAGACGCCGTCGCGACGCGAAAACGTGAAGCGTCCGAACTCGATGTAGAACCATGCGAAGCCGAGCGGCAGGACGATGCCGAGCGCAAGACCGGCGAGATCGCTGGCGTCGATGCTGCCGTCGATCAGGCTCGGGCCGAACTCGGCGAGCAGCAGCGGTGGCAGGATCAGCAGCGCCGCCGGTAACAGGTAGTGGCGGTAATGGACGTGCAGGTCGGAATCGGTACGCTCGAGCTTCAGCATCGCGACTCAGCCGTTGCGCTGTTCCCGCCACAGCCGTTCGAGTTCGGCTTCGTCGTCGGGTTCGCCGTCGAAGCAGCGGTAGCGCGCGCGATCGATCTCGACCCAGGGCAACGCGCTCCGCAGCCAGATGTGCGCGAGCGGCCGCAGGCCGCGGGGTTCGTCGAGCGAACCGGCCTTGACGCTGATCGTCGCCGCCGGGTCCGCGTCGCCGTGATAGAGGCGCGTGCCGCATTCGGGGCAGAATGCGCAGCGCTTGGTTTCGCCGTCGTCACCCTGCGTATCCCAGGTTCGCAACCGCTCGCGCCCGGCGTCGAACTCGAGCTGCGCCGGGTCGATTCGCAGCGACAGGCCGAATGCGCTCGCCGATTGCTTGCGGCAGTCGGTGCAATGGCAGGCGTAGTACATCGAGGGTTCGCCGACGATGCGATAGCGGATTGCGCCGCACTGGCAGCCGCCGCTCAGTTGTTCGGTTTCGACCATGATCGATCCTCGCCCCGGGCGTCGAAACGGGAGCATATCATCTTGGCGGTTCAGTCGTCGCCGCGGCCAATGCGGAACATCGCGTTGGCGAAAATCGCGAGCGCCAGTACGGCGCCGATGCCGAAAATCCAGCGCGCGATGGTGACGTTGGTTTCGTCCGAGACGAAGAAAAAGCCGCCGGAAAAGCCGTCCGCAGGCGCAAACAGCGCAACCCACAGGCCGACGAGCCCGAACGAACCGGTGATGGTGCCGGCGAAAACGTGTTGCAGCAGACGGTGGCGATGCAGCAGGATCAGGCCGCCGCCGCTGATGAAGACGAGTCCGCACAGCGCCAGCACCCACGGCGGTGCGTGCACGCTGTTCGGGTCGACCGGCACCAGGTCGAAGGCGATGCCGAGCGGAAACAGGCCGAGTGCGATACAAAGCCAGCCCCAGGCGGGGTGCGCGTCCCTGGCGGTCTTGCGCGAAGTCATTGGTCGCGCTCAGATCACGATGAAGCGATGCAGCAGGTACAGCAGCGGCCCGAACGATGCCATGAACAGCGCGATCAGGATATACAGCGACACCCAGACGAGCGAAATGCCGACTTCGATTGCATCGTAAATCATCCAGATGCACAGAATCGTCGTCGCGATATACAGATCCAGCGTGACCTGCCGGCCGGGACCGGTCGACAGAATGCTGCGAATAAAGCGCGCGTAGCCGCCGACTTCACGGCCGACGCGCCAGGTGTAGAGCGCAAACGCGACGATGACGAGGGCGAGCAGCGTGACGATCATGAGCGAAATCCTCCCGTTGCCGCCAGTCTAGCGCACAACGACGTGACTGTCGGCCGGGGCGGGCGGTTGACGATCGCCGCGCGATAGCGGCCCGCGCGGCCAGGTTATTTCGGCGTCTCGACGTCTTCGAGATCGACCAGGTCCCAGCGACCGCTGTTGCGATAAAGGCGTTTTTTCGCCTTCGGATAATCCGACACGTCCTGCGCCAGACGTTGCCCCATGACCAGGCAGACCAGCGGTTCGTCGCCGTCGTTGGCGAGACCGTGCGCGGCGGTGTTGCGCGGCAGGCCGACGAAGTCGCCGGGCTCGAACGGGTAGCGATCGCCGTCGATCTCGAGCGCGCCGCGGCCGGACAGGCAGTAGATGCATTCTTCCTCGTACCAGTGCAGGTGGTATTCGGTCGTGTCGTGACCCGGTTGCACCTCGATGATGTGGACGCCGATATGCTCGAGACCGACCGCGTCGCCGAGCGACTTGTTGATGCGCACCGCGTTGTCGTTGAGGAAATGCACCTTGCGCTCGCCTTCGAGCGCGGCGATGTCGGCGGCCTTGAGCAGCAGCTTGCGGGTATCGGTCACGAGTCGGTCTCCCTGGCATTGTCGATCCCGGCGAGCACCGCGGCGGTGTCGCGCAGGCGGCAGAACTCGCCGTCGAGGCTGGCGAGATTGACGCGATGCATTTGCTCGCCGCTGTAGTGTTCGCCATCGGCGGCGGTACGTTCGAACGCGGCGCAGGCGTCGCTGACGAGGGTCACGTCGAAACCGAGATCGGCGGCCGAGCGCACCGAGGCCGACACGCAGTGATCGGTGGTCAGGCCGACGACGACCAGCGCGTCGATTCCGTCGGCGCGCAGCCTCGCGTCGAGCCCGGTGCCGACGAACGCGCTGTTGGTCGTCTTGGTGATCTCGACTTCGTCCGGCAGCGGCGCGGCCTCCGGCTTCCACGCGTTGCCGGGCAGCTCGGGGCGTAACTTCGAGTCGGGCTCGGTCGAGCAGTGACGCACGTGCACGGTCGGCAAATCGCGTTCGCGCCAGGCCGCGAGCAGGCGCGCGATGTTGGCTTCGGCTTGTGGATTGTTGCGCGCGCCCCGCGCCGGATCGTCGAGTCCCTGCTGCACGTCGATGATCAGCAATACCGGCGCCATCGCCGCGCGCCTCAGTCGTCGTCGGCCGCGCCGTGGCGACGGGTCAGGTCGGCGAGCGCGGTCGCCGCCGGGTCCTTCTTCGCGTCGAGGCCGGCGATGACGCCGGCGCGGTTGGCCGCCGGCTGGTTCTGGCTCGCCTTGGTCTTGCCGACGAGCCGCGTAATGACGATTTCGAGGCCGACCAGGCTCGCGATCATGCGGTCGCTGAAATCGCGCGGCGCGTCGGCGACTTTCCACGGCTGCTCGAAGGCTGCTTCCTGGCGGTCGGTCAGCGTCTCGACCTGGTCGCGCACCCAGGCCGGATCGTCAATCAGCTCGAGCCGGCCGTAGGCGTGGACGACGGCGTAGTTCCAGGTCGGCACGACCTTGCCGGTCTCGCGCTTGGTCGCATAGTACGACGGCGTGATGTAACCCTCGGGGCCGTGGAAGATCGCGAGCGTGTCGATGTCGCGATGCCCGCCCCGCGTCAGCGGGTTGGCGCGCGGCGCGTGCCCGCGCAGGCGTCCGTACGGCGCCGGCTCGGGATCGACGATCAGCGGGATGTGGTTCGCCTCGAGGCCGGCGTCGGTCAGCGTGACCAGCGTCGCGAGCGGTTGCGCGCGGATCAGCGCGTGCAGCGTCGCGATATCGTCCTCGGCAAACAGCGGCGGCACGTACATCAGGGCTCGCCGACGATCGGCGCCGGTTTGCCGGCTTCGAAGTCGATGCCGACCGACGCGTGCTCGTGCACCACGCGCCAGTCGCCGTCGCGGCGCTCGAAACAAACCGTCGTGCGGCACCACGGTTGCTCGGCGGCCGGCGGCGTGTTCGGCCCGCTGACCCGGGTATAGCCGTAGACAAAGGCGACGTCATCGCCGGCGACGACTCGGGTGTGGCGCCGCTCGATCGCGATCGAGTCGCCGAAGTAGGGGAAGCACTTTTGCCAGATCGCGCGCCACGCCGGCACGCCGTCGACGACATCGCCGACGTCGTAGAGCACGATGTCTGCCGCGTAACTGCGCGCCATCCGGTCGAGGTCCTGCGCCGCCAGCGCGGCGTCCCAGTCTTCGACCAGGCGCTGAATAACGCGGGCGTTGTCGAGATTGCCGCTCAATTCGGTATCCATGTCTGACTCCGTGATTGCGGCGCCGCAACGGCGGCGAATTTACGCTGACCGGTCGGCGCGAGGTCGCTATTATCGCACGATGGATTTCGCCGCCGTAATGGTTTTGGCCGGCGCCGTTGTCGGTGGTTTCGTCTCGGGCCTGTCGGGCTTCGGTACCGGGCTCGCGGCGCTGCCGCTGTGGCTCGTCGTGTTGCCGCCGGCGCTGGCCGCGCCGCTGGTCGTGGTCTGCTCGATCGTCGCGCAATTGCTGACGCTGCGCGCGATCTGGCATGCGCTCGACTGGCGTCGGGTGCTGCCGTTCGTTATTGGCGGTCTCGCCGGCGTGCCGGTCGGCGCGGCGCTGCTGGCGGTGCTGTCGGCGACCGCGTTCAAGCTGTTTATCGGTACTTTCCTGGTCATCTTCAGCGCCGCGATGCTGACCCGGGGCGTGCTGCCGGTGGTGACGATGGGTGGACGCGTCGCCGATGGAATCGTCGGCCTCGGCGGCGGCCTGCTCGGCGGTCTCGCCGGCCTGTCGGGGCCGCTGCCGACCGTCTGGGCGAGCCTGCGCGGCTGGGGCAAGGACGCGCGTCGCGCGGTGTTCCAGGCGTTCAACCTGTCGATCCTGCTGTTTGCGCTCGCGGCGCAAGCCTGGGCCGGGTTCATGACGCTCGAGCTCGGCCGGCTGGTGCTGATCGCGCTGCCCGGTACGCTGCTCGGCGCGTGGCTCGGCCGCCGCGTTTACGCGCGCCTCGACGACGATCGCTTCGGCCGCGTCGTGCTCTGGCTGCTGCTGATTTCGGGAATCTCGATCGTCGCCACGACGCTCGCGCGCGGTGGCTGACTTGCGGCGCGCGGCAGTCAGCGCAGCGCCTTGCGGATCACGAGTTTCAGTGCCGACCAGGTCGCGTCGATCGCGCAGACCTTGACGTCGACGAGGCCGAGCGGCAGTGCCAGTTCGCGGATGCCGTCCTCGGTCAGATCGGTGGCGATGCCCGAGGCCTTTTTCGGCCATGACAGCCACAGCGCGCCGGCGGGGTGGATCGCGTCGATGCATTCGGGCAGTCTGGTTTCGAGTTCCGCGCGCGAGCGCGCGAACAGGTGCCAGATATCGACCGGCGCCTCGAGGTTCGACGCGATACTGGCGCCCGCGGGCAGCGGCGCGACGAGGTCGGCGTAATCGGGCGGCGCCGCGGTGGTCTTGATGCGATAACCGGGCTTGATGCCGAGCTTCTTTGCCAGCGGGGTGCCGGAATAGCCCGCCGGCGCGCTCATTCGATCCGCTTGTGCAGCCGAATCGCGGCGGCGTCACGCTTCTTGCGCAGCTGCAGGTTGAGCATTTCGACGCCGACCGAGAACGCCATCGCGAAGTAGATGTAGCCCTTCGGTACGTGCACGTCGAAACCCTCGGCGATCAGCGTGACGCCGATCAGAATCAGGAACGCCAGCGCCAGCATTTTGATCGTCGGGTGACGGTCGACGAATTCACCGATCGGCTTGGCCGAGAACAGCATCACGCCGACCGCGACGACGATCGCGATGACCATGATCGACACGTGCTCGACGAGGCCGACCGCGGTGATGACCGAGTCGAGCGAGAACACGATGTCGAGCAGCGTGATCTGCACCAGTACCGACGCGAAGTTGGCGGCGGCGACCGATGCCGCGTCGTCGGCATGCGGGATTTCGAAGCTTTCGTGAATTTCCTGGGTCGACTTGGCGAGCAGGAACAGGCCGCCGAGAATCAATATGATGTCGCGCCCCGAGATCTCCTGCGCGAAGATTTCGAACAGCGGTTCGACCAGCCCCATGACCCAGACGATGCTGAACAGCAGGGCCAACCGCATCAGCATCGCGAGGCCGAGGCCGATGCGGCGCGCGGTATTGCGCTGTTCCGGCGGCAGCCGCCCGACCAGGATCGAGATGAAGATGATGTTGTCGATCCCGAGGACGATCTCGAGCGCAATCAGCGTGACGAGTGCGATCCACGCTTCCGGACTGGCAACCCATTCGAACATGGCGGCGATTATCGTATATTGGC
>JBPEYE010000468.1:0-3280 GCA_052030825.1 Gammaproteobacteria bacterium | reverse complement strand
CTGCGGCGCCCCTCGAGCGCTTCGTCACGCGCCTGTCGAGCGCGCTCGAGATTCTGGTAAGTCACGTAATACTTGTAAATGCTGCGCACGTAGGCCGCGGGTTCGCCGCTGACCGCGCGATACATGCCGATCTCGACGTGACCGAACCAGCGATTCGGGTCGAAGCCGAGCCGGCGCGCGCGTTTGCGCGCCCGCTCCATGTTACCGGGACCGGCGTTGTAGGCGGCGAACGAAAACAGCACCTGGTCGAGCGGCGCGATCGCCGGATCGGAGAAATAGGTCTTGCGCAGCCAGTGCAGGTACTTGACCCCGGCATGGATGTTGTTTTCGAGCTTGTTGATGTTGCGGATGCCGACCGCCTGGTCGGCGGCGGTCGCCGGCAGCAACTGCATGACGCCGATCGCGCCGGCCGGACTGCGCTTGTTCTGGTCGAAGCGCGATTCCTGGTAGGCCTGCGCGGCGATGATCAGCCAGTCGAAATCGTAGCGGTCGGCGTAGCGTTTGATGACTTCGACCGTTTGCTCGTAACGCTTGCGGTCTTCGCCGGAGTAGACGTCCTTGAGCCAGCGCGTGTTGCCGAGGTATCGCTTCAGCACGATGTTGCCGAGTAGCGTGCCCTTCTTGACGGTCTTCGCGAACGCCGAGACCGATTGCATCAGCTGCGGGCTGTTCTTGCGCATCGCCCAGGCGATCTTGTTGCCGGAGTGCACCGACAGCTTGCGGTGCACGACGATCCTCGGAAAGACCTGCTCCCAGAATTTCGCCTTGTGGCTGTCGACGACGATCGCCGACAGCGCGCCGGCGTTGACCATGTCGAGCAAGTCGAAATCCTCGAGGTTCTCGTCGGCCGCGGTGATCGGTATCGGTTGCTTGCCGGCCGCCTCGCGTTTACGGTTGAGCGTCTGCAGGTGCTCGTAGTAGCTACTCGAGGGGCGCACGTAGAGTCCGGTTTCGACCAGATCGTCGAAACTCTTGACCCGCCGCGCCGCCGGGCCGGTGACGACCAGTTCGCTGACGTTGGGGCGGATCGGCGGGCCGAAGTCGACCTGTTTCTGGCGCTCGGGCGTGATCGTCAGGTTCCCCATGACGAGGTCGCCGCGGCCCTCGAGCAGCCCCGGGATCAGCTCGTCGCGCGCGACCGGCATCAGCACCACGGACGGTGAGCGCACGCGGCCGATTTCCTCGGCGAGGTGATCCTCGAACAGCTTGCCGAGTTCGGCGACGATGCCGCGTTGCTCGGCGCCTTCGAAGGTAAAAAACAGCGGGTTGTGCACGGTCAGGATACGGACGAAGCCGCGCTCGGTCATGCCGTCGAGATCGCCGGTCCACGGTTCGTTGACGTACTCGAGGACCTCTTCCTCCTCGCCGGGCGCGGCGGCCGCGCCGGCCTCGAACGGCAACGTCAGCAGGCTGAAGAGGGCAATCATGGGGTGCAAACCGCGCATCACCGCGGCAGCATTGCAATTGCGCGCGGACCAGTCAAGCACGGTCGGCGAGGTTACGCGGCACGGCAAATGCCGGCGCGCGGGTTAGAAAATTGAAACATCGCCCCCAGATTGTGTCCCTGTAGTGATCGAATCACTACGCTCGACAGGAGAACAACGTGACTGAATTCTTTTTTGAGTACGGCCTGTTTGCCGCCAAGCTGGCCACTTTCGTCGTCGCGATACTGATCGTCGTCGCCGCCGCGGTGATTGCCGCGCAGCGCGTCAAGCGATCGAAGAAAGGGCATATCGAGACGACGCGAATCAACGACGAGATCGATGCGATGCGCACCGCGCTCGACGCCGGCGTATCCGATCCGGAGACGTTCAAGGCGCATCTCAAGCAAAAAATCAAGGACGAGAAGCGCAAGCGCAAGGCGCGTCGCAAGGCGCTCAAGCGGGATAGCGCGGACGCCGCGAGCGATGACACGAAACCGCGCAAATTCGTCCTCGATTTCGACGGCGACCTGCGCGCGCTCGCGGTATCGCGGCTGCGCAAGGAGGTCACCGCGGTACTGTCGATGGCGGGCGAGCGCGACGAGGTCGTCGTCCGCGTCGAAAGCCGTGGCGGCATGGTCCACGCCTACGGGCTCGCGGCGTCGCAGCTCGCGCGGGTCAAGGCGCGCGGTGTCGACCTGACCGTCTGCATCGACAAGGTCGCGGCCAGTGGTGGCTACATGATGGCCTGCGTCGCCAACCGCATTCTGGCCGCGCCGTTCGCGATCGTCGGCTCGATCGGGGTGGTCGCGCAGCTGCCGAATTTCCACCGCCTGCTGAAGAAGCACGATATCGATTTCGAGCTGATCACCGCCGGCGAGTACAAGCGGACTTTGACGATGTTCGGCGAAAACACCGACCAGGGCCGCGCCAAGTTCACCGACGAAATCGAGGACGTGCACGCGCTGTTCAAGGATTTCGTCGGCGAGCATCGGCCGGCGCTCGACATCGAGCGCGTCGCCACCGGCGAGGCCTGGTTCGGCCGGCGCGCGCTCGATCTCGGTCTCGTCGACGAACTCGTCACCAGCGACGAGTACCTCGTCGAGGCTTGCGCCGATGCGGATGTCTTCGAGGTCAGGTACGTCGAGCGCAAGCCGCTGCCGCAGCGTCTCGGGCTCGTCGTGCAGGACGCCGTCGACGGCCTGCTGTTGCGGTGGTGGGAGCGGGGCGCCCAGGGCCGGCCGCTCTCCTGAGGTGGCGGGGACCGCCGACGATCGCGCCGCGATCGGTCGATGCTTTCAACCCGCCTGCTTGCGCTTCGGTTGCAGCAGTAACTTGATGAAGTCGTTTTCCGGCAGCGGTTTGGCGAAGTAGTAACCCTGACCGTAGCGCGCCTCGTAGCCGCCGATCAACTCCGCCTCGCGCTTCGATTCGATCCCCTCGGCGACGACGTCCATGCCGAGGTCGTGCGAAAGGTTGACCAGCGACTTGACGATCCGGTTGCTCTTGTCGCTGCGCATCATCGCACCGACGAAGGCGCGGTCGATCTTGAGCGTATCGAACGGAAAACGGTGCAGGTAACTGAAGCTCGAATAGCCGGTGCCGAAATCGTCGATCGCGAGCCTGGCGCCCGTCTCCTTGAGCTGGTGGAGCGACGCCGCGGCGACTTCCGGGTTGTCCATCAGCAGGCTTTCGGTGATCTCGAACTTGATCCGCTCGCGCTTGACGCCGGTCGTGTCCATCGTGATCGTGAGATTCGCGATCAGCAGCGGATCATCGAACTGCTTGCCCGACAGGTTGATCGCGACGAACAGGTCGAGCCCGAACTCGCTGGCCAGGCGCTGCTGGAGCTGGCAAGC
>JBPEYE010000467.1:0-7807 GCA_052030825.1 Gammaproteobacteria bacterium | reverse complement strand
TCACTCACGTCAATTCCGTCCCGCCTGTCCGCGTTGCATTTAACTATAAAAAGTTTGCTGAACCAAGGCGTAACCTTCGAAAAGATCATCTTGTGGCTGCATCAGGATTTGCAAGACCAAGTTCCGTCTGCTCTCGTGAAATTACAGGGCGATCGTTTCGAGATTCGTTACTGCGCGACGACCGAGCCGCACCGCAAACTGGTGGAAACCCTGAAACTGTACCCCGATCGCGTCATCGTAACCTGCGATGACGATATGATTTACCCCGCTGACTGGTTATATCGACTGCTGGAATCATGGCAGCAAACGCCCGGGGATATCGTCGCGCACCGGTGCCGTAAAGTCGAAATCGAAAATGGCGAAATCAAACCCTATGCCACCTGGCATAGCGAAGCGACGGGCGGCAGCTCGCCGAACACTCTCGCCATCGGATGGGGTGGCGTATTGTATCCACCCGGATCGCTCGACGACCGGGTGCTGGATCGTGATACCTACATGCGATTGAGCCCGAGGGCCGACGACCTCTGGTACAAAGCCATGGCCATGCTGAAGGGCACGGCGATACGGAAATCGCAAAAACCCTACCCCGCGCCGATACCGATCATTGCATCCCAGGGCGTTTCGTTGCGAAAGACCAATATCGGTGAAGATCAGAATCGGGTTCAGCTGGAGGCGCTGGCGAAAGCCTTTGATCTGCACTTCGACGATTAGCATCGTCGAGATGATGGCCGGCTGATACGGCCAGTCGGCGCCAAAACGGGTACACTGCGAGTCCCAGGCGGTCATTGGGCGGTCGTGCGATCGGTCGTCATCACAGGCCACGGAGTATTTGACGTGAATGAGCAGCCCCAACCGTTCGATCTGCAAATCGATCATCCGGAAGTTGACGATCTGAGTCGCGATTTCAAGGCCAGATCGCTCAAGGCACACGTCTTGTCCCTAATTCACCGCTGGCCCTACGAACAGCTCTGTGACCAGGCCAGGGACAAAAACGTTTTGGAACTCGGTTGCAACAAAGGCTACGGAACGATTATCTATGCCGAATACGCCAGGAGCGTCAAGGCGGTCGATACGTCAGCCGAGGCCATCGATAAAGCCCGGCAATACAATTCACGAGAGAACATCGAATATGTCTGCCTCGAAAGCTGGACGCTTCCGTTCGCGGACGACAGTTTCGATCTGACCGTACTGTTCCAGGTCATCGAGCACATCGCGCTCGACAAGATCGATATCTTTCTCCGCGAAATCAGGCGCGTGACTCGCGCCGATGGACAGGTCATCTTTTCGACACCCAATCGCAACATCCGTCTGCTGCCGTTCCAGAAGCCATGGAACCGCTACCATACCCGGGAATATTCGGCGCGGGACCTGCAGGATCTGATCAGCCGTTACTTTGCCGAGGTGAAAGTCGAGGGCCTGTTCGGGCAGGAATCGCTGAACGAGATCGAGCGCAGGCGAGTCAGGCAAAAGCCACTCAAGGTCTATATCAAGGAACCGCTCAGGAAATACCTGATCAGGCCCGTTCAGAGCCTGATCGCGGGCGGGCCGGAAGATCGCGCCAGGCCGTCATCCCCGCGCCGCAAGAAAACGAGATCGGACGAGCCTACATCACGGGATGCCGGCGCAGCAGCCGCGGATGCCGCCGATTTTCCGTTCACCACTTCGGACCTGGAAGTGCGTGATAACGACCTGCGCAGGGCGCTCGATTTACGAGCGATAGTACAGCGGGTCAAATAGATCCGATCCCCGCGGAAGCGTTCGGGCTGAACAGGCCGGCCGTCCGGCCAATTTCGATCACGCGATTGATTAATTGGGGTCAGTGTTGATCGCAAGATCGAGATGACTCAAGCCTGCCACCACGCTGGAATGCCGATTTTTTGACGGTCCTGCCCAAAGCGTGACTCACTACTCGTTTTGCCTTCCAGGGGTACCCCTCGCCGGCAAAAGGTGATCCAGGTTCCAGTTTAAATGCCGGGCCTGTACGAATCTCAGTGACAACCTGACGGGTGACTCCTGTTCTCAACCGGGCATTAGGTCGAACAGGAGAAGCACTGAAAGCCCGCGTTCGAGGCTGTTTTGGATTGATGTCAGCCAGTTTGGAACCGGAGTTTGCTCGGCATTTTGCTGACGTCTTACTCCCGAGATCTTCACAGGAAACCAGGCATGAAAAAAATTGTTTGTCTACTGATCGCCCTCGCGTCCTGCAACGTGAGCGCAAACAATGAAAACGCGGCGGTAAACGACGGCGACGAGAATGCCGATATCGTCACCAGCGCGCTCGATCTCGATACGACCCCTTATGGTAATCCGGTGCGATCGTCGCGGACGACGAAGGGATTCCTGGAAAATACGGAGATCGCGATCGGTACCATTCTGAAATCGCATCATTTCGACGACGAATACGATTACAACGAATCGCATGATGGTCTCTACATCAATATCAACCGGTGGTCGGTGGGAACCTACACCAATAGTTCCTACAGCCGCAGTCACTTCATCACCTATAACTCGCCTCTTTATCGGAGCCGTTCGCTGACGGTCAACTTCGTAACCGGCGTGGCGAACGGCTACGAAGGGTGGGAGCATGCCCAGGGCGATTACCTGCCGATCGTGGGCGCCAGCGCCCGCTGGTCTTATCTCAAGGCGATGCTGTCGTACGACGTCGTCGCGGTCGGACTCGAGTTGCCGCTGAATTGATTCGCACCGGGACGCGTCCGAGTCCCTCCATCTCATCGACTTTTACTATCTGAAACCCTTTCCCGTGCCGCGGCGCAGATCTTCCGGGCCTGACCCGGCATGCCGCGCTCGGCGGCGGTGACCTCGGCATCGACGCCTTGCTGAAACGCCGGGATCGCGATGCGCGACACCGGCGCGACAAGCTCGGTAAACAAAGGGTGACGAAAGTCCCAAATCCGCTGTCCCAACCCCACGGATCGCGAAATTTACCTCAAATGGGTGATTCTTTACCGCCTGATACGCATTATATTCGGAGAATTAACGTTAATATTGAGCCGTATCTAGTTGAAAAATAGATTTTTTGATCGAACTAGCCGGCTCACGACCGATCTCGATGATCAACCCGGGCAGCTTTCAGACTGCCTTCGAGGGGGCTGAAATGAAGAGATTACTGGGCATTTTCCTGGTTTCAATGTCTCTCGGTGCGATTGCCGGCGAGGAGCACACCGATGCGGATACCACGGTCAGTGCGCTGAGCCCCGAAATCGAGCCCTACGACACCTCGCCGCCGGTTCTGTCATCCTCGAAAGGCGTGCTCGAGAATAACGATATCGCGATCGGCACGATTCTGAAATCGTACCATTTCGACAAAGATAAATACGATTACCACGACTACAACGAATCTCACGACGGCCTGTACCTGACGGTCAATGGCTGGTCGGCGGGGACTTTTATCAACAGTGCGGATAACCGCAGCGTATTCATCACCTATAACGCCAACCTCTACCGCGGCAGCGCGATCTCGGTAGATTTCGTTTCGGGTCTCGCCAATGGTTACGAAGGCTGGGAGAATGCGCAGGGCGATTACCTGCCGATTCTCGGTGTCAGCGCGCAGTGGGCCTATTTGAAGACCATCATGACCTACGATGCGGTGACGCTTGGCGTCGAGTTGTCGTTGAATTAGCTTGAATCGAGAACCGGTCCCGGTCGCGCCGATTAAGGCCCGCGAAGCAAGCGCCCGGCAAGATCGAATCCCGTCCCGAAGGTACCTTTCCCGGCTCTCCTCCAAATGACTTCCCGGTCGTCCGCGACGGCGAACTCGAGCTCAGCGCGAGGATCCCGTATCCGACGGCCGGGGTGCTTCCACCGATTGCAGTCGGCGTCCCAGTGCCAGCGCGCAGCCAAAACCGATACCGGCCATGACCGCGACCTCGAGGTTGGCATACGCCCACGTACCGCCGCGCTCGACCAGGCCGCTGACCATCAACGGACCGAGCGTCTGGCCGATGCCGGCGCCCTGCAGCAACAGCCCTGACATCAGCGCGATATGCGACGGGCGCGCGGCGAAGCGCGGCGCGAGCGCGAACGCGGTACCGGGATAAAGCCCGCCACAGGCCGAGAACAGGATGCCACACAACGTCTTGATCAGCGGGCTCGTGAACGGCGCGAACACCAGCGCGGCGAAAATCCCCATTCCGACGAACGCGAACAACAGCAGCCGCGCCGGCGCGACGCCACGGCCGATCAACCAGCCGGCGCCGACGTTGCCGACGACGTTGGCCATCGCGACCAGCGCGCCGAGATAAGCCGCGGCGCCGAGACCGAGGCCGCGATCGGTGATCAACAGCGTCGGGAAGAACGCGGTCACCGGCTGATACAACCCCGAGTAGCAGATGAAGCCACCGACCAGCAGCAGCGGCCCGACGCGCAGCGCGTTGCCAACGATGTCGGACATCGCCGGGGTTTCGCCGTGGCTGCGCTGCTCGCCGCGGAAGAACGCGTAAAGCAGGGCGCACCACAGCAGCATGACGAGTCCGACGTCGGTCCATAAACCGCGCCAGCCGTGCAGCTCGATCAACGCCGGCGTGATCAGCATCGACGCGCCGATGCCGGCCGGCATGAACGCGCCCCACAGGCCCATCGCAAGCGGCCGGTCGGCCGGGCTCGCCGAACGGCTGACCAGCGACGGCAGCGCGACGATCGCGAGGATGAAGCCGAAGCCCTCGATGAGCCGGGTCGCAAGCAGCCAGCCGAAGTCGGCCGCCTGCGCGCCGAGCAGGCTGCCGGCGGCCGAGATCGCGAGCCCGGCGAGCGCGGCGCGGACCTGGCCGATGCGATCCGAAACCAGACCGAAGATCGCGCCGATCAGCGCGCCGACCAGCGTCAGCAGCGACACGATCCAGCCGGCCTGAAACAACGAGAGCTCGAGCTCGGCGATGATCAGCGCCAGCGACGCCGCGGTCTTGCCGATCTGGAACGCGGCGATGCAGCCGGCGAGAAACGCGACCCAGATGCGAGGCCACGCGGTAGGTGGCGCCTGTTCCCGTACGCTCACGCGTCTTTTCCGGTGGCGGCGAAGTCGCCGCGCTCGAGCAACCACGATATCGCGAGCCCGGCGACCAGGCCCCAGAACGCGGCGCCGATGTTGAACAATGGCAGGTCGGCGACGGTCACCAGGAACGCGACCAGCGCACCGAGGGTAAAGCGGTCTTTGAAGCAGGTGACGAACGCTGCCTGCAGGATCTTGAGCAGTGCAAGTCCGGCGAGGGTCGCGACGAAAGCCGCCGGCGCATCCAGCAAGAATCGCGTGAACGTCGGCGCGAGCAGGCCGAAGGCGAGCGCGAGCACACCGACGAACAGCCCCGCGGTATAGTGCCGTTCGCGCGCCCCGGAGCTGCTGACGATCGCGTTGGTCGGCCCGGTCAGGCAACTCGACACGCCGCCGACCGCGGCGGCAACCAGGCTGCCGAGACCGCAGGCCGCGGTGATCGCGTTGATCGGCGGCGCATGACCGGCCGCGCGCAGCACCGCGATGCCCTGGCCGTTTTGCACCACCAGCACGGTGATCGCGAGCGGCACGACCAGCTCGATCGCCGCGGCGAGCGACCAGGCCGGGGTCTGGATCATCGGTTCGATCAGGTCGAGCGCGGCGAAGGTGCCGGCGTCGAAGCGCCCGCCGAAAACTGCCGTGCCGACGCCGACGAGCAGGGCGCCGATCAACGGCGGCATGCGCTTGCCCCAGGCCGGCACGACCGACAGCACGATCCAGGTCACGACCATCGGCCCGGCGATTGCCAGGTCTTCGTGCAGCGCGCGCACGAGGTCGAGCCCGAAGCGCAGGAACACGCCGGCGACCATGCCCATCACGATCGGCATCGGCACCGCCGCCATCGCGCGTCGCACCCAGCCGGTGATCGACAGCACGAACATCAGCGCGCCGGTGAGATAAAATGCGCCGACGACCTCGGCAAACGACAGATGCGCGAGCGACGGTCCGACCAGCACGGTGCCGGGGATCGTCCAGAAGAACACCAGCGGCTGGCGATAGAACCAGCAGAAGAAGATCGAGATCAGGCCGTTGACGAAGAATACGCCGAATACCCATGACGCGATCTCGGCCTCGCTGAGCCCGCCGCGGCTGCCGACCGCCAGGATAATTGCAACCGGCGCGGTGACCGCGAACAGCCAGCCGACAAAGCCGTTGGCGGCGTAAGTGACGCCGAAATCGCCCCAGATGTCACGCAGGGAAGGGCGCGTCGCGGCCGGTCTTTCTAGCGGCGTGATCAATGCGCTTTGGGAACGCGGAAACGCGCGTGACCGTGAAAAGGTTTCATCGATTTGGCCCCGGGGATTCTGGCGGCAGCATAGCAGCGTCGCCGCGGCGATGCAGCGATTTCGTGGCGTTACGTGCCGGGCATCTCGCGGGCGGGTCAGACCCGCTCGACGATGACCGCGATGCCCTGGCCGACGCCGATACACATCGTGCACAGCGCGTAGCGGCCGCCGGAGACGAACAGCTGGTTGATCGCGGTCGTGACCAGCCGCGCGCCGCTCATGCCGAGCGGATGGCCGAGCGCGATCGCGCCGCCGTTGGGGTTGACCCGCGGGTCGTCGTCGGCGAGGCCGAGGTCGCGCAGCACCGCGAGGCCCTGCGCGGCGAAGGCTTCGTTGAGCTCGATCACGTCCATCTGGCCGAGTTCCATGCCGGTGACCTCGAGTACCTTGCGGGTCGCCGGCGCCGGCCCCATGCCCATTACGCGTGGCGCGAGCCCGGCGGTCGCCATGCCGACGACCCGTGCCCGCGGCGTCAGGCCGTGCGCGGCTGCGCTGTCCTCGTCGGCGAGCAGCAGCGCACAGGCGCCGTCGTTGACGCCGGACGCATTGCCGGCGGTGACCGTACCGCCGGGCCTGACGATCGGTTTGAGCTGCGCGAGCCGTTCGAGCGAGGTTTCGCGCGGGTGCTCGTCGCGCTCGACGACGACCGGGTCGCCTTTGCGCTGTGGCACGACCACCGGTACGATTTCGTTGGCGAAGAAGCCGTCCTTTTGCGCGCGCGCGGCGTTTTGCTGCGAGCGCAGCGCCATGCGGTCCTGCGCGTCGCGCGAAATGTTAAAATCGGTGGCGACGTTTTCGGCGGTCTCGGGCATCGAGTCGGTGCCGTAGCGCTCCAGCATCAGGGGATTGACGAAGCGCCAGCCGAGGGTCGTGTCGTAGATCTCGGCATTGCGACTGAACGCGGACGACGCCTTCGGCATTACGAACGGCGCGCGGCTCATGCTCTCGACGCCGCCGGCAATCATCAAATGCGTCTCACCGGCCTTGATCGCACGCGCGGCAGTGCCGAGCGCGTCCATACCCGAGCCGCACAGGCGGTTGACGGTCGACCCCGGCACTTCCTGCGGCAGCCCGGCGAGCAGCAGCGCCATGCGCGCAACGTTGCGGTTGTCTTCGCCGGACTGGTTGGCGCAGCCCAGGATCAGGTCGTCGACCGCGTCCCAGTCGACGCTGGCATTGCGTTCGACCAGCGCCTTCAGCGGCAGGGCCGCGAGGTCGTCGGTGCGCACCGGGGCCAGCACCCCGCCGTAGCGGCCGATCGGCGTGCGGATCGCGTCGCAGATGAATGCTTCGGTCATGTGGATTCCTCCGTTGCCAGGTCGAACAGGCTGGTCGCGATCAGTTCGAGCACGACGACGTCGTCCTGGTTGTGCAAGTGCCAGCGCCAGCGGAGAATACCGAGCTCCGGGCGCTTGTCGCTACGGCGCGCGTCGAGCACCTCGACGCGCAGCGTCAACTCGTCGCCCGGGCGCACCGGCGCGCTCCATTTCAGGTATTCGAGACCCGGCGACGCGAA
>JBPEYE010000466.1:0-9275 GCA_052030825.1 Gammaproteobacteria bacterium | reverse complement strand
CTCAACAACACCGACATCAACACGCGCACGGCCTGGTATTCGAAATCGGTGACCGAGGGAATTACCGATGCCGGCGCGAGCGCGGGTTTTGCTGGCGCCGACGACGCCACCGGCAGCTGGGGCAACCGGACGATCACGTTTCCGCGCATCCAGGGCGCCGACGTCGCCGGGGAAATCGTCGCCGTCGGCGACAGCGTCGATCCCGCCCGCATCGGCGAACGGGTGCTGATCGACCCGTGGATCCTGCCGGCCGGCGAGTGGCTCGACGCGACCCGCGCGGCCTACTTCGGCTCCGAATGCGACGGCGGCTTCGCCGAGTACACAAGCGTGCGCGGCAGTAACGCGATCGCAATCGACACACCGCAATCCGACGCCGAGCTCGCGACCTATCCGTGCGCCTACACGACCGCCGAAAACCTGATCTCGCGCACGGCGCTCAAACCCGGCGAAACGGTTGCAATCGCCGGCGCGTCGGGCGGCGTCGGCAGCGCCGCGATCCAGCTGTGCCGCCTGCGCGGCGCACGCGTCATCGCCATCGCGACCGCGGCCAAGACCGAGCGCCTGCGCGAACTCGGTGCCGAAATCGTCATCGACCGCCATCACGCGGATCTCGAGGGGGCGATTCGCGACGCCGCGCAGGGCCCGGTCGACGTCGCCCTCGACGTCGTCGGCGGGACGATGTTCATGCCACTGATCGACGCGCTGCGCCAGGGCGGGCGCTACTCGTCTTCAGGCGCGATCGCCGGGCCGCTGGTCGAGTTCGACCTGCGCCAGCTCGTCTACAAGGACCTGCAGCTGACCGGTGCGACCATCGTCCCACCCGGCACGATGCGGCGCATCGTACGCCTGATCGAGCAGGACCTGCTCAGGCCCCTGCTTGCGCAGACCTTCCCGTTGCGCGACCTGGCGCAGGCGCAGCAGGTTTTCGTGCAAAAGCGCCACGTCGGCAACCTGGTCGTGACGCCGTGAACCACGGCCGCCGAACGAATCGATTCCGTCGCCGCACGCTGCGGCTTTCGCGGCCGCAGGCCTGAGATTCGGCGTGGAGCAGTTTGCCGCCATCGACCTCGGTTCGAACAGCTTTCATCTCGTCGTCGCGCGCGAGGAACAGCACGCGATCACGATCATCGACCGTGAGCGCGACATGGTGCGCCTCGCCGCCGGGCTCGATTCGAAGGGCGAGATCATGCCCGAGGCCGCCGAGCGCGCGCTCGCCTGCCTGGCGCGCTTCGGCCAGCGCCTGCGTGGCCTCAAGCCCGAGAACGTGCGCATCGTCGGCACCAACGCGCTGCGCAACGCGCGCAATTCGTCGGACTTCATCGCCAGCGCCGAGCAAACCCTCGGCTTCCCGATCGAGATTGTCTCCGGCATCGAGGAAGCGCGCCTCGTTTATATCGGCGCCGCGCAGACGCTGCAGGGCGACCGCGGCCGCCGTCTCGTCGTCGACATCGGCGGCGGCTCGACCGAGATCATCGTCGGCGAAAAGAGCGAGCCGATATTTCTCGAAAGCCTTTACATGGGTTGCGTCGGCACGAGCGAACGCTTTTTTCCCGACGGCAAATACAGCGACAAGCGAATGCGCCAGGCAATTCTCGCCGCCAAGCTGGAACTCGAGCCGATCGTCGCGCCGCTGAAAAGTCTCGAGGCAAAGGACGCGATCGGCACCTCCGGAACCGCGCGTGCGATCGATCGCGTGCTCGGCCTGAACGGCTGGTCCGAAACCGGGATCACGCGCAAGGGACTGAAGAAACTCGGCAAACGCATTATCAAGGCCGGGCACGTCGATGCCCTCCAGATCGATGGTCTCGGGTCGGATCGGAGACCGGTCTTCGCCGGCGGCGTCGCGGTCATGCTGGCGATCTTCGAGGCCTTCGATCTCGACTTCATGCGCGTCTCCGACGGGTCGCTACGCGAGGGCGTGCTGCACGACCTGATCGGCCGCGTACTGTTCGAGGATCGCCGCGCGATCACCGTGCTCGAATTGATCAAACGTCACCACATCGACCTCGAACACGCGCAGCGGGTCCGCGCGACCGCCCTCAAGCTCTTCGACCAGCTCGGACACGCCGACCTGCTGATGCGCGAGCGTCGACTGCTCGGCTGGGCCGCGCAGCTGCACGAGATCGGCCTGATGATCGCCCACAGCCAACACCATCGCCACGGCGGCTACGTGCTCGAGAACATGGACCTGCCCGGTTTTTCGCGCCAGGAACAGGGCGCGCTGTCGATCATGGTCCGCCTGCACCGACGCACCTACCGTCCGGAAATGATCGAGCAAAGCGTCTACGTGCGCTCGGAGGCGCTCGGCCTGATGACGCGGCTGTTGCGGCTCGCGGTGCTGTTTAACCGCGGTCGTACGCCGATCGATTTGCCCGACTTCGAAATCGCGGTCGAAGGCTATGACCCAATGCGGCTGGCATTCCCGGATGCCTGGCTCGACGCGCACCCGCTGACCGACGCGGACCTCGACGGCGAGGTCGCGTTGCTCGGCGGGGCCGGCTACACGCTCGACATCGAGCGTACATGAGCGTGCTGCTGCGCGCGATCGGCGTGCTCGCCTTCGGCAAGTTGCTGTTCGCGTTCCAGGACGCGATCATCAAGCAGATGAGTGGTGCGTTTCCGATGCACGAAATCATGACGATTCGCGGCCTGACCGCGGTCCCGATCCTGCTGCTGCTGATCGCCTTCACCGTCGGACTGGCGGAGATTCGGCATCATCGGCCCGGTTACCACATCCTGCGCGGCGTGATGATGTTCATCGCATTCATGGCGTTCTACGTCGGACTCGCCGAGATCTCGCTGACGACCGCAACCGCGCTGTTCTTCACCGCGCCGTTTTTCATCACGCTGCTGTCGGCGCTGCTGCTCGGCGAACGGGTCGGACCGCGCCGATTCGGCGGCATCATCGTCGGCTTTGCCGGTGTCGTCATCGTGCTGCGGCCCGATGCGGGCGAGTTCGACGCGGTGGCGTTGCTGCCGGTGGTCGCGGCCCTGTTCTACGCCCTGTGCCAGGTCACCGTCCGCTATGCGAAGCTGACCGCGCCGCCGGCGGTGATGTCGCTGTACGCGAGCCTCGCGTTCGTCGCGCTGGCGCCGCTTGCGGGAGCGATTTTCGCGGGACTCGACCCGGGCGTCGCGACGCGGCCGAGCGCCAACGCGTTATACCTGCCCTGGGCCCTGCCGCGCGGCATCGATCTCGCGCTGCTGGTGTTGACCGGCCTGACCAGCGCGCTCGGCTTCATGTGCACGAGCAATGCCTACCAGCGCGCCGAAGCCTCGCGCGTCGCGCCGTTCGAATACATCATGATCATCTGGGTGACGGCCTTGAGCTACCTCATCTGGGGTGAGTTGCCGGACGCGCCGACGATCATCGGCGTCGCGATTATCATCCTGTCCGGCATTTACGTGTTGCGCCGCGAGACCGGCGCGGTCGACGCCGCTCCCGTGCCGCCGCGCTGAGTGCCAGACCGGGAGTTCCGCGCGG
Organism: Gammaproteobacteria bacterium; assembly: GCA_052030825.1. Lineage (GTDB taxonomy): Bacteria > Pseudomonadota > Gammaproteobacteria. The sequence goes on along the minus strand of JBPEYE010000466.1, from coordinate 5,791 downwards.
CCGGGTTTCGGTCGCCACGGTCGATACCGCCCGTATCATGGGGTTCCCGCGTCGACGACTTGTCCGCAACAGTTGCTGATCGTATGAAGCGTGTTCACGGATTTCTCGCGCCGCGAGCAGAGCTGCACGGGTAAGCCGCCAATTTCAGAATGATGACTTTTGCCAGGCAACGTGGTCTAGTTAGGCGATCATGAGCGACCCGAATGCGACGATCGGCGCCAAGGCGCGCACCACGCTGCTCGACTTCGTCGATCTGCTCGCGGCCATTGGCCGCGAGTGGCTGCGACCGCTCGCCGAAACCTGCTGGCACAGCGTCGCCGACACGATTTACCTCAACTTCCGCGCGGGCAACGGCGCGCGACGATGGCGCTCGGCCCACGACGTCCTGATGCGAGTCGAGCGATGGCTCGAGAACTTCCTGCCCCGGTCGCTGCACTTCCCGCGACCAATCAAGACGATCATCATCCTGTTGGTTCTGCTGTTGTTGTTACTGTGGCCCGACGATGCCGGCATCGACGAGATCAGGGCGGCCGGCAAGCTCATTGTCGTGACCCCCGAATCGCCGACGACCTGGTACCGCGGTGGCGACGGCCCCGAGGGCCCGGAATACGAGTACCTCGTTTCGTTCGCCGACTATCTCGGCGTCGAACTCGTCTTCGAACCGCGACGCAACCGCGCCGAGGCGCTCGACGCGGTCGCCGGCGGCGAGGCGCACCTGGCCGCGGGCATGACGTATTTCCCACCGCTCGAAGACCGCGGCATTGCCTTCGGCCCGCCCTACCAGCGCGTCGACGTCCACGTCGTCTGCCGCCGCGGACAGAAGCGGCAACCGCGAACCGTCGCCGAACTCGCCGACATCGAGCTCGTCGTCGTCGCCGACTCACCGTACGAATCGCGACTGTTCGAACTGCAGCGCAATCATCCGCGACTCGCCTGGCAATCCGAAGAGGACGCGAGTGTCGACGATTTGCTCGAGCTGGTCTGGCGGCGCGAGATCGATTGCACGATCGCGAACTCGACCGAGCTCAGCATCAAGCGCCGCTACTATCCCGAGCTGCGAATCGCTTTCACGCTGGCCGAGAACCAGGCGCTGGCGTGGGCGCTGTCGCCGGAGTACGAGGCGCTGTCGGATGCAATCGAACAGTGGCTCGAGCTGATCGACAAGAACGGTACCCTGCTGATCCTGCAGGATCGGCATCACAATGCCGACGACTTCGACTACGTCGACATGCGCATCTTCATTCGTCGCATCAGGTCACGCCTGCCGCAGGTCGAGCCGTTGTTTCGCGAAGCGGCCGAAAAATACGACATGCCGTGGACCCTGCTCGCCGCGGTCTCCTACCAGGAATCCCACTGGAATCGGCGCGCGAAAAGCCCGACCGGGGTGCGCGGCATCATGATGCTGACGCTCGAAACCGCGAGGGAAATGGGCGTCGAGAGTCGGCTCGACCCGGCGCAAAGCATCATGGGCGGCGCCAAATACCTGCGTCGGCTCGAGCGGCGACTGACGCATACCGTTACCGGCAACGATCGCTGGTATCTCGCGCTAGCGGCCTACAACATGGGCATGGGGCATCTCTACGACGCGCGCGAGCTGGCCGCGAGCAAGGGCCTCAATCCCGACCGCTGGATCGACCTGCGCGGCGTGCTGCCGCTGCTTGCGCAAAAGAAATACTACAGCAAGCTCAAGCGCGGCTACGCCCGCGGCCACGAAGCCTTGCACTTCGTCGAATCGGTACGCAACTACGAACGCATCCTGCGCGCGCAGCTCGCGCGCCAGCGTGGCATTCACGGCGACTGATCGCGGTTTGATGGCGGCACGCCCGCCAGGAGGAGTTACCGTCCTCTCCTGGTTCGCGGCGCTCCCGGGACCGGGCGCGGCTGGCGCGCGCGATAGTAGGCCGCGAGAAGACGCTTGAGTTCGTCAATCACGGCCGGATCGTAATTTGGGTCGCGCGCCAGCGCGAGGTCCTGCAAGGCGCCGAACGCTTCGCCGAGGCAGAGCATGATCAGATCGAGTTCGGCAGCCGAAACCCGGATGCCCCAGCGATTCAGGAACGGGCGCATCGAGCGGCCGATCGCGTGGTTGGTGGCGCGATAGGCCGCGAGCAGTTCCGGCGATACGATCAGCGAGCGCTGCAGTTGCACTGGCGCCCGGCCGCCGCGCGTGCCCTCGATGACGGCGTCGACGAGGCCGTCGCAGACCGATTCGATCGACGCTTCGCGATCGGCGTGATCGAGATAGTCACAAATCAAATCCGCCTGGCGCTGCCCGAAATCGAGCGCGAGCTCGTTCAGGATCGCGTACTTGTCGGCAAAGTACTGGTACAGCGACGCGATATTGACCCCGGCCCGACGTGCAATCTGGTTGGTCGAGATCCGGTCGATGCTCGCGTTCTCGAGCAACGCCAGCGCGGCGTCGAGGATTCTGCGCCGGGTTTGCAATGCGCGCTGCTGCCGCGGCCGCGCCGACGTCGCGAGTTTGGCCAAGATCGGCTCCTTTCCGTTGATCTGGCTTGACAGTATACGCTGTTTGTGCGAAAAAGTAAGTTATAACTTACTTTTGGTGTCGCCGATGAATGACGATGCAACCCGCCTGTTGCAGCAGTACGTGGTCGCCTGCAACTGTGCCGATCTCGACGCGATCGGTCACCTGCTCGACGCTTCCTGTCTGCTCGAAACCCCGTTTCTCCGGCCGAACCGGCTGGTCGGTCGCGACGAGCTCATGCAGGCGCACGCGGCAATCTTCGCCGACCTAGACGCGATCGAAATCCGCCTCGACCGGGTGCTTGCCGACGCCGGCCACGCGATCGCCGAGGGCAGCGTCACGGTCACGCGCGACGGCTACGCCGCGCCGCCGCAGGCGCTCGGCATCGCGATCGAACCGGGCGATTCGGGCCTGCGTCGCATTAGCCTCTACGGCGACGCGCGCAACCTGCGCCCGTGGTCGGATCGCCGGATCCTGTAGGGGCATCAGGGATGACACCGGCCGCGGCATTCACCGCCTACTGCGATGCCTTCGCCGCCGGCGACGGTGCCGCGATTGCGGCGCTGTTTTGTGAAGACGGGGTATTCGAGGCGCCGTCGCTGGATGCGCCGATTCGCGGCCGCGCACGACTCGAGCGCGAGCTGCAGGCCATCGCCCGTTCCTGCCGTGACATCCGCACCGAGATTCGCGTCGCCCTCGAAGACGGCGCGCGCGGCCATTTCGAAGGCGCCTACTTCGCCGAGATCATCGGCACCGGCGGCAAGCTCGACGGCTCGCCGCACCGCGTCGATTTCCGCTTCGTCGCGGTCGTCGAGATGCGCGACGGCAAGATCGCGCGGCTCGCCGAACTTTTCGACACGCGTCCACATCACCCCGAGGAACGCCAGCGCATCTGGACGCTGAACCGGCGCACGCCGTACTGGGACGGCACGGTCGCGGCCCGAGCCAAAGAATGGAGCGTCTACAACAACATGTATTTCCCGATGCTGTACAGCCGTGCGCCCTACGAGGATTACGCCGCGCTGCTCGAGGGCGTCACGCTGTGGGACGTCGGCCTCGAGCGGCAGACCCAGCTGCAAGGCCCGGATGCGCACGCGCTGCTCGACTATCTCTGCTGTCGCGACATGTCCGACCTGCGCGTCGGCCAGTGCCGCTACGGGCTCGTCGTCGATGACCACGGCAAGCTGATGTGCGACCCGGTCGTGCTGTGGCCGTTCGCCGACACGATCTGGCTGTCGCACGGCAATGTCGACCTGACGCTGTGGACTCGCGGCATCGTCATGAACTCGGACTGGGACGTCGAGGTCAGCGAACCCGACGTCGCGCCGCTGCAGGTCCAGGGACCGCTCGCGCTCGAGGTGCTGCGCAAGCTCTGCGCCGCCGATCTCGACGCGATGCGAAACTACACCTGCATTGCGACCGAGGTCGCGGGTCAGCCCGCGGTCGTCTCGCGCACCGGCTGGAGCGGCGGTTTCGGCTTCGAGGTCTACCCGCTCGGCAGCGAGCGCGCGATGGCGTTGTGGCAGGCGATCCTGGACGCCGGCGACGAATTCGGCATCAAGGTCACCGGACCGATCGTCGGCCGCGCGCTCGAGCGCGGCGTGACCGACATGTGTTACTACTTCAACTCGGACATGAACCCGTTCGAAGACCTGAGCGAGCGTTTCGTCGACCTCGACAAACAGGCCGACTTCGTCGGCAAGGCGGCCCTCGAGCGAATCAGGCGCGACGGCATCAAGCGTCGGTCGGTCGGTCTGCTGTTCGCCGGCGAGGTGCCGCGGATCGAGTGGGCGTGGCCATGCAGCGACGCCCGTGGCCGCCCCGGCGAGGTGCGCTGGGCCGCCTGGTCGTTCGCGCTCGACCGCTATATCGGCATCGCCGTCGTCGATCGGGCGGTCGAAGTCGGCGAGACGATCACGGTCGAGCATCCGCGCGGCACGACCCGCGCGGAAGTCGCTGAGGTCCCGTTCGTCGGCCGCGACGACTAGGACCGGTATCGGCAAGCAACAGGCCTGATCCCGTGCTCCGTCTGCAGGATCCGGTTTTTTAGTTACCTAGCCCATCGGCACCCGCACGCCGGCGGCGAGCCAGCCGCCGTCAACCGGCAGCAGCGCGCCGCTGACGTAGGCCGCGGCGTCCGACGACAACCACAGGCATGCCTGGCCGATCTCCGCGGCCGCGCCGTAACGTCGCAGCGGCACCGAGTCGATGACCGCCTGGCGCGCGGCGTCGGTCGGCGCGAGCCGCGCCATGCCCTCGGTGCCGTCGATCGGCCCGGGTATGACCGCGTTGACGCGTACGCCGTCCGGCCCCCATTCGATCGCGAGACTCTTCGTCAACAGGTCGACACCGGCCTTGGCCGCGCAGACGTGGCTTTGCATCGCCATCGCGACCGACGATTGCGGCGCCGAGATGTTGATGACGCTCGCACCCGGTTTTTTCAGGAATTCGTGGCCCGCGCGCAGCACGTTGAAGGTGCCGAGCAGGTCGATATCGACGACCGCCTTGAACGCGTTCGGGCTCATGCCGAGGGCCGGCGCCGGAAAATTGCCGGCCGCGCCCGAAATCAATACGTCGATGTCGCCCGCCTTGCGGTGAAAGTCGGCGAGCGCCGCGGCAACCGCGTCGGCGTCGCGCACGTCGAGCGCGTAACCGTGGGCCGGCCGCTCGGCCGCCAGCCGTGCGACCGCGGCATCGACCTTGTCCTGTTTGCGGCTCGCGACCGCGAGCGTCGCGCCGGCGCCGGCGAAGCACTCGGCGATACCGAGGTTGATGCCGCTGGTGCCGCCGAAGACGAAAACATTGGCGTCGGTGAAATCGAATGTCGCCCTTGCCTGACCTGCCATGTGCTTTTCCTCGCGTTGTCCTCAAACGAATGATCGGTGGCGGCGTTGCGGTCAAACGCGAACGACCAGCTTGCCGAAGTGTTGCGCCGCGCGCAGCGCATGAAACGCGGCGCGCGCGTCGTCAAAGTCGAAGACCCGATCGATGACCGGCCGAACCCGGTGCAACGCCAGTGCGGCATTCAGGTCCTCGAACATGCGCCGGTTGCCGACGTAGACGCCCTGCAGGCGAATCGACTTGCGCATCACCGCGGTCGGATTCACCGTGCCCCCGGTCAGCACGCCGATGAAGCCGATCGTGCCGCCGACGCGCACCGCATCGATTGACTTTTCGAGCGTGCCCGCGCCGCCGGTCTCGATCGCGACGTCGGCGCCGATGCCGTCGGTCAGATCCAGCACGCGCTTTTCCCAATCCGGATTCTCGCGGTAGTTGATCGTCTCGTCGGCGCCGAGCGCCCGG
>JBPEYE010000465.1:0-4720 GCA_052030825.1 Gammaproteobacteria bacterium | reverse complement strand
AGCTCGAGAAAGCGCAGAAGAAGGGCTACCGGATGAAAACCGGCGTCGAGTGCGAGTACCACCTGATCAGCCAGGACGGCACCGAACTCGCCGACCCGGCCGATACCCAGGCCAAGCCGTGTTACGACCAGCAGGCGCTGATGCGCCAGTACCCGGTCGTCGGCCAGATCTGCGACGCGATGATCGAACTCGGCTGGAACCCCTACCAGAACGACCACGAAGACGCCAACGGCCAGTTCGAAATGAACTGGGACTACGACGATGCGCTGCGCACCGCCGACAAGCACGTGTTTTTCAAGTTCATGGTCAAGTCGATCGCCGAGCAGCACGGCCTGCGTGCGACCTTCATGCCGAAGCCGTTCACGCACCTGACCGGCAACGGATGTCACGCGCACGTATCGCTGTGGGACAAGGCCGGCAACAAGAACCTGTTCGCGACGGCGAAGAAGGATCCCCGCGGCCTCGGCCTGTCAACGCTCGCCTACCAGGCGCTCGGCGGCATCATGCACAGCGCCGCGGATCTGACCGCGATCTTCAACCCGACGGTCAACAGCTACAAGCGCATCAACGCGCCGCGTACGCTGTCGGGCGCGACCTGGTCGCCGAACGCGGTGACCTACTCGGGCAACAACCGTACCCACATGATCCGTATCCCCGAGGACGGCCGTTTCGAGCTGCGCCTGATGGACGGTGCCGCCAATCCGTACCTGCTGCAGGCCGGCGTGCTGGTGGCGATGCTCGACGGCATCGCCAACAAGCGCGACCCGGGCGACCCGATCCATCTCAACATGTACGAGGAAGGGCACAAGGCGCGCGGTGCGAAGAAGCTGCCGCTGAACCTGCTCGACGCGCTGCGCCAGTTCGACAAGAACAAGGTCTTGCGCGCCGGCCTCGGCGATGAGCTGGTCGACGCCTACGTCAAGCTGAAGATGCAGGCCTGGAACAGTTACGCCACGCACCTGAGCTCGTGGGAGCGCGAGAATACGCTCGACTGCTAGGCGACCGGATCGAGGGATCGCAGGGGGGCAGCGCCCATTGAACTGCCGGATAACGGCCTGGTCGCGGCCGCGTTGACCCGACCCGGGCGGCGCAATCGAACGGCGTCGGGACGATCCGGCGCCGTCCCGGTGCATTGATTTGAGCGGCGGGTTTTCGAGAATGAGTCTGACGGCGCGGGCGAGTCTCGCCTGCGCCTACAGCGGTGTCGCCTGGGGACTGTTCTGGATTCCGCTGCGCGGCATGGACGCGGCCGGCGTCACCGATGCCTGGGCGACCGTCGTGTTCTACGCGGTGCCGATGATCCTGTTCCTGCCGTGGACGCTGCGCTACTGGCGGCGCATCGCGCGCGGCGGCTGGTCGCTGCATTTCATCGGCATTGCCACCGGCTCGTCGCTCGCGTTCTACTCCAACGCGTTGCTCTACACCGAGGTCGTGCGCGGCCTCGTGCTCTACTACACGACGCCGCTCTGGTCGCTGTTACTCGCGCGCGCGGTGCTCGGCGAAGCGATCACGCCGGCACGGGCACTCGCGATTCCGTTCGCGCTGGCCGGCATGCTGGTGCTGTTCGGCATCGATCTCGGCTTTCCGTGGCCGAAGAACATCGGCGACTGGATGGCGTTGATCGCGGCGATGATCTGGGCGGTCGCCGCGGTGCTGCTGCGCAAGGACGACGGCAGCCGCAGCGTCGAAATCACGTCCGTGTATTTTTTCTACGGCGTGATATTCGCGGTCATCCTGGCGCTGTCGCCGATGGCCGGCGAGATCGACGCGCCGGACTGGTCGACCATCGTCGGCATCCTCTGGTGGTCGATCCCGATCGGCCTGATCGTCATCCCGGGCGCCTTCGCGGCCTACTGGGGCGCGCCGCACCTGAACCCGGCGGTCGTCGGCCTGCTGTTCATGACCGAACTGACGGTCGGCGGCGTCACCGCGGCGATCTGGGCCGGCGAGCCGTTCGGCCTGCGCGAGCTGCTCGGCATCGTGCTGATCACGATCGCCGGCCTGGCGGAATTCATCTACGCGCCGATCACGCGCGCGCTCAGGCGCCTGAGCGGCCGGCCCGGCGGGGCCGACGGCTAGGTGTCGATTTTGCGATAGTCGGGTGCCGCACGAAGGCCGATGATTACCGGGAGCGATCGCGCGCCGGCATCCGTTCGCCCGGGGCTCGCGCCGCGCTTCGCGAAACGCTATGGTGTCGGGATCATGCAATCCGAACGCTAACCGGAGACGTAGCCAGCTCATGGAACCCAGCGAACAGTACCGGCGATTCCTGTCGTGGCAGTGCCGCCTGCGCAAGCTCAGCATGCGCGAGCTCGGCGGACGACCGACGCCCGGCATGACCGCGGGCGTCTATTCGGTCAACGGCGGCGACGAGCAGAGCCGGATGAACTTCCTGATCATGCGCCGTGACCTCGACGACCGCACCCGCGAGTTGCGCCACATCGTGCGCAAGACCCCCGATTCGAGCCAGTGGTTGAAAAACGGTCTGCGCCTGCTCGCCGAACGCCATTACCACGAGGAAGACCAGTTCGGCGACGATCTGACCGCGCTGTTCGGCCTCGAGTCATCGCTCGGCTACGCGCTGGTCAAAGCGGGCCAGTGCCGTTTGAAATTCGCCGAGAAGAGCGTCGAGTACGCGTTCGATTTCGACGTCGTTTCGCTCGACGACGACGAACCGCTGTTCCAGGCAACCTACTGGCACAACCACCTGTTCAACCCGACGCTGCCGGGCAAGGTCCGCGTGCTGCGCTTCAGCCCGCGCCTATGACAGACGCTTGAAACCGGCGTAGAGCAGCCGCGCGAGGCGATTCATTTCGGTCATGTGCGCCTGCGCCTCGGCATCGAAATCGTCGAGCGCGTCCGGGCCGAGGCTCGCCTCGAGCGCGGCGCGGTATTCCGGGACTTCGCCCCAGGCGCGAACCGTGTCTTCGCGCACCTCGACGTGAAACTGCACGCCCCACGCGTTGTGGCGATAACGAAAGATCTGGTAACGCGTCGTCGGCGAGCTGCCGAGCAGGGTCACGTCGGTGTTGAACTCGAGCCCGCGCACCTCCCAGGAATGCCATTGCACCGCCTTGAGCGTTTGCGGATAGTCGCCGAACAACGCGTCGCCGCGCGCCGCCGGCGTCATCTGGATGTCGAGCACGCCGATTTCGGCCGGCTCTGATTTGACGACCTGGCCGCCGATCACTTCGCCGAGCAGCTGGCAGCCGAGGCAAAAGCCGAGAAAGGGTTTTTGCTTCTCGACGACCCACTCGCGGATGCGGCGCTTTTCCTCGACCAGCCACGGGTAGTCGGCTTCCATCCAGGTGTCCATCGGTCCGCCCATGCACAGCATCGCGTCGAAGGCGTCTAGGTCGTCGGGAATCGATTCGCCCTCGTCGAGTTCGACCTGCAGCAGCGCGCAGCCGTCGTCTTCCATCAGGTCCTTGATGTAACCCGGATCCTCGAGCGCAATATGCTGCAGCACGAGTATGTTTTTCATCGGCGGTCCTCGTAAATGGACAGTTCGCGCCAGTGACGCTCGCTGTCGTGGTCGTCGATCGACGGCGTCGCGCGGATCGTGTCGATGTATGCCTCGGGAAACCCGTGCTCGATCGCACCACGCAGCACGTGCTCTTTGTACCAGTGAAACGGCTGTTGGCGATGATCGGTGTCGATCGCGTAATAGGTAAAGGCCTCGAGGCGGTCGCCGCCCGGCGCGACGACGCGGATATCGCGCCGCTCGTAACCGTAGCCGTGACATTCGATCTCGTCGAGGGTCAGGCGATCGTCCGGCGTGACGCGGTAAATCACGCCGTAGACGAGGTCGGCCGGGTCGTCGGTGACCTCGATGTCGCATTTGCCCGACTGGCCGCGATCGTTCTTGCGCCAGCACAGCCGGTGATTTGCGAGCGTTGCGACGCAATGAAACTCCGCGGTCGGCAGGCGTTGCAGCAGGCGCCGGCTCGACAGGTTCGAGCCGAAGGCGAAGTAGTCAAGTTTCATCGCGATACAGCGACGCCGGATCGAGCTTGTGGTAAAGCGCGTTGACACCCGGCTGGATGATCCAGATGCCGAGCGGGAAGATGAACAGCAGGAAAAACGTGCTGCTGAAGATCAGGAAATCGGCGTCGACGCTTTCCTGCAGCGACTTGTACTGGCGCGCGGTGTACCAGATGCCGTAGAAGATTCCGGCCATCGACAGCATGTGCATCGGGAACAGCCAGATCGGCGGCCGCGCCGGCGGCCCGCCGGCCTCGAGCAGCGGCAGGTAGAGCACGATATACATCAGCGCGTAGACGATCGGCACGATCAGCCCGGCGACGAACAGCACCGGGCTGCGCTGGCGCGCCGGCGGCAGGTGCTGGTTCGACCAGACCGCGACCGAGATCATCCAAGCGAACAGCACCAGCATCAGGAACAGGCCGATGCTGGCGACCACCAGTGGTTTCAGCGGGATCCGAAACAGCAGTACCAGCGCGCTCGGCAGCGCGAGCATCAGGAAAAGCTCCCAGTGGCGCAGTTTGAGGAAAAATGTCATCCCGGGAATGACGTCGGCTGCTAATCGAGATTACGCACGATCTCGAGGATCGCGGCGGCATGACCTTTGGCCTTGACCTGGTAGTCGACATGCACGAGCTTGCCGGCCTTGTCGATGACAAACGTCGAACGGCCGATGCCCATGTACTCGCGACCCATGAACTTGCGCTGGCCCCAGGTGCCGTAGGCCTCGCACAGC
>JBPEYE010000464.1:0-8252 GCA_052030825.1 Gammaproteobacteria bacterium | reverse complement strand
GTCGAAGCCTTCCTGGAAGGCGTCGCGCATCGCGTCGCGGTTAGCTTCCGGCACGCGCTGCACGCGCTGGGTAAACTCGGCGAGCACGCCGGCTTCGCCGCACTGCAGGCGGGAATAGCTGAGCGTACCGAGGGTACGCGACAGGTTGACGACCGTGGTCGCCGCGGTCGCGAGCGCGGCCGCGGATTCGCCTTCGTCTTCGCCTTCGACCGGTGGCGTGTTGAGTCGCTCGATCGCCTTGTCGATGATCTGCATGATCGAGCTCAGGCCCTGGTCGTTGAGTTCGGCCTGGGCCGACTGGGCGCTCGCGAGCAGAATCGATATCAGCAGCAAGTTGAGATATTTCATGCTGTTAACGTGGTTTGCTGATAGACCGGATTAAATCATGTATCGATCGCATCATCCAGTGTACTTATAGCCGCATTTTTGCGCTGTTTCACAATTTCGACGATAATGCCGCGTCTTTTTTGCCGCCGTCCTGGCGTCGAGCCCGATCGCATGCAACAGTCCGCGCCCCGCATCGGATTTGTCAGCCTCGGCTGTCCCAAGGCAACGGTCGACTCCGAGCGCATCATTACGCAGCTGCGCGCCGAGGGTTACGCGCTGGTGCCCGACTACGATTCGGCCGACCTCGTGATCGTCAATACCTGCGGCTTCATCGACGCCGCGATCGACGAATCGCTCGAAAGCATCGACGAGGCGTTGCGCGCGAACGGCCGCGTCATCGTCACCGGTTGTCTCGGCGCGCGCGCGGGCCTGATCGAGCGCCGCTTCCCGGACCTGCTCGCGGTGACCGGCCCCGAGGCCACCGATGAAGTCATGCGCGCGGTCCGCAGCGAATTGCCGGCTCCGCACGATCCGTTCGTTGACCTGATCCCGCCGCAAGGCGTGCGCCTGACGCCGCGACACTATGCTTACCTGAAAATTTCCGAAGGCTGTAATCACCGCTGCAGCTTTTGCATTATTCCGTCACTGCGCGGCGACCTGGTCAGCCGGCCGATCGACGCCGTCATGAACGAGGCGCAGGCGTTGATCGACGCCGGGGTTCGCGAGCTGCTCGTCATCTCGCAGGACACCAGCGCCTACGGCGTCGACCTGGGCTACACGACCCGCTTCTGGCAAGGCCAGCCGCTGCGCACCCGGTTCGCCGATCTCGCGCGGGCGCTCGGCCAGCTCGGCGCCTGGATTCGCCTGCATTACGTCTACCCCTATCCGCATGTCGACGAGGTCATTCCGCTGATGGCCGAAGGTCGCATCCTGCCGTATCTCGATATTCCGTTGCAGCACGCGAGTGCTCGCATTCTGAAAGCCATGCGCCGGCCCGGCAATCGCGAGCGCATGCTCGAGCGCATTGCCGGCTGGCGTGCCATCTGCCCGGCGCTCGTCATCCGCAGCACCTTCATCGTCGGCTTTCCCGGCGAGACCGAGGCCGAGTTCGACGAGCTGCTCGATTTTCTCGATGCTGCCGAACTCGACCGGGTCGGCTGTTTTACCTATTCGCCGGTCGCGGGCGCCGCCGCCAATGCGCTGCCCGGCGCGGTGGCCGACGCGGTCAAGCAGGACCGCTACGACCGCTTCATGCAACGCCAGCAGCAAATCAGCGCGCGCAAGCTCGCGGCGCGCGTCGGCACGCGGATGACCGTGTTGGTCGACGAAGCCGGCGACAACGGCGCCGTCGCGCGCAGCTATGCCGATGCGCCCGAGATCGACGGCGTGGTTCACGTTACCGGCGGCGCACCGTACGCGCCCGGCGACCTGCGCGAGGTCGAGATTACCGCGGCCGACGAGTACGACCTCTACGCGTCGCCGAGCAGGTAAACCGCCCCGCCGTCGACCGCGATCGGCAGGGATTCGAGATAAGCCCCCGGGCACGGCCCGAAAATGCATTCGCCGGTTTCGATCCGAAAGCGCGCATCGTGGGTGGTGCATTGAATCAGTTCGCCGTCGCGATCGAGAAACCGATGATCGACCCATTCGAGCGGCGCGCCGGTATGCGGGCAGGAATTACGATAGGCGAAACAAGCCTCGCCACGGCGGACGACGAAGCCGTCGACCCGTTGACCATCGAATTCGACCGAAAATCCGTACGAACCCGGGTCGTCGAGGTTTTCGAGCGCGCAAATACGGACTTTTTCGGCCATTTTCGGGCTAAATCATTCGCCGCTGCGGCCGATACAGCTAGGGTGGCATCGCGGCCAGAATGGCGCGTTGCCAAAAATTAACCGGCGAATGGTTTCAGACAACATCAGGCGACCGCCCCCATGCTCGAAACGGTGCCCCAAGGTAGCGACTGGAAATCCAAATATCAAGCCGCGCTCGATGACCTCGAGGCGCGCGAGCGCGAGTGGGCGGGAATCGAGCAACTGCTGCGCAAGACCATCGGTCGCCTCTGCATTGCCGGTCGCGGGCTCGACGCGCGACTCGACGCGCAATTCGAGCTGATTCGCGAGGCCTCGCGCGAGCAACGCGACGAACAGCTCGCACAAACCGTCGACGCCCTGTCCGAAATCATCGCAACCCTCGATGATCCGGATCATGCGGGCAAGCAGCGCCGCTCCGACCCGATCCTGTTTTTGCTCGAGCTGCTGCACGGCATCCATTTCGACAAGTCGCAGCGCCGACAACTGCGCGAGATCTGCTCGGAATTGCTCAAGGCGGTCGCGGAGGGGCGGGAGCGCGATACCATTATCGGCTACATCCGGCAGCTCGCGGCGTTGATCAACGAGAACTTCGACAACCTCGAGGTCACGTCGAATTCATCCAAAATCGTCTTTCAGTTACTCGACCTGCTCGACCTCGACGCCGAACGCCGCCAGGAAATCCAGGCGCTGTTACAGCAGGCCGACGAATTCCGCGAAGCCGAACTGCGGCGGCTCGCGCAGTTGATAAATGCCCAGCTCGGCGGCCGCAGCGCCGACGCGTCGATCGACGAGGTCATGGCCACGCTGCTCGAACGGCTGGCGATCGTTCAGGGCGCCAACGACGAAATCACCCAGATTCGCGCGCGTATCGACGACGGCGTCGACGGCGAGGCCTGGGTCGAAACGCTCAACGACATTGTCGGCACGGTGTCCGATTCGCTGCACAAGCTCGACAAAGAAAAGCGCGAGCTCGAGGCCTTCATCGTCAGCGTCACCGAGCAGCTCGGCGAAATCACCGAGTTGCTCGCCGCCGGACATCAAGACCACCAGTCCGACCACGAAGATACGCAATCGCTGCACAGCTTCGTGCAGCAGGGCATGAACCTGATCCAGAAAAACTTCCAGACGTCGACCGACCTCGGGCAGCTGAAGGACGCGATCGATCAAAACATCGTCCAGATTCGCGGCGGTGTCGACGACTTCGTCAACCGCATCAACGAACGCCACATCGCGACCGAGGAGCGCAACCAGCGCCTCACCGCGCAACTATCGCAGATGGAAATGGAAACCCAGACGCTGCAATTTCAACTGCAGGAGAACCGGGTCAAGCTGTTGCACGATTCGCTGACCGGCGTTTACAGCCGGGTCGCTTACGACGAGCGCCTCGAGCAGGAGCTGGCGCGCTGGAATCGCTACCGGTCGCCGTTCAGCTACGTCATCGTCGACCTCGATCATTTCAAGCGCGTCAACGACACCTGGGGGCACAGCGCCGGCGACAAGGCGCTCAAGATCATCGCCCAGTTGATGCAGGACTACGTGCGCAAGTCGGATGCCGTTTTTCGCATCGGCGGCGAGGAGTTCGTGTTGCTGCTGACCGACACCGCCGCCGAGCGCGCCGACCAGGCGATCGCCAAGATGCGCGCGGCGATCGCCGAATCGAGTTTCCATTTCAAGGGCGAGCCGGTGCAGATCACGCTGTCGGCAGGAATTACCGAAACCCGACCCGGCGACGACGCCGAAAGCATTTACGAGCGCGCCGACCAGGCGCTGTACCAGGCCAAGCGCAACGGCCGCAATCGCCAGGTCATCGCCGACTAGGCCAGTTCGGCGGGTGTCTTCGCAACGATGGTCAATGCATGCAGCTCGCCGGAAGCAATCTCGTCGTTGACGCAAGCGTACACGAGCCGATGGCGCTTGAGCGGCGGCAGCCCGTCGAAGACCTCGCTGATCACGTTAGCGGTGTACTTGCCGTCGCCGCCGCTGACTTCGACCCGGGCGTCCGGCATGCGCTCGGCAATGAGCTTCTGAATTTTTTCGGGAGACATTTTCGGACCGGCAAATTCGACGGCAGACAAGTTTACTAGAGGCGCAAGGAAAAACCATGCACAAAATCCATCTCATTTTTATCGCCGCGTTGCTCGGCTTCGGCCCGGCGCAGGCAACCGAGGAAGCCGCCGCTTCAACCGCTTCGAGCGCTTACGTTTCGATCGGCGAGCCGCTGGTGCTGAATCTCGACGGCGGTCGCAAGCTCAGCTTTCTGCAAATCAGCGCCGACGTGCTGGTCGCGGATTCGGATGCCGAGGACGCGGTCAAACTGCACGTGCCGGCGATTCGGCACAAGCTGATCATGCTGCTTTCCGAGCGCAAGACCGTCGACATCAAGTCGCCGGCGACGCGTGAAGAGATCCGTCAACAGGTCACCGCCGAAGTCAAACAGCTGATTGCCGAGCTGTCCGGGGACGGCGAGATCAGCGAAGTCCTGTTCTCGAACATACTGGTGCAGTAACAGAAAGCGCCGCAATTCCGATGCGTCCAGCGGTCGGTTTTTACCGCGACTCGTCGGACGAATCGGCAATCAACCCGGGCGTGCCGTCGATGACGCCGATCCGTGCCTGACCGTGGATGAAGGCGAGCAGCTTTTCACCGGCCATCGCGTAACGCCAGCCCTGCATCAGCCGGCTCGAGCGGCGCTCGGCGACCAACTTGTCGATGTCCTTGCGTGTCGCCAGCGTCGCCAGCGCGACGCCATTTTCGGCGGCGATCGCGCGGCACAATCCCATCAGGCAGTCACCGAGCGCAAGCTCGGCGTCGCTAAGCCGCAACGCCTTGTCGTGGCGCGGGTAGTCCGCCGAGTCGATCTTCGACGCCGCGCGCACGATCCGCAGCAGCTCGTCGCCGTGACGCCTGGCGGTCTTTTCGGGCAGGTCCGGAATTTGCGCAAGCGCCGCGGCATCGGCGGGCTTGCGCCGCGCGATTTCGACCAGCGCCTCGTCTTTGACGATCCAGCGACGCGGTCGATTTCGTTGCTGTGCGACCTGTTCGCGCCAGCGGCACAGCGCGCTGGCGATCCAGAGTTTCTCGCCCTTTAGCTTTTGTACCCCCTTCAGGCGCTGCCACAGGCGATCGAAATCGACCGCGTAGTTTTCGGCCCGTGCCAGCTCGGCAAGATCCTTCTCGATCCACGCCAGGCGGCCGCCGGTCTCGAGGCGGGTGCGCATCTCGGTGTAAAGCGGCAACAGGTAGCGCACGTCGTCCATCGCGTAGTCGAGTTCGTCGGCGGACAGCGGTCGCCGCGTCCAGTCGGCGCGCGTGTATTTTTTCTCCAGCGCCACGCCGAGGACGTCGCGTACGAGATCGGCGTACGAGATCTGGTGGTTGTACCCGAGCACGGCCGCGGCGAGCTGGGTATCGAATACCGGTGCCGGCACCGCGACGAATTTCTGATAGAGAATCTCGAGATCCTGCGACGGCGAGTGAAATACCTTGACCACCGCGGCATCGGCAAACAGCTCGGCCAGCGGCGCGAGGTCGTCGAGCGCCAGCGGGTCGACGCAGGCGCGACGCGAGTCCGACGCCAGCTGGATCAACGCGAGCTCCGGATAATAAGTGCTCTCGCGCACGAACTCGGTGTCGACCGCACAGACCCCGTCGCCCGCGATATCGGCGCAGGCGCTCTCGAGATCGGGCCGGGTATCGATGAAATCGAAATCGCGCGCTGCGTTCACCGGGCTAGCTCAGCATCGACTTGCGCCGGATATCGCGCAGCACGACGAACACCCAGGGCCAGATCAACGTGCCGATCAGCGGCGCACCGAAGAACGCGAGCAGCGGCGTCGGCCGGCCCATGATGCCCTCGATCCAGGCGACCAGCACCTGGTCGATCAGCAGCAACGCAAACACGTAAATTGATTGCTGCAACAGCGCCAGCACGCGGATGCGCTGGTAGAAATTCAGATTGATGAAGATGACCACGACCAGCGCCAGCGTGTGCTGGCCGAGCAACGTGCCCTGGGACACGTCGAGAATG
This sequence comes from Gammaproteobacteria bacterium, assembly GCA_052030825.1. Classification (GTDB taxonomy): domain Bacteria; phylum Pseudomonadota; class Gammaproteobacteria. Next base: position 2,084 of record JBPEYE010000464.1, on the reverse strand, counting down.
ATGCCGGCAAAAAACGCAAACCACAGGCCGACGTGCTTCGGCATGGCCATGGTCCAGTAAATCAGCACCAGCGCGACCCAGTCCGGACGATAGAGCTGCGCCCACTCGGGCAGCGGCATGATCGCGAGGATCATCGCCACGAGCAGGCTCAGGTAGATGACGAGGTAGCGGAGCCGGAACACGCGCGCTCAATCGCGGGGTTTGATGACCAGGACTTCGCGGCTGGAATCGAGACGGGCCTTGGGTTCGGCGATAACCGTGACGAAGCCGTGCACGCGGTCTTCCTCGATCGCGATCACTTTCGCCACCGGATAGTCAGCCGGGAAACGGCCGCCGAGACCCGAGGTCACGAGCTCGTCACCGATCATGATGTCGGCCGTTGCCGGCAGGTAGCGCAGTTCGAGCTGGGTCGTCGAGCCGCGGCCGAAAGCAACCGAGCGCGTGCCGCTGCGGACGAACTGCACCGGTGTCGCATGCTCGGGGTCCGAAATCAGCATCGTCGTCGCCGACTGGGCGTTGACATGAATCACCTGGCCCATGACGCCGAAGTCGTCGATCACCGCGAAGCCGAGTTCGATGCCGTCGCCGCTGCCGCGGTTGATCTCGATCAGCTGGCGGTAGGGATTCTGGTCGACCGACAGCAACTCGGCGACGATGACGTCGTCGGCAATCTTGCGCGACGAACCGAGCAGCCGACGCAGGCGCGCGTTTTCCTCGGCGAGAATTTCGAGCTTTTGCAGGCGCGCGTTCAGGATCCGGCTCTCGGCACGCAGCGCGGCATTTTCTTCGAGCAGCTCGGTGTGCGACGTAAACCACTCGCCCGCCCAGTTGCCGGCAATCGCCGGCAGGCTGACGAGATAGCGCAGCGGCGACAACGCCAGCGAGACGTTGGCGCGCACGACCTCGAGATGGTGAAAGCGGTGGTCGACGATCATCAGGGTGACGCAAACGATGACCAGGAACAGGGCTTGCAGGGATGCGCCGCGTGCCTGGATGAGGGTCTTCATGCGGGGTAACGCGCCGCGGGGTTACTCTACGGCGAGAAAGTCGAGCCCATGTTCATCGATCATCTCGAGCACGCGACCGCCGCCGCGCGCGACGCAGGTCAGCGGATCCTCGGCAATGATGACCGGCAGGCCGGTCTCTTCCATGATCAGCCGATCGAAATCGCGCAGCAGCGCGCCGCCGCCGGTCAGCACGATGCCGCGCTCGGCGATATCGGAGCCGAGTTCCGGCGGCGTCTGCTCGAGCGCGTTCTTGACCGCCGAGATAATGCCGTAAAGCGGATCCTGCAAGGCTTCGAGAATTTCGTTGCTGTTGAGGGTAAAGCTGCGCGGCACGCCTTCGGACAGGTTGCGACCCTTGACCTCCATTTCGAGCAGGTCCTTGCCCGGGTAAGCCGCCGCGATCTGCACCTTGATTTTCTCGGCGGTCGCTTCGCCGATCAGGATGCCGTAGTTGCGGCGCACGTAATTGATGATCGCTTCGTCGAAGCGGTCGCCGCCAATGCGCACCGATGCCGAGTAAACGATGCCGTTCAGCGACATGACCGCGACCTCTGACGTGCCGCCGCCGATGTCGAGCACCATCGAACCCTGGGCCTCGTCGACCGGCATGCCGGCGCCGATCGCCGCCGCCATCGGTTCCTCGATCAGGTAGACCTTGCGCGCGCCGGCGCCGAGCGCCGATTCGCGGATCGCGCGCCGTTCGACCTGGGTCGCGCCGCAGGGCACGCAGATCAGCACCCGCGGACTCGGCCGCATGAACTGGTTTTCGTGCACCTTGCGAATGAAGTGCTGCAGCATTTTTTCGGTGTAGGTGAAGTCGGCGATGACGCCGTCCTTCATCGGCCGCTTGGCGGTGATGTTTTCGGGCGTCCGCCCCAGCATCTTCTTGGCATCGGTGCCGACGGCCTCGATCGACTTGGGTCCACCGGGCCCGCGATCCTGGCGGATGGCCACCACCGAGGGTTCGTTCAGGACGATGCCCTGGCCGCGGGAATAAATGAGCGTATTGGCCGTACCCAGATCGATCGACAAATCATTGGATAGCAGGCCGCGAATGGCGCCAAACATGCTGTTTTT
>JBPEYE010000463.1:0-9192 GCA_052030825.1 Gammaproteobacteria bacterium | reverse complement strand
GTGTACGGATGTTGCGCCTGCGCGAGCTCGGCCGCGCGACATTCCTCGACCACGCGCCCGCCGTACATGACAAGAATCCGGTCGCAGAACGACGCGACCAGCTTCAGGTCGTGACTGATGAAGATCAGCCCCGTGCCGCGGTCGCGCAGCATGTCGTCGAGCACCGCGAGCACCTGCAGCTGCACGGTCACGTCGAGCGCCGAGGTCGGCTCGTCGGCGATGATGATGTCGGGCTCGGGAATCATCATCATCGCGATCATGACGCGCTGGCCCATGCCACCCGAGATTTCGTTCGGATAAGCCTTGTAGACGCGCTCGGGCTGGCGAATCCGGACCGCGCGCAGCATGTCGAGCGTGCGTTCGCGCGCCTCCCGCTTCGGCGCGTCGCGGTGGATACGGAAGGCTTCCTCGATCTGCTTGCCGATCGTCATCACCGGGTTCAGCGAGTACTTTGGGTCCTGCATGATCATCGAGATCGCGCCGCCGCGAATCTGGCGCAGCGTTTTCTCGCTGGCGTGCAACAGGTTGGTCTCGCGGAACGTGAGCCGCCGGGCGCGCACTTCTCCGCCCGGCGCGGTCAGGCCGAGGATCGCGCGCCCGGTCTGCGACTTGCCCGAACCCGACTCGCCGACGATACCGAGCTTTTCGCGGCCGAGGGTAAAACTGACGCCGTTGACCGCGTGCACGCGCCCGGTCGGCGTATCGTAAGTCACGTGCAGGTCGTCGACGACGAGCATCGGGTCGGTGTCCACGTCAGACCCTCCGCTTCGGATCGAAGACGTCGCGCAGGCCGTCGCCGAGCAGGTTGAAGCCGAGGCTGACGACGAGGATCGCGATCCCCGGCACGGTCGGCACCCACCACTGGTCGATCAGGTACTGCCGGCCGAGCGAGATCATCGCGCCCCACTCCGGCGTCGGCGGCTGCGCGCCGAGACCGAGGAAACCGAGCCCGGCGGCGGTCAGAATGATGCCGGCCATGTCGAGCGTCAGGCGCACGATCACTGATGACATGCACAGCGGCGTCACGTGGCGCACGAGAATACCGGCGGTGCTGACGCCCTGCACCTGCGCGGCGAGGATGAATTCGCTGTTGCGGATCGTCAGCGCCTCGGCGCGGGCGATGCGCGCGAACGGCGACCAGGTCGTCAGCGCGATCGCGAGCACCGCGTTCTCGAGCCCGGGGCCGAGCGCCGCGACCAGCGCCATCGCCAGGATCAGCCGCGGGAAGGCGAGAAATATATCGGTGATGCGCATCAGGACGCTGTCGACGATGCCGCCGACGTAGCCGGCGATGGTGCCGATCACGAGCCCGATCGGCACGACGATGACCGCGACCAGGCCGACGATATAAAGCGTGATGCGCGAACCCCAGATGATCCGGTCGTAGATGTCGCGGCCGAGTTCGTCGGTGCCGAACCAGTGCACGGCCGATGGCGGCTGCAGGCGGTTGGCGAGATTCGGCTCGAGCCCATCCGAGCCGGTAATCCACGGCGCCAGGATCGCGACGCCGATCAGGCCGAGGATGATCGCGAGCCCGACCATCGCGATCGGGTTGCCGCGAAACGCGAGCCAGCCGATGTAGAAACGCTGGCAGCGCGCCTGCCATTTCGAGCGCGGGGACTCGGCCAGCAGCCAGCCTCGGAGCGCAGCGACGTCGGGCATCAGCGCACCCTCGGGTCGACCAGCTTGTAGAGCAGGTCCGACAGCATGTTGATGCCGACGAAGCAGGCGCCGACGACGATGGTGCCGCCGAGGACCGCGTTCATGTCGTTGTTGAACAGCGAGTTGGTGATGTACTGGCCGATGCCGGGCCACGAGAACACGGTCTCGGTCAGCACCGAACCCTCGAGCAGCGATGCGTAGGTCAGGCCGACGATCGTGATCAGCTGCACCAGCACGTTGCGGAAGGCGTGCCCCCAGATGACCTTCCACTCGGGCATGCCCTTGACCCGCGCGGTCAGCACGTACTCCTGCGACAGCTGGTCGAGCATGAAGCTGCGCGTCATGCGCGCGATGTAGGCGAGCGCAAAGGTGCCGAGAATCGACGCCGGCAGGATCAGGTGCGACAGCGCGTTATGGAAGATGTCCCAGTCGTCGGCAAGCGCCGCGTCGAGCATCAGGATGCCGGTGCGCGGCTCGATGATGCCGTCGTAAAACACGTCGAGCCGGCCCGGCCCGGCGACCCAGCCGAGATTGGCGTAGAACACCAGCAGCGCGACCAGGCCGAGCCAGAAGATCGGCGCCGAGTAGCCGAGCAGCGCGACGACGCGCACGACGTGGTCGATCCAGCGGCCCTGGTGGACCGCGGCAAATACGCCCATCGGCACGCCGACGAAGACGCCGAGCAATGTCGCGACGGTGGCGAGTTCGAGGGTGGCCGGGAAGAAACGCGCGATGTCCTCGGCGACCGGCTGCGCGGTCATGATCGACGTGCCGAGATCGCCCTCGAAAAGCTGGCCGAGGTAGCGGAAGTACTGCACGACGATCGGCTTGTCGAGGCCGAGCTGCAGGTAGACTTGCTGGTAAACCTCGTCGGAGGCGCGGTCGCCGACGATCGCGAGTACCGGGTCGACCGGCATCACGCGACCGATCACGAAAGTGATCGCGGTGAGTCCGAGAAAAGTCAGCGTGAGGCTTAACAGTACCCCGGCGACCTTGACCAGAAAAGCCGGCGGGGCCCAGCCGGGCCCCGCCGCGTTGTGGCCGCTGGTGCTGGCCTCGGGCATTCAGCCACGCGTCAGCGCTTGACGACGTTGCGGTAGAACACCAGGTCGAAGTTCGAGCCGGAGACGAAGCCGCGCAAATTCTTGCGCCGCGCGACCTGCTCGTTTTGCTGGAACATGATCACGTACGGACCCTTGGTCTGCAGCATTTCCTGCAACTCGAGGTATTGCTGCTTGCGCTTCTTCAGGTCCGTTTCGTTGCGCGCCTTGACCGCGAGCAGATTGCTGTCGGCGTCGGTCCACGCGTTACGCCAGGCCAGCACGCCGGTCAGCTTGGCCTCGAGCCGGTTGTCGGGGTTGTGCGCGAAGGCGTCGGCGTTCGAGTGCGGATCGACGTAGTCGGGCGACCAGCGCGCGAGAATGATGTCGTGCTCGCGCGCGCGGTATTTCGGCCACAGCGTCTTGCCCTCGAGGGTCACGATCTTGGCCTTGATCCCGGCCTTGGCGAGATCGGCCTGCACCGACTGGGCGATTTCCGGAAACGGTGAATTGGTCAGCGTATGGATCGTCATATCGAATCCGTCCGCGTGCCCGGCCTGCTTCAGCAGCGATTTGGCCTTCGCCAGGTCTTGTTGATACGGCTTTTTCTCGAGTGCGGCCCACAGGCCACCCGGCCAGAAAGCCTGGTGGACGACGAATTGCCCGGCCAGGAACGAGTTCGCCATCGCGTCGTAATCGATCGCGTGGCGCAGCGCCTGCACGACCTCGGGCTTGCCGAGAATCGGGTGACCGGCGTTGGCCGCCATGTAGACGATCGTGCCCTTCGGGAAATTGTCGATCGCGATGTCGGCGTTCCCCTGGATGCCCTTGACCTGGTCGGGCGTGAGATTCCGCGCCATGTCGATGTCGCCTTTCTCGAGCAGCAGCCGTTGCGACGACGGCTCGGCGACGTGGCGCAGGATCACGCGCGCCATGCCCGGCTCGCCGTGGCGGTAATCGGGATTGGCCTCGAGGGTGACGATTTCGTTGGCCTTCCAGGTCTTCAGGCTGAACGCGCCGGAGCCCGCGCTGTTCGACTTGAGCCAGTCGTAGCCGAGATCGCCGTCCTTTTCGTGGCTCAGCACGAGCTTCTTGTCGACCACCGAGGCGACACCGGCGGACAGCGCGTTCAGCACCAGCCCGGGCGAGAAATCCTCGGTGATCGTCACCGAGAAGCGGCGGTCGTCGAGCGCCTTGATCAGCTGGTCGACGTTGTCGGCGTTCCAGCCGAACTGGGTGACGATGAACGCCGGGGTCTTGTTCAGCTTGACCACGCGGCGCAGCGACCAGGCCGCGTCCTCGGCGGTCACCGGGTTGCCCGAGTGAAACTTGAGCCCCGGCCGGATCGTGAACGTGATCGTTTTGCCGCCGTTGCTGATTTCCCAGCTTTCGGCAACCCCGCCGACGAGCTCCTGCAGGTTCTCGGGCTCGAACATCATGACGCGGTCGTAGATGTTGGCGATGATTTCGCCGGTGGTCAGCTCGAACACCTCGGCCGGGTCCATCGTAATGATGTCGGCGATGTCCTTGGCCATGACGAAAGTGTTCTTCGGTGTCGCCGCGTGTGCCGGGCCGAGGCCGAGCATCAGGGCGGCGAATCCGAGCAGCAGATTTCTTATGTTATTCATAGCTACCTCCAGTGATGGTTATATCGTTCCGATCCCTGTTCCTTCCCTTTCCCGGTCCGTGGGCGAGAGCGCGCAAATGGTACCATATTTATACCGCTCGCAGCCGCGAATTCTCCGCGCCCGGCGGCCCTCGTTCGGGTGAAATTCAGCTAGTGGTCAACGTGAATTGCCACGCAACCGCCGACGTCAGACCGGACATCCGACCGGCCGGTCGTGGCAGGTGTCGAGTGGAGGCGGCGGGTTGCGGAAACGAACGGGCCGGGGGATCCCCCGGCCCGTTCGTTTCCGCAACCCGCCGCCTCCACTCGACACCTGCCACGACCGGCCGGTCGGATGTCCGGTCTGACGTCGGCGGTTGCGTGGCAATTCACGTTGACCACTAGCTGAATTTCACCCGAACGAGGGCCGCCGGGCGCGGAGAATTCGCGGCTGCGAGCGGTATAAATATGGTACCATTTGCGCGCTCTCGCCCACGGACCGGGAAAGGGAAGGAACAGGGATCGGAACGATATAACCATCACTGGAGGTAGCTATGAATAACATAAGAAATCTGCTGCTCGGATTCGCCGCCCTGATGCTCGGCCTCGGCCCGGCACACGCGGCGACACCGAAGAACACTTTCGTCATGGCCAAGGACATCGCCGACATCATTACGATGGACCCGGCCGAGGTGTTCGAGCTGACCACCGGCGAAATCATCGCCAACATCTACGACCGCGTCATGATGTTCGAGCCCGAGAACCTGCAGGAGCTCGTCGGCGGGGTTGCCGAAAGCTGGGAAATCAGCAACGGCGGCAAAACGATCACGTTCACGATCCGGCCGGGGCTCAAGTTTCACTCGGGCAACCCGGTGACCGCCGAGGACGCGGCCTGGTCGCTGCGCCGCGTGGTCAAGCTGAACAAGACCCCGGCGTTCATCGTCACCCAGTTCGGCTGGAACGCCGACAACGTCGACCAGCTGATCAAGGCGCTCGACGACCGCCGCTTCTCGGTGACGATCACCGAGGATTTCTCGCCCGGGCTGGTGCTGAACGCGCTGTCCGCCGGTGTCGCCTCGGTGGTCGACAAGAAGCTCGTGCTGAGCCACGAAAAGGACGGCGATCTCGGCTACGACTGGCTCAAGTCGAACAGCGCGGGCTCCGGCGCGTTCAGCCTGAAGACCTGGAAGGCCAACGAAATCGTCACCCTCGAGGCCAATCCCGATTACCGCCACGGCGAGCCGGGCATGGCGCGCGTGATCCTGCGCCACGTCGCCGAGCCGTCGTCGCAACGGCTGCTGCTCGAGAAAGGCGACATCGACATGGCGCGGAATCTCACGCCCGACCAGGTCAAGGGCATCCAGGGGAACGCCGACATCGCGATCGACAATTTCCCGAAGGGCACGATCGTCTACATGGCGGCCAACGCCGGTCACCCGATTCTCGGCAAGCCCGAGGTCGTGCAGGCGCTGCGCCACGCGATCGATTACGACGCGATGGCGAACTCGTTCCTGGCCGGGCAATTCGTCGTCCACCAGGCTTTCTGGCCGGGTGGCCTGTGGGCCGCACTCGAGAAAAAGCCGTATCAACAAGACCTGGCGAAGGCCAAATCGCTGCTGAAGCAGGCCGGGCACGCGGACGGATTCGATATGACGATCCATACGCTGACCAATTCACCGTTTCCGGAAATCGCCCAGTCGGTGCAGGCCGATCTCGCCAAGGCCGGGATCAAGGCCAAGATCGTGACCCTCGAGGGCAAGACGCTGTGGCCGAAATACCGCGCGCGCGAGCACGACATCATTCTCGCGCGCTGGTCGCCCGACTACGTCGATCCGCACTCGAACGCCGACGCCTTCGCGCACAACCCCGACAACCGGCTCGAGGCCAAGCTGACCGGCGTGCTGGCCTGGCGTAACGCGTGGACCGACGCCGACAGCAATCTGCTCGCGGTCAAGGCGCGCAACGAAACGGACCTGAAGAAGCGCAAGCAGCAATACCTCGAGTTGCAGGAAATGCTGCAGACCAAGGGTCCGTACGTGATCATGTTCCAGCAAAACGAGCAGGTCGCGCGGCGCAAGAATTTGCGCGGCTTCGTCTCCGGCTCGAACTTCGACCTGGTGTTCTACCGCAACGTCGTCAAGCGCTGACGCGTGGCTGAATGCCCGAGGCCAGCACCAGCGGCCACAACGCGGCGGGGCCCGGCTGGGCCCCGCCGGCTTTTCTGGTCAAGGTCGCCGGGGTACTGTTAAGCCTCACGCTGACTTTTCTCGGACTCACCGCGATCACTTTCGTGATCGGTCGCGTGATGCCGGTCGACCCGGTACTCGCGATCGTCGGCGACCGCGCCTCCGACGAGGTTTACCAGCAAGTCTACCTGCAGCTCGGCCTCGACAAGCCGATCGTCGTGCAGTACTTCCGCTACCTCGGCCAGCTTTTCGAGGGCGATCTCGGCACGTCGATCATGACCGCGCAGCCGGTCGCCGAGGACATCGCGCGTTTCTTCCCGGCCACCCTCGAACTCGCCACCGTCGCGACATTGCTCGGCGTCTTCGTCGGCGTGCCGATGGGCGTATTTGCCGCGGTCCACCAGGGCCGCTGGATCGACCACGTCGTGCGCGTCGTCGCGCTGCTCGGCTACTCGGCGCCGATCTTCTGGCTCGGCCTGGTCGCGCTGCTGGTGTTCTACGCCAATCTCGGCTGGGTCGCCGGGCCGGGCCGGCTCGACGTGTTTTACGACGGCATCATCGAGCCGCGCACCGGCATCCTGATGCTCGACGCGGCGCTTGCCGACGACTGGGACATCTTCCATAACGCGCTGTCGCACCTGATCCTGCCGGCGTCGATTCTCGGCACCTTTGCGCTCGCCTACATCGCGCGCATGACGCGCAGCTTCATGCTCGACCAGCTGTCGCAGGAGTACGTGCTGACCGCGCGGGTCAAGGGCATGCCCGAGTGGAAGGTCATCTGGGGGCACGCCTTCCGCAACGTGCTGGTGCAGCTGATCACGATCGTCGGCCTGACCTACGCATCGCTGCTCGAGGGTTCGGTGCTGACCGAGACCGTGTTCTCGTGGCCCGGCATCGGCCAGTACATCACCAACTCGCTGTTCAACAACGACATGAACGCGGTCCTCGGCGGCACCATCGTCGTCGGCGCCTGCTTCGTCGGCATCAACATGCTGTCGGACCTGCTCTACAAGCTGGTCGACCCGAGGGTGCGCTGATGCCCGACGTCGCTGCGCTCCGAGGCTGGCTGCTGGCCGAGTCCCCGCGCTCGAAATGGCAGGCGCGCTGCCAGCGTTTCTACATCGGCTGGCTCGCGTTTCGCGGCAACCCGATCGCGATGGTCGGGCTCGCGATCATCCTCGGCCTGATCGGCGTCGCGATCCTGGCGCCGTGGATTACCGGCTCGGATGGGCTCGAGCCGAATCTCGCCAACCGCCTGCAGCCGCCATCGGCCGTGCACTGGTTCGGCACCGACGAACTCGGCCGCGACATCTACGACCGGATCATCTGGGGTTCGCGCATCACGCTTTATATCGTCGGCCTGGTCGCGGTCATCGTCGTGCCGATCGGGCTCGTGATCGGCACCATCGCCGGCTACGTCGGCGGCATCGTCGACAGCGTCCTGATGCGCATCACCGATATATTTCTCGCCTTCCCGCGGCTGATCCTGGCGATGGCGCTGGTCGCGGCGCTCGGCCCCGGGCTCGAGAACGCGGTGCTCGCGATCGCGCTGACGACCTGGTCGCCGTTCGCGCGCATCGCCCGCGCCGAGGCGCTGACGATCCGCAACAGCGAATTCATCCTCGCCGCGCAGGTGCAGGGCGTCAGCACCGCCGGTATTCTCGTGCGCCACGTGACGCCGCTGTGCATGTCATCAGTGATCGTGCGCCTGACGCTCGACATGGCCGGCATCATTCTGACCGCCGCCGGGCTCGGTTTCCTCGGTCTCGGCGCGCAGCCGCCGACGCCGGAGTGGGGCGCGATGATCTCGCTCGGCCGGCAGTACCTGATCGACCAGTGGTGGGTGCCGACCGTGCCGGGGATCGCGATCCTCGTCGTCAGCCTCGGCTTCAACCTGCTCGGCGACGGCCTGCGCGACGTCTTCGATCCGAAGCGGAGGGTCTGACGTGGACACCGACCCGATGCTCGTCGTCGACGACCTGCACGTGACTTACGATACGCCGACCGGGCGCGTGCACGCGGTCAACGGCGTCAGTTTTACCCTCGGCCGCGAAAAGCTCGGTATCGTCGGCGAGTCGGGTTCGGGCAAGTCGCAGACCGGGCGCGCGATCCTCGGCCTGACCGCGCCGGGCGGAGAAGTGCGCGCCCGGCGGCTCACGTTCCGCGAGACCAACCTGTTGCACGCCAGCGAGAAAACGCTGCGCCAGATTCGCGGCGGCGCGATCTCGATGATCATGCAGGACCCAAAGTACTCGCTGAACCCGGTGATGACGATCGGCAAGCAGATCGAGGAAGCCTTCCGTATCCACCGCGACGCGCCGAAGCGGGAGGCGCGCGAACGCACGCTCGACATGCTGCGCGCGGTCCGGATTCGCCAGCCCGAGCGCGTCTACAAGGCTTATCCGAACGAAATCTCGGGTGGCATGGGCCAGCGCGTCATGATCGCGATGATGATGATTCCCGAGCCCGACATCATCATCGCCGACGAGCCGACCTCGGCGCTCGACGTGACCGTGCAGCTGCAGGTGCTCGCGGTGCTCGACGACATGCTGCGCGACCGCGGCACGGGGCTGATCTTCATCAGTCACGACCTGAAGCTGGTCGCGTCGTTCTGCGACCGGATTCTTGTCATGTACGGCGGGCGCGTGGTCGAGGAATGTCGCGCGGCCGAGCTCGCGCAGGCGCAACATCCGTACAC
>JBPEYE010000462.1:0-4449 GCA_052030825.1 Gammaproteobacteria bacterium | reverse complement strand
ACCGCGATCGCGGTCCTCGCGCTCAATCTCGCCGGTTTCGACCTCGACTGGCAGGTCGCGCTGATCCTCGCCGCCGGCGTGCCACTCATCGTCGCGCCGCTGCTGAGCTGGTACCTGATTGGCCTGTTGCTGCGTATTTACCGCATCGAGGAGGAGATGCGCAGCCTCGCCAGTCATGACTCGCTGACCGGACTGCTGAGCCGCCACGCGTTTTTCGATCGCGCCGCCAACTACGTTTCGCTCGCGCGCCGCGACCAGACCGCGTTCTCGGTGCTGATCGCCGATCTCGACCATTTCAAATCGATTAACGACCGCTTTGGCCACCCCGCGGGTGACGCGGTGCTGAAGCTGTTCGCCGACGTCGTCAACAGCGTGGCCCGACGCAGCGATATCGTCGGCCGCATTGGCGGTGAGGAATTCGCAATGCTGCTGCCGAGCACCGGCGAGGCCGAAGCCCTCGAATTCTCGAGCCGCCTGCACGCCGCGATCGACAAGGCGGTGCTCAAGCACCAGGACGGCATCATCGAATACACCGCGAGCATCGGCGTCGCGGCCGGCGATCCGGCGGCCGGCGATTCCATCGACGGGCTGCTGGCACAGGCCGATCGCGCGCTTTACGCGGCCAAGCGCGACGGTCGAAATCGCACCGCCGTCTCGCGCGACGGCGATCGCCGGGTCGCCGTGAGCTAGTCCGGCGCCGCCAATGGCGAACCGCGTATTCAGCGCCGACGATACGCCTCGCGTCGACCGCGGCGGCCGTTTTCCGATTCACTGACGCCGGTGCGACCGACGCCGCTCGAACCGTTGCTCGACGAAGTGCGCGCATGCCGTCACTGCGCGGCAGATTTGCCGCTCGGGCCGCGCCCGGTGCTGCAAGCCGCGCCGGGCGCGCGCATTCTGATCGCCGGCCAGGCGCCCGGGCGCCAGGTTCATGCCTCCGGCATACCCTTCGACGACCGCAGCGGCGAACGGCTGCGCGCCTGGCTCGGCATCGACCGCGAAACCTTCTACGACGCGTCGCGCATCGCGATCCTGCCGCTGGGATTTTGCTATCCCGGCAGCGGTGCCGGCGGCGACCTGCCGCCACGCCCGGAGTGCGCGGCCCTGTGGCGACGCCGGCTGCTCGACGCGCTGCCGAAGATCGAACTGGTACTTGCCCTCGGCCGCTACGCGCAGGACTACCATCTCGGCGTCGCCGCCGTTACGCTGACCGCGCGCGTGCGGGCCTGGCGCGACGATTGGCCGCGCGTGCTACCCTTGCCTCACCCGAGCCCGCGTAACAATCGATGGTTCGGACAAAACCCGTGGTTCGAGGCCGAAGTATTGCCGGCGTTGCGCGCCCGGGTCAAACGGTTGCTACAGGAGCGAATCGATGACTGACGACCTGCGCGCGCGGCTGTTCCGCGATTTGCAATCCCGCGAGCTGTTCGCCGCCGCGCGCGATGCGGCCCTGGATTACGCCGCGAGCATCGATGCGCGTCCGGTGTTTCCCGGCGCCGCCGCGCTCGACGGTCTCGCCGGATTCGACGAGCCATTGCCCGATGGTCCCGGCGACGCCATCGACGTGCTGCGCCAGCTCGACGCGCTCGGCGGACCGGCGACGGTTGCGCAGATCGGCGGGCGCTATTTCGGCTTCGTCAATGGCGGCGTGATCCCGGCGACGCTCGCGATCCGCTGGCTGACCGATTTCTGGGATCAGAATACGCCGCTCCACGTCACCTCGCCGGTCGCGGCGAAACTCGAAACCGTGACCGAGGGCTGGCTGCGCGAGCTGCTCGGCCTGCCCGCCGAATGCGTCGCCGGCTACGTCAGCGGCTCGTCGCTGTCGATCTTTTGCGGTCTCGCCGCGGCGCGTTACCGACTGCTCGAAAGGCAGGGCTGGGACGTCAACCGCGCCGGCCTTGACGGCGCGCCGCGCCTGCGCGTCATCGCGAGCCGCGAAGCGCACGCTACGGTGACCAAGGCAATCGCACTGCTCGGCTTCGGCAGCGATAACGTCGACTGGATCGAAGCCGACACCGAGGGCCGCATCGACGCCGCGCAGGTGCCGCCACTGAACCCGTCGACGCTGCTGATCCTGCAGGCAGGCAACGTCAATTCCGGCGCCTTCGACGATTTCGCGACGCTCGGCGCGGCCGCGCGCGATGCCGGCGCCTGGGTCCACGTCGACGGCGCCTTCGGCCTGTGGGCGGCGGCGACGCGGCAACTCGCGCACCTGACGCGCGGCGTCGAACTCGCCGATTCCTGGTCGTTCGACGGCCACAAAACGCTCAATACCCCGTATGACAGCGGCGTGATCCTGTGCCGCGACCGCGACGCGCTGGTCGGCGCGCTGCACGCGGCCGGCGCCTACATCGCCTGGAGCGAACACCGCGACGGCATGTTGCACACGCCCGAGATGTCCCGCCGCGGTCGGATATTCGAACTGTGGGCGGCACTCAGGTACCTCGGTCGCGACGGCGTCGACGAACTGGTTTACGGGTTGCATGAGCGCGCAAGGCAATTTGCCGACGCGCTCGACGCGGCGGACTTCGAGATCCTCAATGCCGTCGTCTTCAACCAGGTACTCGTCGCCTGCGATGACGACGCCGCGACCGACGCGACGCTCGCCGCGGTGCAGGCGTCCGGCGAATGCTGGGTCGGCGGCACGCGCTGGCACGGTCGCAGCGCGATTCGCATCAGCGTTTGCTCGTGGGCGACGACCGCGGCCGACGTCAGGCGCGCGGTCGCGGCCTTCATCGCGGCGCGCGATGCGAACCCATAATGAGTCCCGACGCCCTGCTGATTCTGGTCGCCGCTTGCCTGGCCGTCAATGTGTCACCGGGGCCATCGATCGTGCTGGTCTCTTCGGTCAGCGCGGCGCGCGGTTTTCGCGCCGCGGCATTGACCGTCGCCGGGATGCAGCTGGGTGCCTTTATCCACGTCCTGCTCGCCGCCAGCGGCCTGGCGGCACTGCTTGCGGCCTCGCCGCTGACCTTCGGCGTCGTTCAGTACCTCGGTGCAGGCTACCTGATTTACCTCGGCGTCGACCTGCTGCGCAATCGGCGCGACGCCGATACCGCAACCCTCGCCGTCAGCGACTCGATCGATTGGCATTACCTGCGCCGCGGATTCCTGGTCGATGCGTTGAATCCCAAGATCGCACTGTTCTTCCTCGCTTTCATCCCGCCCTTCCTCGGCCTGTTCGACAAGCCCGGGTTCATCGTTTCGATTGCGCTGGGTTCGGTATTTCTCGTTACCGGCGCGCTCGTCAACCTGACCCTGGCCGCGATCGTCGCCTCCGGCAGTCGCCGCCTGCGCGGTCGGGCGGCCGAGCTGTTACAACGCTGGTTGCCGGGGAGCCTGTTGATCCTGCTCGGGGCGCGCCTGTTGTGGCAGGCACGCTAACCGGGAATATCGACCACGACCTCACGCGGGCTGAAGCCATGCTTCGAGTCGCGCGCGCGAATCCTGACCTGCTTGACGCCCGCCGGAATCGAAACGCCCGACAGTGAGCGCGTGAACGGTTGCTCGTCGACGTGCGGATGGTAGAGCACGCGCGTCTTCAGCAGCTCACCATCGAGGGTGACGACGTCCCAGCGGTCGGCGTAATGATTCCAGCCCTCGTCGGCATGCTCGAGGGTAACGCTGAAAGTGCAACTGCCGGCGCATTCGACGCGCACGTCGACGATACTGACTTCGCCGGCGCCGGCGAGCGCCGGCAGCAGCCACAATAACCAGGCTCGATGTTTCATCGGGTTTCTCCTTCGTCGGCCGGGCGGCCGCATTTCCAGCAGACATCGAATGCCGCCGGGTTGGGCTCTCGGCAGCCGCGACAATGCCAGTCATCGCCTTCGCCGCTGTTGAGTACGCGGTCGACGATCGCTGCGGCCTCCGCGAACCGCGAATCGTCCTCGATCCACAGCTCGGGCCAGGTTTCGAAGGGCGCGAGATCGCCGACGCCGCCGCCGGCGAACTCGTTGCGCACCTCGGTCTCAATGCCGGCGTCGACCAGCAGGTTTCGCAGGTTGTAAACGATCATCCGGTTTTCGTGGGTGAAGACTTTTTTCACGATTCGCGCGATCGCTTGATCTGTTCGTAGGCCGCCTTGATCTGCCGGGTTTTCTCGTTCGCATCCTGAATCATTTCTTCGGGTAACCCCTTGGCGACAAGCTTGTCCGGATGATGTTGCGACAGCAGCCGGCGGTAGGCACGCTTGAGATCGGCATCGGCGACGTCCGGCTCGACGCCGAGCAGGTCGTATGCGTCTTCGAGCGAACCCGGTGCGGCGTCGGCGCCACGGCCGAAACCGGCGCGCAGCATTTCCTCGAGCCGCTCGAGTTGCTCCCGCGGCACGCCGAGATGGCGACAGATAGCGACCAGCGCGTCGCGTTCGGCGGGATGCAGCACCCCGTCGGCCCAGGCCGCCTGCAACTGGATTTCGAGAAACATCTGGATCAGCGTCGTGCG
>JBPEYE010000461.1:0-2498 GCA_052030825.1 Gammaproteobacteria bacterium | reverse complement strand
TCGCCGGGGCGGCCCGCTGAAGACGCGCTTCGGGATACCGGCCTGAAGATGCAACCAATTGATTTCAATGATTTTTTCGATCAATTGAGCGCGGCAGAAACGACCCCTGACGAAATCCGGCGAGCGCTTCCCGACGCGGCCTGGAACGCTTATCTCGCGCAATCGCCGGTACGCGTGACGACCGACGGCGAGCCCGCTTTGATGCGTCCGGCCACGACCGGGACGACGCTGCGCGGTGCGCCGGTGCCGCCGTTGCCGAGCGGCGAAAGCTTGCCCGCGAACGGAAATCCCTTGCCGGCGCCGTTGGCCAGCGCCATCGCCACGCGACCCGTCGGCGGCGTGGCATCGACGCCGATACCGCAGGCAACTGACGCGTTGCCAGACGCGGACGTCACCCGCGCCCCGGCGCCGGCCGCATCGCGGTCACCCGAGCGCGGCGAAGGCCAGCAACGGATCGCGAGCGCCGCTGCGCTGTCGATACAGTCGGTCCCGACGCGGCCCGATGCGGTGGCCGCGAGGCGCGAAGCGGAAAGCAGCGGCGGCCGTTTCGAGGCTGGCATCACGTCGCGGGCGCAAGCCGCCGCGGCGCCCGCAAGCGTGCCGCCGCCGGTTGCCCCGGGGATCAAGTCCGACGCTGCGACCGCGGTTTCGCTCGCGGCCATGACCGCGGCCGACAGCGCGCCGCGCCGGCCACCCGTGGCCGCCATCGCGGTCGCGACAGCGGGCTCGATGGCAGCCCGCGAAGGCCAGTCGGGCGCCGTGATCGAATCGACCGTCGCGGCGACGCGCGCCGCCGCGCCGATCATCGAGACCGCCGCGGTGAACGCGCCACGACCGCTCGCCGCGCCGCCGCCGGCAGCGTTCGGCACGGCCGAGATGCCGATCGCGGACGGCTTGTCGACACGCGCAGGCGACTCGCCGGCAGCGACGCCGACAGCGAGCGCCTTCGCCGGCGCCGCGCCGACGGCGCCCGCGGTGGCGACACCGGTAGCGCCGGGTGCATCCGGCACGCCGCTGGCGCCACCGCTCGAAACCCTGGTCCTGTCGCGGCAGACCGGCGTCGCCGACTGGGGCACCGGCCTCGGCGAGCGGGTCAGCTGGATGATCGATCAGCGCCAGAACAGCGCGACGATCCGCCTCGATCCGCCGACGCTCGGCAAGCTCGACGTGCAGGTCAGAGTCGCCGACGACGCAACCACGATCACGATCCAGGCGCAGCATGCGCCGACGCGCGAGCTGATCGAGGCCAGCGCGACGCGCCTGCGGGACTTCTTGCAGGAAAGCGGATTCCAGAATGTCAACGTCGACGTTTCGCAGCGACAGGATCAGCAACAGGCGCGCACGCAGACCGCGCCGGATGCGCGCGACCGCGCCGACGGCGCGCCGCCCGAACCGGACCCTCAGGGTCCGGCGCCGGGCGATGCCGGAGGCGTCGGTGACGGCGTGCGACTGGTCGATACCTTCGTGTAATTACCCCAACCTTATGCGACCTCCGGGTCGCATTTTTTTTTGCCCGCCTTAACGATGGCGACGGCAGCGACCGCGCCCGTCGGGATATTGTCTCCGCGCCGCGAAGGCGACCGTCAAAATTCTGGCTCGTCGAATTTTTGTCGAGCTATCTGCCTGAAATCAGTGGAATTTATTTCTTGGCACAGGGTTTGCTTGGAGAGTTTATCGGTAACTCCTGAGGAAAACCTGATGGCCGAAGAAGCGCAACAAGCCGACGCCGAAGCGCCGGCGGGCGGCGGCAAGAAAAAACTGATTTTCATCGTTCTCGGCGTGCTGATGCTGATCGGCGGCTCCGTCGGCGGTACGCTGATGATCGTCGGTAGCGGCGGCGAGACCGCCGAGGCCGACGCCGGACAGCCGGCCGAAGTCGCGCGCGGGCCGGCGAGCTACGTCGACCTGAAGCCGCCGTTCACCGTCAATCTGGCGCCCGAAGACCCGGTCGCTTTCCTGCAGGTCTCGCTGCAGGTCCTGACCTTCGACGAGGACGTTGCCAAGGAAGTCGAAAAGCACAAGCCGCTGATTCGCAACAATCTCGTGGTGCTGTTCGGCAAGCAGAAATCGGCCGACCTGCGCGCCCCCGAGGGTAAGGAACGGCTGCAGCAAACGGCGCTCGAAACGGTGCAATCGGTCATCGACCAGCACGGCTCCGGCGGCCAGATCGACAACGTGTTTTTCACCAGCTTCGTGATGCAGTAGGCCGACGTCTTGAGCAACGACATCCTAAGCCAGGACGAAGTCGACGCGCTGCTCGGCGGCGTCGATGACGGCTCGGTCGATACCAGCGGCGACGGCGGCGGGTTCGACGGCGATGCCCGGTCTTTCGATTTCAACAACCAGGAACGCATCATTCGTGGCCGCCTGCCGACTCTGGAAATGATCAATCAACGCTTTGCGCGCTACTTTCGTATCAGCTTCTTCGGCATGTACCGCAAGACCCCGGACATTACCGCCGAGGGGCTCGAGATGGTCAAATTCTCCGAGTACCTGCA
>JBPEYE010000460.1:0-4672 GCA_052030825.1 Gammaproteobacteria bacterium | reverse complement strand
TGAACTCTACGCGGGACATCACCGCACGCTCGCGCGCAAGCCGTTGCGCCGGCGCGCGCTGCGCCTGCTGTGCGTCAACGCCTGCGACTATCTGGCCGCAATCTACCCGCTGTTTACCGCGGTATGCGGCTTTTCCGGCACGCTGTCGCCGGCCGACCACTTCATTCGCGCGCTCGGTCTCGGCGACGACTGCCGTGACCTGCGCCTGCCGCCGGCCTTCCCGCCGGCGCGGCTCGGCGTGTTCGTCGGCAGCTTCGTCGACGCGCGCTACACCGAGCGCGTGCGCCACATCGATGCGATCTGCGCGGCGATTGCCGCCTGCCGGCGCGCGCGGCGCGGCAACTACCTGGTGTTTTTCTCCGCCTACGCGTTCATGCAGCAGGTCCACGAACGCTTCGCCGCCCTTCATCCCGGTATCGATACGCTGCTGCAACAGCGCGAGTTCGACGCCGCCGCGCAGGCGCGTTTCCTGGCACGCTTTTTCGAAGCCGACGAGCAGCTCGGCTTCGCAATCCTCGGCGGACGCTTCGCCGAGGGCATCGATTACCGCGGCGACGCGCTGATCGGCGCGATCATCGTCGGCGCCGGCTTGCCGCAGGCCGACCTCGAACAAAACCTCATTCGCGACGACTTCGACGCGATGGGCCTCGACGGCTTCGACCATGCGTTTCGCTTTCCCGGCCTGCTGCGCGTGCAGCAGAGTGCCGGGCGGGTCATTCGCAGCGAGCGCGACCGCGGTGTCGTCGTGCTGCTCGACGCGCGCTTCGGCCGCGGCGATTACGCGCGCCACCTGCCCGACTACTGGGAAACGCGATATTGCAACGACGTCGAATCGCTGGAACAATCGCTCAGGGCATTCTGGAACGCACGGGAGGAGATCGATGGCGCAGATCGATATTCAGCAGTGTGACATCACCACGCTCGACGTCGACGCAATCGTCAACGCGGCCAACGAAGAGCTCGCGCCGGGCGGCGGCGTCTGCGGCGCGATTCACGCCGCGGCCGGTCCCGAGCTCGCCGCCGAGTGCGCGAAGCTCGGCGGCTGCCCGACCGGCGAGGCACGCATCACGAAAGGCTACAACCTGCCCGCGCGGCACGTCATCCACACGGTCGGCCCGGTCTGGCACGGCGGCAAGCAGGACGAGCCCCGGCTGCTCGCGAACTGCTACCGCAACAGCATCCTGCTGGCCGAACAGCATGGTCTCAAGAGCATCGCCTTCCCGGCGATCTCGACCGGCATCTACGGCTACCCGCTGGATCACGCGGCAACCGTCGCGGTTGAGGCAACGCTGCAGACGCTGCGCCAGTGCGTGCTCCTCGAGGAAGTAATCTTCGCCTGCTTCGACCAGGCCACCGAGGTCGCGCTGATCCAGGTCGCGTCGCACCACCGCCTGTGACTGAAATCGGTCGCAACGGATTGTCGAGCATCGACCTTCGACCAATCGATTTGCGCGAAAACTGAAAATCCCGCTATCCCGAAGACGCGCAAAAACCGCCTCTCGGTGCAGTCTGCCGGTACCGTTGACACCGAATAGCGGCACCCGCCCGAAATTGCTTGCCTGTTCCGACCACTTCGCCATGATCTTCGACCAGTGCAAATCGACAGGTAGTCCGCGACGAGGTCGATCGGTTACGCAGACACCTTCAACAACAAAAGCGGAGGAATCGAAACATGGCCAGGTGGCGAAATCGTATCGCAATTCTTGTTCTGATCGCCGGCACGACGGTCGGTCTATCCCAGGCCCGGGCAGACGACGATGTATCATCGGTAGCAGTCACCACGGTTGCCGACCAGCCTAACCCCGAGCCGTCTGCCGGCGGTGGTTCGGAATCCGGCGTTTTGGCGGGCGTCGCCGTATTGACGCTGACCGCGGCGATGATCGTCAACAATCCCGGCTACTTCCTGGCGATGTCGCCGTGGATCATCGCCGAATCCGTGGCGGCGACGAAGCCTGGAACCCGTTGATCGAATTACCGAGCTCGGTCGCCTTGAACCCGGACTGGGCGACGACTTCCCGCTGTCTGTTTCGCAGCGCAAAGCCCCCGGTTAACGCGCGGCCGGCGAACAGGAAACGAAATTGGATAATGATTGCTTAGAGTAATAATTCGGCAAGTTGTCGTTCTAGGCAATTATCAGGTAGCCGGCGGGCCGAGCTTTTCGTAGACGCTGTCCATCTTGTCGCGAATGGTCTGCTCGCGATCATTGCGCGTGCCGACCCGCAACGAGCTGGTGCAGCGCGGCGCGCCCATTTCGTGCATGCGCTCGTGGCATTTCTTGACCGCCGCCATGACCTTGTCCCACTCGCCCTCGACATTGGTGCCGTAGGCGTGCATTTCGTGATTCAGGTTGGCTTCCTCGAAGATCTTCTGGCATTCGACCACATACTCCGAGACCGACACGCCGACGCCGAGCGGCACGACGCAAACGTCGATGATGACGTACATATTTGACTCTCCCCGGTTATTCACGGTTCGCGATGATATACCAGAATCAATCATCGCGGTTGACTTCGGTCGTACGGCCAGCCTCCCGAAGATGCGGACCGGGCGTCCAGACCGTATCATCGGGGCCATCGCTTCAAGGGCACACTCAAATGGAATTCAAAGTCATCATTTCGATCGCCGGTTACTCCATCGAAACAGTCGGAGTCGTCATCATGATCGTCGGCTCGGCGTTATCCTCGCTGCGCTTCCTCGCGCATTATCGCGACCACCCCGAGGGCGTCGCATACGACACCTACCGCCGCCAGCTCGGGCGCTCGATCATTCTCGGGCTCGAGTTCCTGATCGCCGGCGACCTGATTCGCACGGTAGTGGTTGCCGACACCCTGATGAACGTCACGATTCTCGGACTGATCGTTTTGATCCGAACCTTCCTGAGCTTCACTTTGCATCTGGAGGTCGAGGGGTGCTGGCCGTGGGACAGGAAAAGTGCCGCCGAGGGGCGCGAGAAAGCAGGCGATTGAGCGATGCCGACTCGGGCCGCGATCACCCGTGAGGCACCGCAGGTCGATCGGTGCTGCCCGACCCGCAATAGTGAAAAAGTTGGCTGGCGACTAGCGCTGCGGACCGGGATAATCGAAGCCCGGGCAAATCGATCGCGCTGCCGTTGATGCCGGCGGCGTCCAACCATTCAACTACGAGAGCCATCAGATGAAACCCTACCGCAACAGCATTGCCGTTTTCGTCATCGCGCTGGCACTGCCGCTTGGAGCCCAGGCGGACGCCTGGAGCTGCCGCCAGGCGGACAACGTGCGCGAAGTCCACGTCGAGCGCATGTCGCCCGAACCGGTACCCTGCCAGGTGGTCTACCGCAAGCTGACCGAGGGCGCCGAAGACCAGGTCCTCTGGAACGCGCAACACGAAGAGAACTACTGCATTACGCAGGCCGCCGCGTTCATCGAGAAGCTCGAATCCTGGGGCTGGACCTGCGTCGAAACCATTCGCGACGAAACCGTCGCCGACGGTTGATCGGCCTGCGCGGCCGGGATTACCGCCGTTGCCGGCGCGTCAATCGCCCGGCTGGATGCGCATCCCGACCTTGAGCGTCACCTGGAAATGCGCGACTTCGCCGTTGACGATATGGCCGCGCGTTTCGGTGACCTCGAACCAGTCGAGGTGATGCAGCGTCCTCGCGCACTCGGCGAGCGCGCTGCGGATGGCGTCGTCGGTGCTTTTCGGCGACGAGCCGACGACCTCGATCTTCTTGTAGGTGTGATTGTCCGACATGAGCGACTCCCGGCGGTTGCCTAAAACGCCAATATAACAAGCCCCGCCGACGCCTGTCTTGCGCCGCCGGGCGGTCGCCGACGACGCCGCGTCAGGCGACCTTCTGCGCGCGCGCGAATCCGGTCAGTTCGCGAATAAAGGCGGCCTCGACCGGGCTGTGCTTGCGCCCGGGCATGTGCACGAGATGCACGTCGCGCACGACCTCGGGCTCGATCAGCGGACGGCTGCTGACGCCGGCATGGGTCAGTGCGCCTTCCGGCATGAAGGCGAATCCGACGCCGGCGGCAACCATCGCCTGGATCCAGTCGTCGCGTTCGGCGCGAAAGCGCGCGTAGAGCTCGATCGACTGGTCGGCGCAGGTCGCCATGACGATTTCGCGATACTCGCAATGCAAGCGGTCGATGTAATTTTCACCGGCGACATCGGCCAGCCGCACCGACGTCTGCTGCTCGAAACGATGCCCGTTCGGAAAAATCACGAGGTAGCGATCCTGGTAGATCGGCATCGCGCGATAACTTTCGTCGAAACCCTGCGGTGACGACAGGATCGCGAGGTTGATCTCGTCGGCGTGCAGCGCCTGCGTCAATTCGTCGAGACTGCCGGGTCGAACCTCGAGATCGACGCCGCGATTGGCTTGCTGAAACCCCGCGATCGCGTGCGCGACCCGCGACGGCCCGATCGTCGTCATGATGCCGAGCTTGAGCGGCACCCGTTCGAGCAGCCGGTAATCCTGCACCGCGAGCTCGACCGACTGCATGTCGCGCATGACCTTTTCGAGTTTGGGCCGCATCAATTCGCCGAGCGGACTCAGGAACACCTTGCGTCCCTCGCGCCGGAACAGCGGATCGCCGAGTTCGGCTTCGAGTTTCTTGATCGCGGCGGTCAGCGCCGGCTGTGAAATGCCGCAATCCTCGGCCGCGCGGGTGAAGCTGTCGGCGCGGCA
>JBPEYE010000046.1:0-5841 GCA_052030825.1 Gammaproteobacteria bacterium | reverse complement strand
CGACCCGTGACGAATCACTCGCCGTTCGACCCGACCACAACGGCGATGCACGCGCGATTTCTTCGCGTCAATTGATCCAGGTCAAGTCCTGCAAGCGGCATACATGAACCTTTTCGTGCCGTTCGGTCCTAATTGACGACCGTTCGATAGCTCGGGAAATACGCCCGGGTACCTAGCAAAGTTGTAACCGATAAATTTTCAGACACCAGGAGACTTCGATGAACAAAACGCTGAAAACGCTGGCGCTGGCTTCGGCTCTACCGCTGCTTACCTTTGGCGCCGGCGCGTTGGCGCACGGCATGACGGGTTCCGGCACCGGTCCGATGATGGGCGGCGCGATGATGCAGCAGCAGATGACGAAGATGCACGAACAGATGCAGAAGAACCACGAGCTGATGCAGCAGATCATGAAGGAGCCCGATCTCGCCAAACGCCAGTCGATGATGCAGCAGCACATGCAGTCGATGCACGAGCAAATGCACCTGATGAACCCGGACGCGGGCGGTGCCGTACGCGATGGGCAACCGCCGGCGGACATGCGCGAACGGATGAATCAGATGGATATGCGCATGAACATGATGCAAATGATGATGGAGCAAATGATGCAGCACCAGCAACAAATTCAATAACGCTCGCGCACGGACGTCATCGGGTCGGGGCCGGCCGGAATCGTATCACCGTCGAGTTCCGGCCCGGCATTGGTCTCGCAGAATGAAGGTCTGCGCGTACCGGCAACCGCAAGATCGCGCGAATTTAGAGGAACCTTTCCCGCTGCGACGAGTATTTTTTTGAGCCGGATTCAATACAGGCCAACGACCTGCCCATTCATTTTGGGTCAAAACAGAAATTGATTCAGCGGCGGGCGTGCGCGAGGAAGTCGGCAAACAGACCTGGTGTCCGGTCCGCGTCCGGCAAGTCGAGCACCGCATCGCACAGGCGGCCGGTCGCCTTGCCGTCGAGTCCGCCGTATTCGAGCAGCCCAGTGGCCTTGGCGCGCATCTCGGCCGCGTCGAGCGGGAGTTCCGGGTCGCCGCGACAGTCGCGGCGCGAAACTTTGAACGCGGCGCCGTCGAGCGTGCGGACGCTGACCTCGGCCCCCCAGGATACCGGGTAGCGACCGGCATAAGGCTCGTCGGCGACGACGGCGACCCGGGTGCGCAGGTCGGCAAGCCGCTCGCGCGCCGGGCCGTCGAACGAGTCGAGGCCGACCGCGCCGTCGGCGAGCGCAACCGCGGCGCAGTGCTGCAGTGAAAACTTGGCTTCGTATTCGCTTTGCGGCACGGGCCGGTCGCAGACATCGAGCGCCGCCCGGTAGGTTGCGACGCGGACCGATTCGATCGCGCTGCCGGCGAGCAGGTCATGCAGTTCGAGCGCGCAATCGACCAGCGGGTGCGTGTGTCGGCACGACGGCCACGGCTTGATCGAGGTTTGCCGCAGCTGCCAGGGCGCGTCGACATCGGCGAGCACGCGCGCCGGCTCCGGGTCGGGACACAGCGCGACGAAAAAACCCTTGTCGCCCTCGAGAATTTCCGGTGGCCCGGTGAACCCGGCCTGCGCGAGCTCGGCCGCGAGCAGGCCTGCCTCGCAGGCGCGCCCGGCATGCAGATGCTTGCTCATCGCGCCGGTTTCGAGAAATTGCCACAAGCCGCTCGCCTGGGTGCCGGCATTACCGAGGGCGTCGATGGTCGCGGCGTCGTCGAGTTCGAGCAGCGTCGCCGCCGCCATCGCCGAACCGAAGGGTCCGCAGGTCGCGGTGTTGTGCCAGACGCGATAATGCGCCGGTCCGACCGCGCTGCCAACCCGGCACATGGCCTCGAAACCGTGCAGGATCGCCGTCAGAATCTGCCGCGGTTCGGCCTCCAGCCGGGCGCCGAGCGCGAGCGCAGCCGGCACGACGACGCAGCCGGGATGGGTGACCGATGCGCGGTGCAGGTCGTCGGTTTCGGTGATGTGGGTCAGGGCGCCCATTAAAAATGCGCCGCGCTTGCGGTCGAGTTCGTCGCCGCCGGCCCAGCGGCGCAACACCGCGCCGACCGGGGTCACGCTGCCGGCATAAGCGCAGGCCAGCGCATCGAGCGTGAACAGTGCGGCCGCCTCGAGATCGGCGCGCGCAACCGGCTTGCGGCGAATCATCGAGACGAGCTCGGCGGTCAGGCTCATCGCGGCGAGCGGTCAGGCGGTGCCGGCGGCGCGGCCGAAGCGCCCCTCGAGCCACTGGAAGAAGTAGCCGCGCGGGCGGTCGACGCCGGACACGAGGTAGTCCAGCGTGTATTCGTTGTTCATCGACGCTGAGAGCATGGTTTCGCCGTACTCGGTCCCGCAGAACAGAATTTCATCGCCTTCCTGCACCGGGTGGTCGTCGGGCGGTAACATGATCTGTTCGCCGGCGCGCGCGATCGACAGCGGAATGCCGTCGATGAAGCCGTCGCGATCGTGCGGATTGCGGCGCATCTCGCCGAGCGTCAGCGACTGCTGCCGGCGCAGGTACTCGACCACCGCGCTTGCCTTTTCGGGGATGACCTGGACTTGCCACAGGTGCGGCGGCTGGTCGCCGACCGTCGCCTTGAGGCGCGCGACCGTGTTGCCGCAGATATCCTCGCCCTGGGCGCGCAGGAACTCGATGAAGACCTGCACCTGCGGCGAAATCAGGTGCTTGAGCACGCGCCGCGCGGTCGTCAGGCTCGACTGCAGCACGAGGTTGGCGTTGGCCGCGTCAAAGGCGATCTGGTGATCGTGACTGTTTTGCCGCGCGATGGTGAAGGCGTCGGGTTTCATCGCCTTGGCCGCCATCAGCACCGCGAGATTGTCGTGGTCGCTGTCGGTCGCGGCGACGACGCCGGCAGCGTGGTCGACGCCGGCTTCTTTGAGCGTTTCGGCGTTCGCCGGGCTCGTAATCACGCGCGCGGCGCCTTCGACTTCGTCGGCGCGCGGATCGATGATCACCGGATTGATGCCGTTTTGCACGAAGTGACGATAAACCCACTGTCCCATGCGACCAAAACCGCAGATGATCCAGTCACCGGTCGGCATCTGGATCGGTTCGCCGAGGCGCGCGTCCGGGCTGCGCACGAGGCACGAGTTCAGGTTATGCAGTCGCGGCGCGGTGATCGCCATGCTCAGCAACTGCGCGAAGATTTCGAACGGGTTGATGATCGTGACGTTACCGAGCGAGTGCAGATGCTCGATGTGCTGCTGCGAACTCGAGCGACACAGAATCCGCAATTTCGGGTTCAGCAACCGGGTTAACACCGCGATGCGCTGGTTGATTTCCTCGTCGACGGTCAGGATGACGAGCGCGCTGCAATTCGGCAGGCGGATGCCGGCGTCGATCAGGTGCTTGGGCACGGTCGGGTCGGCGCACATGCCCGGCATCGTCACGTTGTAATCGCGCAGCCGCAGCGCCTTGATGCGTTCGGGATTGATGTCGATGATAACGCCGCGCAGCCAGTTGTCGGACAGGCCGCGCGCGAGCAGGCTGCCGGTGTCGCCGAAACCGCAAATCACGAAAAACGGGTGGCGGATGCGCCGCACCGCGCGGGCGAAGCGATGCTCGTTGAGCGCAAGCAGGAAATGCGGATTCTGCACCAGGCGGAAGATCGAGCCGATCGCGTAGAGCCACGCAACGACGCCCATGTAGATACACAGGATCGCCCACAGGCGCTGCTCGTCGCTGTATTCGGTCGGGATTTCGCCGAAGCCGGTGGTGGTCGCGGTGTAGGTGAAGAAATAGAACGCGTGGAACAGGCTCATGTATTCGCCGTCCTGGCCGGGAATCAACGCCATGCCGATGATGCCGATCGCGTAAACGATGATCAGCGCGAAGATCGGGCCGCGCATGTAGCGCAGCACGACCATCGAGACGCGGTCGAGTTCGGAAGTGACGGCCATGAATCGGTCGGGCGGCTAGCGCCGCGACAACAGCGTGTCGCCGACCAGGATCACGACGGTGACGATGCTCGCGACCAGCGCGCCGCCGGCCAGCGAGACGATGTTGGCCATCGATTCGGGACTCGGTCCCGACGCGGTCTCGCTCTCGTAGACCACCCACAGCACGCGCGCGGCGATCAGCAGCACGTCGACGACCAGCGAACTCGCGAGCAGCAGCGCGCCGACCTGGGACCGGTCACCGAGCTTGAGCCCGGTCGCGATCAGGTTGATCAGGATCGCAATCGTCAGCATCCAGACGTTGTGGTGATTGGCGTCGGCGACGTCGCCCATGACGAAAGCGTAGGTGAAACTCAGCGCCAGTATGATGACGAAGCCGAAAACGACCCGCTCCATGTTCATGCTGACTCCTCCCCCGGTGTTATTGTCGGCGTGGCGCCTAGCATACCCATCCCGCGCGCGTTCGTCACCCGGGACAGGCCTCGCATTGGTCGCGCCGATGAGTATCATGCGTTCATGGTTCGATCGCTGGTTACCGAATGAACGTCTCCGTTCCGGAATCCGCATTGGCGGCCGCCGCCGAGCGCGATATCCAGGACTGGCGGCTGGCGCAAATCCGGCGCCGCCTCGCCGAGGCCGACTGCGCGGCGATCGTGTTGTTCGACCCGGTCAACATCCGCTACGCGACCGGCACACGCAACATGCAGGTCTGGACGATGCACAACGTCTGCCGTTACGCGGTCGTATTCGCGAGCGGCGCGCCGGTGCTGTTCGAGCTGCCGAGCTGTTTTCACCTCGCCGCCGGCCGCGTCGACGACGTCCGGCCGTCGTTGACTACCGATTTCATGGCGGTCGGCGAGCGTCAGCACGAGATGGGGCGGCGCTGGGCCGCATCGATGCTCGAACTGCTGCGCGAACGCGGTTTCGGCGGGCGACGGCTCGGGATCGATCGTGCCGATCTCGTGCTGGCCGACGCGAGCCGGCGCGAAGGGCTGGCACTTGCCCCGGGGCAGACGATCATGGAACGCGCCCGCGCGCTCAAGTCGCGCGTCGAGGTCGAGGCCCTGCGCGCCTCGCTCGCGACCTGTGAGCAAGCGGTTGCGGCGATGCGCGATCGACTCGAGCCGGGCATGCGCGAGTCCGATGCGCTCGCGCTGCTGATCGCCGGCAGCATCGAACGCGGCGGCGAATACCCGGAGACGCGCCTGCTGACCAGCGGTCCGCGCACCAACCCGTGGTTCCAGGAAACCTCGGACCGCGTCATCGAATCCGGCGACCTGCTCGCTTTCGATACCGACCTGATCGGTCCGGGCGGTTTCTACAACGACATTTCGCGCAGCTGGGTCGTCGGCGACGCCAGTCCCGACGACGAACAGCGCCGCCTGTACGCGCTCGCCTATGCGCAGTTGCAACACAACCTGGAATTGCTCGAGGTGGGTGCCGGATTTCTCGATTACTCGGATCGTGCCTACCGGCTGCCGGAGGATTGCCTGCCGAACCGCTACGCCGACGTCGCGCACGGCTGCGGGCTCGGTGTCGAGTACCCGTTCATCTGGTATCGCGAGGATGCCGAGTGGGGCGCCTACGATGGCGTCTTCGAGCAGGACATGGTGGTCTGCATCGAATGCTATGTCGGCCGCATCGGCGGCCGCGAGGGAGTCAAGCTCGAGCAGCCGGTCTGGCTTAGCGCCGATGGCCCGGTGGTGCTGGCCGAGTACCCGTTCGAGCTCGATTATCTCTGATTCGGTAGATTCGATCCGATTGTGGTCGGCCCCGGACTGCGCTATGCTGATACTTGGCCAAACACATTGATCAGGAGGAACAATGAAAGCCTTTATCGCCAGCCTGGCGCTGGCATTGATGTTCGCGGTCGGCACCGCTTCGGCGACGTCTTCCGACCAGGGATACAGCAGCGACAAGTCCCATTGCGGTCACAGCAAGTGGGAAGACACCTGA
>JBPEYE010000459.1:0-10251 GCA_052030825.1 Gammaproteobacteria bacterium | reverse complement strand
CTGGCCAACGGTGTGCATTTCGTCGGCCGTAGCTGGAAGTACCACCGACCGCGCGGCATTATCGGCGCCGGCGCCGAGGAACCAAACGCGATTTTCCAGGTCGAGAAGGGCGCGCGTACGATTCCGAACGCGCGCGGCACCCAGGTCGAGCTCTACGAAGGACTCGTCGCCAAACCCGTCAATTGCTGGCCGAGCCTCGACTTCGACCTGATGTCGATCAACCGCTATTTCGCGCGCCTGATGCCGGCCGGTTTTTACTACAAGACCTTCATGTGGCCACGTTCGATGTGGATGCAATACGAGCGCGTGATTCGCAGGGCCTCGGGTCTCGGCGAGCCGCCGCGCGAGATCGATCCGGACCGCTACGACCATATCCACGCGCACTGCGACCTGCTCATCGCCGGTGGCGGCGTCGCCGGGCTGGCCGCCGCGCTCGCCGCCGGGCGCGCCGGCGCGCGCGTGATTCTGGCCGACGAGCAGCACGAGTTCGGCGGGCTGACGCTCGCGAGCCGCGCGCGCATCGACGGCATCGACGCGGTCGCCTGGATCGAGCAGGCGGTCGCCGAGCTCGCGGCGATGCCCGAGGTCACGCTGCTGCCGCGCGCCACCGTGTTCGGTTATCACGACTACAACTTTCTGACCATCGCCGAACGGCTGACCGATCATTTACCGCTCGCCGAACGGCGCGGCGGGCGTGAAAGACTGTGGCAGGTACGCGCCCGTCGGGTCGTGCTCGCGACCGGTGCGGTCGAGCGACCGCTGGTGTTTGCCAACAACGACCGCCCGGGCATCATGCTCGCGTCGGCGGTGTCGATCTACGCCAATCGTTACGCGGTGCGCGCCGGGCAGCACGCGGTGGTGTTCACCAACAACGATAGCGCTTACCAGACCGCGCTCGACCTCAAAGCCGGCGGCGTCGCGATCGAGGCGGTCATCGACGCGCGCGCCAATTCGAGCTGTGAGCTCGCCGAGACCGCGCGCAACGCCGGGATCCGCGTGATCAACGGCAGCGCGGTCGTCGACACCCACGGCGGCAAGCGCCTGCGATCGGTCGACGTCATGGCGCTTGCCGACGATGGCGTTGCGGTGCGCGGCGGCGCGCAGAAAATCCCCTGCGATCTGCTCGCGGTATCCGGCGGCTGGAGCCCGGTCGTACATCTGCACGCGCAGTCCGGCGGTCGCCCGGTCTGGGACGACGACGCGGCGATGTTTCGCCCCGGCGAACCGACCCAGGCGCAGGTTTCGGTCGGCGCCGCCAGCGGCAGCCTCGATCTGCAGGGCGTGTTGCACGAAGGATTCGACGCCGGTGTCGACGCCGCGCGTGCCTGTGGCTTCGACGCGGTCACCCAAATCCCCGAGGCCGACCCGGTCGTCGCCGAACCGATTCTGCCGCTGTGGCAGGTGCCGTCGCCGCACGGTCCGGGGCGTGGACCGAAAGCGTTCATCGACATGCAAAACGACGTCGGGGCGGCCGATATCGCGCTGGCGACGCGCGAGGGTTTCCACTCGGTCGAGCACGTCAAGCGCTACACCGCGATGGGTTTCGGTACCGACCAGGGCAAGCTCGGCAACATCAACGGCATGGCGATCCTCGCGCAAACCCTCGACCAGAGTATCGCGTCGACCGGCACGACGACGTTTCGCCCGAACTACACGCCGGTGACCTTCGGCGCCTTTGCCGGGCAAAATCTCGGCGCGACGCTGTTCGACCCGGTGCGCAAGACCGCGATCCACGCCTGGCACGAGGAGCACGGCGCGCTGTTCGAGGACGTCGGTCAGTGGAAGCGGCCCTGGTATTACCCGAAGCCCGGCGAGACGATGCAGCAGGCGGTCGACCGCGAGTGCCTCGCGGTGCGCGAGCGGGTCGGTATCCTCGATGCCTCGACGCTCGGCAAGATCGAAATCCGCGGCAAGGATTCGGTAAGATTCCTCGAGATGATCTACACCAACAACTGGCAGAACCTCGCGGTCGGCAAGGGCCGTTACGGATTCATGCTCGGCGAGGACGGCATGGTCATGGACGACGGCGTCACTCTGCGCCTCGGCGACGATCGCTTCTTCATGCATACGACCACCGGCGGTGCCGCGCGCGTACTCGCCTGGATGGAGCGCTGGCTGCAGACCGAGTGGCCGGAAATGGAAGTCTTTCTGACCTCGGTGACCGATCACTGGGCAACCGCGGCGGTGGTCGGGCCGAAAAGTCGCGAGGTGGTCGCCACGGTCGTCGACGGCATCGATTTCGGCGCCGACGCGTTCCCGTTCATGGCGACGCGAGCCGGCACCATCGGCGACGTCGAATGTCGCGTCAACCGCATCAGCTTCTCCGGCGAACTCGCCTACGAAGTCAACGTGCCGGCCAATTCCGGCCGCTTCATGTGGGAGCAACTGATGCAGGCCGGGGAGCCGTTCGAGATCACGCCCTACGGCACCGAAACCATGCACGTGCTGCGCGCCGAAAAAGGCTACGTCATCGTCGGCCAGGATACCGACGGGTCGGTGACGGTCGACGATCTGGGCATGAGCTGGGCGCTGTCGAAAACCAAGCCCGATTTTATCGGCAAGCGCTCGCTCTCGAGGCCCGATACCGCGCGCGCGGATCGCAAGCAACTCGTCGGCCTCGTGACCGACGAGCCGAAAACCGTGATTCCCGAGGGGGCGCAGCTGGTCGTCGACCCGCAGGCGCCGAAGCCGGTGCCGATGATCGGCCACGTCAGCTCGAGCTACTACAGCGCCTGCTGCGGGCATTCGATCGCGCTCGCGCTCGTCAAGGGCGGGCGTGCGCGCCTCGGGGAGACGGTTTATGCGCCGCTTGCCGACGGCGGCGTAATCAAGGCGGAGATTTGCGCCCCGGTGTTCTACGACGAGGCGGGGGACAAGGCCGATGGCTGACCTGTTCCAGCAGCAAAGCCCGCTCGTGCAAATCGAGTTCGGTGAACCGGTGGGCGCGGCGCCGCGAATCGAGGAAAAGCCGTTTCTCGGTTACCTCAATTTACGCGGCCGGCCCGATCATACCGGTTTTCTCGCCGGCGTGCTGAAGGCGCTGGGCGTCGAGCCGCCGACCGAAGCCAACACCGTGATCGACGCCGGTGATAACCGGATCTACTGGCTCGGGCCGGACGAATGGTTGATCGTCACGCCGGCCGGTCAGCAGGGGGCGGTCCGGGACAGGCTCGAGTCTGCGCTTGCCGGCGTATTCACCTCGGTGGTCGACAATTCGAGCGGGCTGACGACGATCCACGTCAGCGGCGACAACGCCGGCGCGCTGCTCGCGACCGATTGCCCGCTCGACCTGCATCCGCGCGAATTCAAACCCGGGCAGTGCGCGCAGACGCGCCTCGCCAGGGCCGGCATGACGGTATCGCCGCTTGCCGACGGGACCGGGTTCGAAGTCATCATCCGCCGCAGCTTCGCCGATTACCTGCTGCGCTTCCTGCAGGACGCCGCGATCGCTTTCGAGTAGGACCGATCCCGAAATCTGGCAGGTCATTGCGAGGGGCGTCAACCGCAGGTTGGCGCGGCGAAGCAACCCCCCGGGCCGAGCCGGAAATCGGGAGACGGCTGCGCTTTGCTCGCAATGACGCGATTCGGATTCAGTGCAGTGCCTCGCGCAGCGCCGCGATGTGCTCGGGGCCGAGGCCGCAGCATCCGCCAACGAGGCGCACGCCGCCGTCGACCCACCCGCGCGCCGCGGTGGCGAGATCGGCGGGCTCGATGATGTCGACGAATTGCCAGTTCGGCATCGCGAAATAGCCCGATTCGGGATAGACGCCGAGCGGCCCTGACCAGTGACGGCGGACGATTTCGAGCGCGGGCCCGACATCGGGTACCGGCGTATGCATGACGTTCATGATCATCGCCGGGAGCGTCGCGAGCGCCTCGACCAGCGGCTCGAAGGCCCGCCCGGGATGGTCGAAAACCGAGAGGCTCGCCTGGCCCTCGAAGCGACGCGCGCTCACGCCGAGCCACAGCGGCAGACCGGCCTCGAGCGCGGCCGCGGCCGCGGCGGTCGAAAACGCCGGGTGCTGGCACATTTCGAGCGCGATCAGATCGACACCGGCGTCGGCGAGCAGGGCCGCCTGCTCGCCCACCGATTCGCGAATCGCGGCGGCATTGTGCCATTCGGCATCGTCGGCCGAGGTCCATTCGCAGATCGACCCGGCAATCGCGATCGGTCGCGCGCCCGACGCGTCGCGTGCCTCGCGCGCCAACGCGACCGCGCGCTGGTTGATTTCGGCGACGCGATTGCCGAGCCCGGCGGGTTCGAGCATGTGGCGCCCGGCGGCAAAGGTGTTGGTAATGATGACCTCGGCGCCGGCGTCGATGAACGCCGCGTGCGCCGCCCGGACGACATCCGGATGAGTGAGCAGCGCGCGCGCACTCCAGACGCGTGCGTCCATCGGCGCACCGAGGCGCTCGAGTTGGGTACCCATGCCACCGTCGATGACGAGCGGCGTTGCGTGCCCGTCGAGCCGCTCGCAAAGCCAGTCGCTTGATCCGGTCATCGTGATTCGTCGCTCCCCGTCGGATACGGTAACAGGAAATCAACGGCAGGCAAGGCGTATTTCCCGCTGCGGTTCGACGCGATCGATGCGGGGTTAGGTAAATCGACGCCGGCGCAGTATGATTCCGGCTCGGCCCGCGCGCTCGCGCAATCGAAGCAAAGGCAAATGGGACGGCCTTATCACGATCCGTAATCTCGAATGTACTACGGCGAACGACTCAACAGTATCAGCCACCTGGTCGGCGCAGTGTTTGCACTGGTCGGCCTCGGCGCGCTGTTGACGGTCGCGATTCAGACGCGTGATGGCTGGATTATCGCCAGTTTCGCGACCTTCGGCGTGACCCTGGTGCTGCTGTATACGATGTCGACGCTGTACCACAGTTTTCATCCACCGCAGCTGAAGAAAATATTCAAGGTCTTCGACCACGTCTCGATCTACCTGCTGATCGCCGGCACCTACACCCCGTATACCCTCGTCAGCCTGCGTGACGCCGGCGGCTGGCGCATCCTGGTCATCGTCTGGGCGCTCGCGCTGGCGGGTATCCTCAGCGAGGTCTGGCTGCGCGGGCGTGCGGTCAAAGTCGGCCAGATGCTGATCTATCTCGGTATGGGCTGGGCCTGCTCGTTCGATCTCGGCAGTCTCAGGGCGGCACTACCGGCGGCAGGGTTCTGGTGGCTCACTGCCGGCGGTATCGCCTATACGCTGGGGGTCGTGTTCTACGTGCTGGACAAGATGAAGCGACTGCGCCATGCCCACGGCATCTGGCATTTCTTCGTGCTCACCGGCAGCACCTTCCATTTCGTGTCGGTCATCGGCTACGTGCGTTGAAGTTCGCGTCGCGGCTTGTCGCGGCAACGCAACGCGGCCAGTCAGAGCGCCATCGAGACGTGGCTGACGCCGCCCTCGGTGATCGTCTCCAACGGCAGGCCGGTGCCGCGCAGCAGGCGGGTAACGCGCCGGTTATCGCTGAAGACCTCGGCCTCGAAGCGGCGGATGCCGAGCGCGCGGGCGCACTGGATCAGCTGCTTGAGCATCGCCTTGCCGATGCCGCGGCCCTGCAGTTCGTCGACCACGGTAATCGCGAATTCGCAGCACTCGGGATCTTCCTGCGAACGGACGAAACGCCCGACCGCGGCCGGGCGCAGACCTTCGCGGGTCGCGAGTTCGGCAACGATGGCAACGTGGTCGATGAAATCGACCTCGGTGAAATAGCTCAATTCCGCCGGCGTCAGGTCACGCTTGACGGTCAGAAAGCGGTCGCGCACGCTGCGGGTCGACAGCTGCAGGAACTGTTCGTGCAGCGTCTTGCGATCGGACGGGCGGATGCCCCGGAAGTACAGCAGGTCGCTGCCGGGCAGCCTCGCGCAGACGCGAAAAGGAACGGATATTTTTTCCATGGCGGAATCATAGGCAAGTTTATGTTGCAGTGCAACATATTGTGATAAATGTCTGTTTTTCAACGTCGCCGCGGTAAACATTCGAGCCTCGCCACGAGAGATCTGGGGTTTCACCCTGATTCCTGCTAAGGTCGCCGCATCCTTGGCGACCGCGACCGGCTGCCGTGCTGATCGATTACTGGCGTTTTGCTCGCGCCAACCCGCGTTTTCTCGGCTTCGGCTTCCTGCTCGCGTTTCTGTCGAGCGCCGGCCAGACCTATTTCGTCGGCGTCTTCGGCAGCGGCATCCAGGCCGATTTCGGTCTCGAGCCCGGCGGCTGGGGGCGAATCTACATGCTCGGCACGCTGGCCTCGGCGCTGGTGATCAACTGGAGTGGTGCGCTGATCGATCGCTACGACCTGCGCCTGTTCACCGCCGCGTCGCTGCTCGGGCTCGCCGTGGCCTGCGTCGTCATGAGTTTCGCGGCAACGCTGCCGCTGCTGGTCGTTGCGGTCTTTCTGTTGCGCCAGTTCGGTCAGGGCCTGACCTCGCACACCGGCATCACGTCGATGGCGCGCTATCACGACGCGGATCGCGGCAAGGCGATCGCACTTGCCGCGATCGGCTTCGCCGCCGGGGAAGCCAGCCTGCCGGTGCTCGGCATCTATCTCGCGGCGACGCTGGGCTGGCGCGAGACGTTTCGCATCGTCGCGGTCGCGGTGCTCGCGTCGACCGCGCTCGCGCTGTGGTTGCTGCGCGGGCATCGTGCGCGCCACGCGGCGCACGCTGCCGCCCTCGAGCAGCGCAGCGGGGAGGCCGCCGTCGGTGACTACACGCGCCGCCAGATGCTCGGTGAACCGCGCTTTTACCTGCTGTTGCCGGCAATGATCGCGCCGTCGATGATCGGCACCGCGATCTTTTTCTTTCCCGCCGAGATCGCCGCCGCGAAAGGCTGGAGCGCGCTGTGGCTGACCGGCAACTACTGGTTGTACTCGACGGTATCGGTGGCGACGACGATTTTCTCGGGGCTGTTGATCGACCGCTTCACCGCGCGCCGCGTCGTGCCGCTGTTCCTGCTGCCGTTCGCGCTCGCGCTGCTCGTGATCAACCTCGCCGATCATCGGTTCATCGTGTGGCCGTACCTGCTGCTGATGGGCGTCAGCTTCGGGATCTATTTCCCCGGCCTGTCGGCGCTGTTCGCCGAGCTCTACGGCGCGCGCCACCTCGGTGCGATCAAGTCGCTGACCAACGCGGTCATGGTATTCGCCTCGGCGCTCGGCCCCGCGATCATGGGCACGCTTTTCGATTTCGGATTTTCGTTTTTCGCGATCGCGACGATGTTTGCCGCGTTTTGCGTGGGCGCGACCGCGCTGCTCGGCTACGCGCTGCGGATGCCGAGCCGCGCGCGCGCCGATTCGCCGTTCATCGGCGAATAGCCGCGCGATTCGAGCGCCGCGACGAGGCTCGCGACGAGTTCGGCGGTGCTGTCGGCAAGCTCGCCGTTGGGCAGGTAGATATTGTTCTCGAAACCGACGCGGGCGTGCCCGCCGGAGGTGATCGCGTGCAGCATGCAATCCTGCTCGCGCGCGCCGAAGGCGCAGCAAAACCAGTCGAAGCCGCGCAGGTTGTAGTTGATGAACGCGTCGAGCTCTTCCGGGGAGGACTGGAAGCCGACGTTGTAGCGGCCGAGCACGAACAGCAGGCAGCGATGCTCGAGCGGCACGATGCCGCGCTGCCGATAGTCGAGAAAATGTTCGAAATCGCTCGGTGAGTAGAGTATGTGCTGCACGTGCACGCGCGCCTCGTCGCACCATGCGAAAAATTCGGTCGCGAGCCCGGTGTCGCCGAAGTCGGCGGTGATTTCGCGCAGGCTCAGGCTCGCCATTTCCGGAACGACGGCACGAATGCAGTCGGCCTGCTCGGCGGGCGTGTAGCGGCCGACCGCCTCCGACGTGATCTGCACCAGCATTTCCGGTACCTGCGCGCGCATTTCGGCGATCAGCTCGCGGTACAGTCCGGCATCGAGCACGTGTTCGCCGGCGGCGTCGCGCACGTGGGCGTGCAGCGCGCAGGCGCCGGCGGCATGGCAGGCCTTCGCTTCGGCGATGGATTCGGCGACCGACAGCGGCAGCGCGGCGTGATCGCTGCGCGTCTTGCGCGCGCCGGTCGGCGCAACCATGATCATCGCCGCGCGGGTCACAGGCTCCTCAGCGTCGCCTTCAGCGCCTTGTCGAGCTTGCCGACGATCTCGTCGACGTGGCCGACGTCGATCGTGAACGGCGGCGCCAGCAGTACGTGGTCGCCCTGTTTGCCGTCGATGGTGCCGCCCATCGGATAACAGATCAGGCCGGCGCTCATCGCGTTCTTTTTGAACAGCTTGTTGAAGCCGAGCTTGGGCGGAAACGGCGCCTTGCTCTTGCGCTCGCGCACGAATTCCATCCCCCAGAACAGGCCGCGGCCGCGGATGTCGCCAACGTTGGGGTGCTCGCCGAACTTGTCGACGAGCGCCTTGTGCAGGCGCACGCCCTGGGTCAGCACGCGGTCGAGCAGGCGCCGGTCGAGCATTTCCTTGATCACCGCGTGCGCCGCGGCGCAGGCGACCGGGTGGCCGATGTAGGTATGGCCGTGCTGGAAGAAGCCCGAGCCCTGCTCGATCGCCTGGTAGATCGTGTCGGTGCACAGCGTCGCACCGATCGGCTGGTAGCCGGCGCCGAGGCCCTTGGCGATCGTCATGATGTCGGGCGCGATGCCCTCCTGGTCGCAGGCGTAGAGGCTGCCGGTGCGGCCCATGCCGCACATGACCTCGTCGAGGATCAGCAGCACGCCGTGCTCGTCACAGATTTCGCGGATGCGCTTGAAATAGCCCTCGACCGCGGGCACTGCGCCCATGGTCGCGCCGACCACCGGTTCGGCGATGAAGGCCATCACGTTCTCGGCGCCGAGGCGCTGGATCTCGGTCTCGAGTTCGTTGGCCACGCGCAGGCCGTACTCGAAATCGGATTCGCCCCGCTCGATACCGCGGTAGGCGTAGCACGGCGAGATGTGCGAGGTTTCGATCATCAGCGGCGAAAACGGCTCGCGCCGCCACAGGTTGCCGCCGGCGGCGAGCGCGCCGAGGGTGTTACCGTGGTAGGACTGCAGGCGCGCGATCACGCGATGGCGCGACGGCTGTCCGATCTCGATGAAGTACTGGCGCGCGAGCTTGATCGCGGCCTCGACCGCCTCGGAACCGCCGGAGACGAGATAGACGCGGTCGAGCCGACCCGGCGCCTGCTCGATCAGCAGTTCGGCGAGCAGCTCGGCCGGGATACTGGTGAAAAAACCGGTGTGCGCGAACTCGAGCCGGTCGAGCTGGGTCTTGATCGCCTCGACGATGCGCACGTCGCCGTGGCCGAGGCAGGACACCGCGGCGCCGCCGGAGGCGTCGAGGTAGTGTTTGCCCTTGCTGTCGATGATGTAGACGCCGTCGCCCTGGACGGCCATCGGCATCTTGGCCTTGCAGTTGCGGGGGAATACGTTGCTCATGATTTACCCGGGTCGTGTCCGCATGCGCGATCCGTCGGGATCGAAGGCGGGATTTAGCAGAATCGTTCCGGCATTCTCGCTGCGCGCCAGATCGACGTCAACCGCGGCGCCGTCGCGCGCCGCGACGGTGTCGATCAGCGCCAGCGCCAGCGGCGCGCCGACGCGGTAGCCGAACGCGGCCGACGTCGTCTTGCCGACGATTTCGCCGTCCGCGTAAACCGGTTCGTTACCGAGCGGGTTTGCGGCTTTGTCGGCGAGCCGGATCGTGACGAAGCGTTGTGTCGGCGACGTCTCGCGTTTCGCCGCCAGCACCGCCTTGCCGATGAAGTCGCCGTCCCAGTCGAGCGCGAATTCGAGCCCGGCGACGAACGGGTCGACGTCGGCGTCTAAATCGGGGCCGAACGCGAGGAAGCGCTTCTCGATGCGCATCGACGTCATCGCGAAGACCCCGGCCGGCGCCACGCCCTCACCGGCTAGTGCTTGCCACAGCGTGAGCGCGTCGCCGGCGGCGCAGGTCAGCTCCCAGCCGGCCTCGCCGACGTAGGACAGCCGCGCCGCGTCGATGTCGACCCCGGCAAGCCTGGTACGGCAATGACGGAAATAGCCCAGCTCGAGCAGTTCGTCGCCGCCGAGGCGGGCGACGACCTCGGCCGCGCGCGGCCCCATCAGGCCGAGCACCGCGAATCGCTCGGTCTCGTCGTCGATATCGACCTGGTCCGTTTCGACGTGGCGGCGCAGCCAGGCGAGGTCGCGCTTGACCGCGCCGGTGCCGACGTAGAGTCGATAGTCGTCTTCGGCGAAGCGCAGTGCGGTCAAGTCGCTGAAATATCCCCCCTGCGGCGTCAGCA
>JBPEYE010000458.1:0-9840 GCA_052030825.1 Gammaproteobacteria bacterium | reverse complement strand
ACCGGCACGTCGGCGATGGTCAGCCGTTTTTTGACCGCCTGCATCAGCGCGTCGTGAATCAGGGCGTTCCACTCCTCGGGATCGCGCCGCTCGGTCGGCCGCTTGGCGACCAGGTCCCAGTAGCGGTTCTCGACGATCTTGCCGTCGGGCGAGACCGTGAGCGTGTGCGCCGGACGGCACTTGCGGATTGACGCGAGCAGCGTACGCGGCGCCGGGATCACGGCGTGAAGGCTCAATTGATGATGCAGGCCGACGGGGTCGATCGCGGTATCGAAGCGCCCGGTCGCGAGCAACGCCTGCAGGCTCGACGCGAAATAGAAGCCGTCGTCGGCGACGGCGTAATACAGCGGCTTGATACCGATCCGGTCGCGGGCGAGAAACAGCGACTGCTTTTCGCGGTCCCAGATCGCGAAGGCGAACATGCCGTGCAGTCTCGCGACCGCTGCCTCGCCCCAGCAGGCATAGGCGTTCAGGATGACCTCGGTATCGCTGTGCGAATTGAAACGGTAGCCGCGGCCGACGAGCTGCTCGCGCAATTCGGGATAATTGTAGATCGTGCCGTTGAAGACGATGTGATAGCGACCACCGACGTCGGCCATCGGCTGGTGCCCGGCCGGGGATAAATCGATGATTGCGAGCCGCCGGTGGCCGAGCAGGACCGGCCCGTCCCGAAACTCGCCGCTATCGTCGGGGCCGCGCCGCGCGACCGCCGTCGACATGCCCGCCGCGAGCCCCGGATCGGGCACCGCATCGTTGAATCCGAGGACTCCGAACAAGCCGCACATAGGCCTCTATTCCGTGTTTGCTACCGCGAATGTCGCCGCCCGGGGATGCAATTGCGCCCCCCCGGGAAAGCCCTTATACTCCGCCGCAAGTAGCGGGTAGGGGCCAGCAACCCGTGACCTCGCCCGTATTCTAAACGTTTATAACCGGGAGTCATTAATGAATCCGTTAAAATCCATTACCGGCACGATCGTCACCGGTATCGTGATCGCCGTGATCGTGATGATCATCTTCGCCGACGGCGCCGGCTTCAATCTCCTCGGCTGGAGCGTCTGGCTGCACGCGCTCGCCGGCGTCGCCTGGATCGGCCTGCTCTACTACTTCAATTTCGTCCAGGTTCCGGGTGTCGCCAAGGCGCTCTCGGAAGCCGAAAGCGGCGGCCCGGGTCCGGCGGCGATCAACAAGTACGTCGCGCCGACCGCACTGCTGTGGTTTCGCTGGGCCGCGGTCGTCACCTGGCTGTCGGGCGCCTGGATTCTGTGGCAGTACGGTATCCTGCACGCGGCCTTCATGTTCCAGGAAGGCGCCGCGGTGATCGGCGTCGGCGCCTGGCTCGGCACGATCATGCTATTCAATGTGTGGGTGTTCATCTGGCCGAACCAGAAGAAGATACTCGGCCTCGACGGTCAGACTCACGACGCCGAGGTCATCGCCAAGGCCAAGTCGGTCGCGTTGATGGCGTCGCGCACCAATACCGCCCTGTCGATTCCGATGCTGCTGTCGATGACCGCTTACGCCCACGGCGGCTTCCCCTTCTGACGCCGCACCGCTTCGTCCTGGCCACCCGCGGAGACGCCGCGGGTGGCTTTTTTATGAAGCCGAAAAAAAACTTGTAATCGCGCCAAATCGTTGTATGTTTGAGCGTTTTTTTCGAGCGCCATCCCGATGTCGGACCATCTCGTCACCGCTTACCAGTCGCTGCCGGTCAGCTTCAGCCACGGTGACGGCTGCACCCTGTGGGATACCGATGGCCAGCCGTATCTCGACGCGCTGTGCGGTATCGCGGTCACCAGTCTCGGGCATAATTTCCCGCCGCTGACCGCGGCCCTCCAGGCGCAGGCAGCGACCCTGCTGCACACCTCCAATCTGTACACGATTCCGTGGCAGCAAAAGCTGGCCGACCGGCTGTGCACGGCGTCCGGCATGGAGCGCGTATTCTTCGGCAATTCCGGGGCCGAGGCCAACGAGGCGGCAATCAAGCTCGCCCGCCTCCACGGCCACGCCCGCGGAATCGATTCGCCGCAGATCATCGTCATGCAGGGCGCGTTTCACGGTCGCACGATGGCGACGCTGTCGGCGACCGCAAGCCGCAAGGTCCAGGCCGGTTTCGAACCGCTGGTCGGCGGCTTCGTGCGCGCGCCGTTCAACGACATCGACGCAGTCGAGGCGATCGGCGGCAGCCATCGCAACATCGCCGCGATCCTGGTCGAGCCGGTGCAGGGCGAGGCCGGCATCGTCATCCCGGACCCGGGCTACCTCGCGGCGCTGCGGCGAATCTGCGACCAGCGCGGCTGGTTGTTGATGCTCGACGAAATCCAGTGCGGCATGGGACGCAGCGGCAGGCTGTTCGCGTTCGAGCACGAGAATATTCGCCCCGACGTCATGACCCTGGCAAAGGCGCTCGGCAACGGCGTGCCGATCGGCGCCTGCCTGACGGCGGGCCCCGCCGCCGGGCTGATTCGTCCGGGCAATCACGGTTCGACCTTCGGCGGCAACCCGCTCGCCTGCCGCGCGGCGCTGGTCGTGCTCGACGCCATGCTCGACGACGACCTCGCGGCCAATGCCGCCGCGCGTGGCGACCAGCTGCGGACGCGACTCGACCAGGCCTTCGGCAGTGACGCGCGCGTCGCCGAAATTCGCCAGCTCGGTTTGTTGCTCGGTATCGAATTGAAGCAGGCCTGCGGCGACGTCGTTCGGCTTGCGCTCGAGCGCGGCCTGCTGGTCAACGTCACCGCCGAGCGCGTCGTGCGCGTTCTGCCGCCACTGATTCTCGACGCCGCGCAGACCACCGAACTCGGCGAGCGACTCGTCGACAGTATCAACGCTTTCCTGGATCAACGATCATGACACCCAGACACTTCATCAGCCTGCTGGATTTCAGCGGCGACGAGCTGCGCGATCTGATCACGCAGGCGATCGACGTCAAACGGAAACTGAACCAGGGGATCGAGCACCGTCCGCTCGCGGGCAAGCTGCTGGCGATGATTTTCGAAAAATCGTCGACCCGCACGCGGGTGTCCTTCGAAGCCGGCATGTATCAGCTCGGCGGGCACGCGATGTTCCTGTCGCCCCGCGACAGCCACCTCGGCCGCGGCGAGCCGATCGAGGACAGCG
Source organism: Gammaproteobacteria bacterium (assembly GCA_052030825.1). Taxonomy (GTDB): domain Bacteria; phylum Pseudomonadota; class Gammaproteobacteria. The sequence goes on along the minus strand of JBPEYE010000458.1, from coordinate 6,723 downwards.
CACGCGTCATATCGAGCATGGTCGACGGCATCCTGATTCGAACCTTCGGCCACGACCGCGTCGAAACCCTGGCCCGGCACTCGTCGGTGCCGGTGATCAACGGCTTGAGCGACCTGCTGCACCCGTGCCAGCTGCTCGCCGACATGCAAACCTACTTCGAGCTGCGCGGCGACATTGGCGGCGCGACCGCCGCCTGGATCGGCGACGGCAACAATATGTGCCACTCCTATATCAATGCCGCGATTCGCTTCGGCTTTCACCTCAACGTCGCCTGCCCCGACGGCCATGCGCCCGAGCCGGCGATCGTCGCCCAGGGCGGTGACGCGATCACGCTTTGCGCCAGCGCCGCCGAAGCCGCACGCGACGCCGACCTGGTTGTCACCGACGTCTGGGCGAGCATGGGCCAGGAGGACGAACTCGAGGCACGTACCCGTGTTTTCGCCGCTTACCAGGTTAACCGCGAGATCATGGCCGAGGCCGATACCGATGCGTTGTTCATGCACTGCCTGCCGGCACATCGCGGCGAGGAAGTGAGCGCCGAGGTGCTCGACGGCGCGCAATCGGCGGTCTGGCAGGAGGCGGAAAACCGACTGCACGCGCAAAAGGCGCTGCTCGAACGGCTGCTAGGCGGCCAGAACCTCTAGCCGGTTACGGCCTTTTTCCTTGGCGAGCTTGAGCGCGGCGTCGGCGCGCGCGAGCAGTTCGCGTGACGACGAGCCGGGCGCCACGGTCTGGCTGCCGACGCCGATCGACAGCGTCAGGTAGGGACCCGATTTCGATTTCGCGTGCTCGATCTTGCGGCTTTTCAACTGTTGCATGATGCGGTCGGCGAACGCGCGCGCGTTGGCACCGCTGATCCCCGGCAGCAGCAACGCAAACTCCGCGCCGTGCAGGCGCGCGACCATTTGTTCGGGCTGCGATAGCTCGGCGATGAGCAGGCGTGCAATTTCCCTGAGCCGACGATCGCCGGCCTCCTGGCCGTAGTGCGAGTTGTATTCGTAGTAGTAGTCGAGATTGAGCTTGATCAACGACACCGGCTCGCGGTTGCCCTCGTATTGACGCCAGACGTCCTCGAGCGCGACGCGGAACGCGCGGTAGTTCGACGCGCCGGTCAATTCGTCGGTGGTCGAGATTTTCTCCAGCGCCTTGTTGGTCTGCGAAACCGATTCGAGCAGGCGCTCGAGATCCTCGATCAGGGTTTCGTTATCGTATCGATAATACAGCGCGTCGTTGACCAGCGTATTCATGCGCTTGACGCTGATCGAAGCGGCGACCATGAAAAAGAGATACAGCGAGCAGAGCACGTAGGTATCGGCATTGCGCTGCAGGAACAGCCAGACCGTCACCGGCAGCATGATGGCAACCAGGTAGGCGATATAGATGCGCAGCGAGGTCGAGAGATAGGCGATCGCGCCCGCACCCATGCCGAGCAGCAGCGAGTGCAGGATAATCTGCACATTGGTCGTGATGTAGGGCATCAGCAGCGCGGCGCCGCCGCCGAGCATCGCACCGGCCGCAACCACGCCGACGAAAAAGCGATTGTGCCATTGCTGGTACGGGAAATAGGCCTTGTTGCTGATTTGCTGAAAACGTTTGAGCAGGCGCCAACGCACGAACGAGATCAGGCAGAGCAACGCAAACCAGCCCGCCACCCAGATTTCGCGGCCCTGAATCGACAGTTCGACCCAGGCCAGCAGCGCCGCGACCGCGGCGACGAGCAGCGTGATCAGCGTGCCGAGGCTGAAGCGGCTGTAGAGGAAGGCGACGAGCTCCTGCTGTTGCAGGTGATGGCTGCTCACCGCATGACGATCGAGGTCGATGCCGGACACTGGCGCAGTCTAGGTTGCGAACTACTTCTGTACTATAGTGAACGCTCGAGTGTAGCGGATCATGAAAGTCATGAGCAACACGCTGGATACCGTGCAATGGTTTCGCGCGGCGGCGCCGTATATCAGAGCCCATCGCGAGCGGACCTTCGTCATTCTGGTCGCCGACGAACTGATCCTGTCCGACCGATTCGTCGGGCTGACGCATGACCTTGCCCTGCTCCATCACCTCGGTGTCAAACTCGTGCTGCTGCACAGCAGCCGCCGCAGCATCGATGCGCAGCTCGCGCGCCACGGCATCGCGGCACGCTTTCACCACCACGTCCGCGTGACCGACGCCGAGGCCCTGCCCTGCGTCATTCAGGCGATCAACGAGGTCCGGACGCGCTTCGAATCGCACCTGTCGATGGGCTTGCCGAACACGCCCATGTCGGGATCCGAGATCTCGCTGGTCAGCGGCAATTTCGTGACCGGCATGCCGCTCGGCGTCATCGATGGCGTCGACATGCAGCACTCGGGCAAGGTGCGCGCGATCCGTCACGGCGCGATTCGCGAGCTGCTCGCGAACAACCACGTCGTGCTGCTTTCCAACCTCGGCTATTCGCGTACCGGCGAGGTCTTCAACCTGCCCGCCGAGGAACTCGCCGGCGAAGTCGCGCGCGCGCTCGCCGCCGACAAGCTGATCTACGCCATGGCCGACCTGGTCGACGACGGCAGGCTGCCGAACACGCTGTCGACGCGCGATTGCGAGGCGCTGATCGAGGCGCCGGACCTGCCCGACGCGGTGAAGAACCTGCTGCGCCAGGCGATTTACGCAATACAGGGCGGGGTCAGGCGCGTGCACCTGCTCGACCAGCGCGTCGACGGCGGGCTGTTGCTCGAGCTGTTTACCCGCGACGGTTACGGCAGCATGGTCACCAACCTGTTCTACGAGGGCGTTCGCGACGCGACGATCGACGATATCGGCGGCATCCTGCAGCTCGTCGAACCGCTCGAAACCAACGGCACGCTGATACCGCGCTCGCGCGAGCAGCTCGAACTCGAAATCGGCCATTTTCAGGTCATCGACAAGGACGGCATGATCGTCGGCTGCGTCGCCTGCATTCCCGATCACGCCGCGGGCGTCGCCGAAGTGGCCTGTCTCGCGGTGCACGACGATTACCGCAACGCCGGTCTCGGCAGCGAACTGCTCGATCGCGCCGAGAATCGCGCGGCGGCCGCCGGGCTCGACCGCCTGTACACGCTGACGACGCGCACCTCGCACTGGTTTCTCGAGCACGGCTTTGCCGAGGAACCCGATTTCGAACTGCCGCCGGCGAAGCACGCGAGCTATAATCCGGGGCGCGGTTCGAAGATACTGGCGAAGTCGATCTGATGCCCTACGATCTGAGCAACTATTTGGTCATCGGCGTGTCATCGCGCGCGCTGTTCGATCTGAATCGCGAGAACGAAATCTACGAGCAGCAAGGCCTCGAAGCCTACTGCCAGTACCAGCTCGAGCACGAGAACGACGTGCTCAAGCCCGGCACCGGTTTTGCGCTGATCGAAGCCATCCTGCGCATCAATCAGATCGAGCCGGGCGTGCGCCGCACCGAGGTCGTTATCGTCTCGCGCAACTCGGCCGACACCAGTCTCAGGATTTCCAACTCGATAGACCACTACCGGCTCGACATCACCCGCGCCGCGTTCACCGGCGGCGAGCCGGTGGCGAAGTATCTGAACGCCTTCGATGTCGACCTGTTCCTGTCAGCGACCGAGGAAGACGTGCAGGCCGCGGTCGAGTCCGGCGTCGCTGCCGGACTGATTTACGACGGCCCGCGACGCGATCGCGCCGATCCGCTCGAGCAGATTCGCATTGCCTTCGACGGCGACGCGGTGCTGTTTTCGAAGGAATCGGAGATGATTTACCAGAACCAGGGGCTCGAAGCCTTCATCGCGCACGAAAAGCAGAACGCGCAGCAGCCGCTACCCGAGGGCCCGTTCGCCAAGCTGTTGAAAACCCTGTCCTACCTGCAGTTCGACCTGAAACGCAAGGCCGGACTCGCGCAGCCGCCGATCCGCACCGCGCTGGTCACCGCGCGTAACAGCCCCGCGCACGAGCGCGTAATTCGCACGCTGCGCACCTGGAATGTGCGTATCGACGAAACGTTTTTCCTCGGCGGGGTGCCGAAACACAAGATTCTCGAGTCTTTTTCACCGCATATATTCTTCGACGATCAGCACCTGCATTGCGAGGGCGCGGCAACGGTGGTGCCAACCGCGCGGGTCCCTTATCTCAAGGATGCGGTCGAAGACGGGTCGGAGACGGCCTGAGGCCGCCGCGGCTCAATCGTCGCGGCGCTGCTTTTCCAGGCGCTCGTGTTTTTCCTGCGCCTCGACGGTCAGAGTCGCGATCGGCCGCGCCTCGAGGCGAAACAGGCCGATTTCCTCGCCGGTGTCGTCGCAATAGCCGTAGGTACCATCGGCCACCCTCGAAAGCGCGGCGTCGATCTTGTTGACGAGTTTGCGGTAACGGTCGCGCGTGCGCAGCTCCAGCGCGGCGTCGGTCTCCAGCGAGGCCCGGTCGTTGATGTCGGGTTCCTGCCAGTTTTCTTCTTTCAGGTGCGAAATCGTGTTCTCGGATTCCTGCAGCAATTCCGTGCGCCAGGCCAGGAGTTTGCGGCGGAAATACTCGAGTTGCTGCGGTGACATATATTCTTCGTCCGGGGATGGCTTGTAGCCCTCGGGCAATTCTATTGTCATTGATTTGCGCTCCAGAAGTTAACCAATAGCAATAAAAGGCGGGCAGTATAGGGACGTTTGGTGCCTTCGACAAGTCACCCGGGAGAATTTTTTCACCGCCGCGAAATCCCGCGTTTTGCCGGATAACGGTTATAATCAGGGAGTGGTAAATCCCGATTTCCGAAATCGATCCGTCAGCTTCCCGATTCGATGTTTTTCATGCGCCTGATCGTTCTGCTCGTCATCGTCGCGCTCTTGTTGTGGGCATTGAAGCGTCTGTTTTCTCCTGCCCCCCGGCCAGAGCGGCTCGAGGCGAAAGATTCCGAAAACATGCGCCCGTGCAAATTCTGCGGCGTGCATGTCCCCGAATCCGCGGTCGTCGTCCGCGACGACGAAACCTATTGCTGCGTCGAACATGCCGATCTCGATCAGCAGTAGCTCGTTCGACAGCGGCTACAAGCCGCGGACGACGAACTGGACGTCGGTACGCCTGCTCAACGTTTACCGGCTCGGCCTGGCGTCGATCTTCGTCAGCCAGAGTTTCGTCTCCGATTCGCCACTGATCGATATCGTCAATCTGACGCTGTATTCGTGGGCCAGTTTCGCCTTCCTCCTGCTGGCGCTGGTCTGGATCGTCGCCGCGTGGATCGAGCGGCGCGGATTCCAGGCGCAGGTGTCGTTGCAGATCTACTGCGACACGATCATCATCATCCTGCTGATGCATGCCTGCGGCGGGATCTCCAGTGGACTCGGCATGCTGCTGATCATCTCGGTCGCGACCACCGGGCTGCTGACCCAGCAATCACTCGCGATCCTGTTTGCGTCGCTGGCATCGCTCGGCCTGCTCGCGCAGCACATCTACTCGGTGACCAATATTCCCGACTATACCGGCACCTCGACCCAGGTCGGAATCCTCGGCGCAAGCCTGATTGCGACCGCCTTCGTGACCCACAACCTGATCATGCGGGTGCGCTCGAGCGAGCAACTGGTGCAGCAGCGCGAACGCGACGTCGCGCTGTTGTCGGCGCTCAACCAGGAAGTCATCGAGAACCTGCAGGCTGGCGTCATCGTCCTCAATCGCAACGACCGGATTCGCCACATCAACCAGGCGGCGCTCGACTTGCTGCACCTGCCCGGCGACCGGCCGATCGCGCTGGCGCAGGATTGCCCGCAACTACAGGCGGCGCTCGAAGCCTGGCGCCAGGCCGGCGAGGACGAGCGCCCCTTGCTGCCGGCCGAAACCGGGCTCGACGACATCCAGGTCAGTTTTCGCCGCCTGCGCGGACAGGAACAGGCCAATACGCTGATCTTTCTCAACGACGTGTCGTCGATTCGCGACAGCATGCAGCAGGCCAAGCTCGCGGCACTCGGCCACCTGACCGCGAGTATCGCGCATGAAATTCGCAATCCGCTGGGCGCGATTTCCTACGCCGCCGAGTTGCTCCACGAAAACGACGACATCGAGCAATCCGAGCAGCGCATGGTCGAGATCATCAATCAGCATACCGCGCGCATCAACCACATCATCGAGGACATTCTCAGGATTTCGCGCGGCAATCCGACGGTTCGCGAGGGCATCGACCTCGCTACCTGGCTGCCCCGCTTCGTCGACGACTACTGCCATTCCGGGCTCGCCCGTCCCGAGCAGTTCGAGGTCGAGATCGCGACGGCGCAGCCGCAGATCGAATTCGATTCCGGTCACCTCGCGCAAATTCTGACCAATCTTGTTACCAACGCGCTGATCCACGGGGTCGCCGACCAGCCGATCACGATCCGGGTCGTGGCGGTCGATCATTATCATCTCCAGATCGAGGTTGCCGACCGCGGGCCGGGAATCGACGCCGATGCGCTCGACAAGATATTCGAACCCTTCTACACGACCAGCCACCAGGGATCCGGGCTCGGCCTGTATATCGTCGGTCAATTGTGCGATCTCAATAACGCGTCGATCTCGGCGCGTATCAACCGGCACGGCGGTACGAGCTTCGTCCTGCGCGCGGTTTCCGCCACGATTCAGCAGCCGCAACGGGTCGCGTCGTGAGCCGGCAACGCGTACTGATCGTCGACGACGAGCCGGATATTCGCGAGCTGCTCGAAATCACGCTGTTGCGCATGGGCTTGGAGACCCGCAGCGCCGAGGATTACAGCCACGCGACGCGCCTGCTGCTCGACGAAT
>JBPEYE010000457.1:0-2213 GCA_052030825.1 Gammaproteobacteria bacterium | reverse complement strand
ACCATGCCGGCCAGCGTCTGCCCGACCGTCTTGATCAACAGGTCGCCGGCGTCGCGGCCGCTGATGTCGTTGACGACCGCCATCCGGTCGATGTCGATATTCGCGATCGCGTGCTGCGCCTCGGTACCCCAGGAATGCTTCAACAGCTCGCGCAGGATCAGCTCGAAGCTGTTGTTGTTTTCGAGGCCGGTCAGCGGGTCGAAGTGCGACTGTGCGATCTTCGACGCCTTTTTCGCCATCACGTCGAGCAGGTTGCGATCGCTGTTGGAGAAATCGATCGCGAAATTCTGGCTGGCGATGCTGATTAACCCGATCACCTCGTTTTCGGCGTTGACGATCGGGCAGGCGACGAATTTGAACGGCAGCTCGGTGGCGATGCCCAGGCGCCCGGTGTCTTCGACGTGATTGACCACGATCGCGCTGCCCTGGTCCCCGAGCAGCGGTAACACCGATTCGCGCAGGCACTGAAACAGGGCTTCGCCCTGGAATACCGGGTTGTCGCCCCGGTACTTGTGCATCGCGATGTTCTTGCCGCCGATGTAGAGGTAGATGATGTCGACATTGAGGAACCGCGAGGTGTTCATGACCAGCTGGCGCAGCAGCTCGCGACCGTGATAAATATTGCTGGCCTGGTCCTCGGCCTTGTAGATCAGGTTCAGTTCCTCGTAGCGACGCGTCAGCTCGTCGGTCATGTGGTTGAGTTCGTTTTCCTTGCTCGCGAGCGCGCAGCGTTGCAGGTAGTCGGCCAGCAGCAGGTCGGAGAGGAGTACGAAGCGCTGCTCGTCGGCGAGCGATTCGGCGGCGTCCTGCGCGTTCGGCGCGAGACAGAAACACAGGCCGAGCGCGAAATTGCCGCGCTCGTCTTCCATCCGCACGAGCTCGGCAAACAGGCCGTTGTCGAGTTCGACCAGCTCGTCGTGGCTGTCGCCGTCCTTGAGGATTTGCATCAGCGGTCCGACCTGGGTGGCAATGGCCGCGACGGACTCGTCGTACCAGACCGGTTCGAGGTCGTGGTCGAAGGCGACCAGGCCGCGGACCGCCGGGAAAAGCCCCTGGACCAGCGCCAGATACTGGGCGAAATGCACTTCGTGACCGGTGCTGCGCATCAAGCTGCGCTCCAGCCACCGGCCGCGCCGGCGAAGTGACCGTCGAGCCGCTCGACCAGGTTGCGAATGCTGACCGGTTTTTCGAGAAACTGCAGGTTGCCGATCTGGCGCGACCATTCGCGATGCTCGATCTCGGTGCGCGAGGTCAGCACGATGATCAGGAAGTCGCGGTCGGGCAGGTATTCATCGATGTGCCGGCAAAGCGCTTCGCCAGTCATTTGCGGCATCTGGATGTCGGTGATTAGCACATCGGGTTGTTCGCGTTCGATGTGCGCCAGCGCTTCCATGCCGTTAGCGCAGGTATCGACCGCGTAACCCTCGTTTTCGAGCGACATCTTCATGACGCGGAGTACGTGCGGTTCGTCGTCGGCAATCAGTATCTTCTTCATGAGGCTGCGGCATCCAGTATCTGGGTCGAGACCTTTTCCAGTCGTATCGTGAACCGGCTACCCTTGCCGAGTTCGCTTTCGCAGGTCAGTTCGCCGTGGTGCATCTGCACGATCTGACGCGCCAACGACAGGCCGAGGCCATGACCGGTCTGTTGTCGGATGTTATCGTCCGTCGAGCGGAAAAATTTATTGAAAATCTGCTTCTGGTCGGCTTCGGCAATACCGTAGCCCTCGTCGCTGACGCTGATGAAGATGCGGTCGTCGTCCTCGCTCGCGTTCATCGTGACCTTGCCGCCCGGTTTCGAGTACTTGATCGCGTTGGTCAGCAGGTTGTTGACCGCGATGCGGAACAAATCCTTGTCGATGTAAACCATGCTCATTTCGCGCGGAATTTCGAGATCGAACTCGAGCCCCTTGTCACCGCGCGACTGGATGACGTTTTCGAAGGCGTCTTCGAGGAATTCGTGCATGCGCACGTGCTTGCGCTGGGCGACCACGCCGCCGAGTTCGTACTGGTTGATCGCCAGAAGATTGTTAATCAACGTCGACAGGCGTTCGACCTCGTCGTGGATCACGTTGACCGCCTCGGTGCGGTAGGCCTCGTCGTCGGCACCCTCGCGCAGCAACGATTCGCTATACATCGACAGCACGTTCAGTGGCGTCTTCAGTTCGTGCGACACGTGCGAGATGAACTCGGTCTGGCGTTGCCGCAGTAAAT
>JBPEYE010000456.1:0-4726 GCA_052030825.1 Gammaproteobacteria bacterium | reverse complement strand
CACATCGACATGAAGCGCGTGATCATGCGCAAGCTGGTGATGGGAATCGGCGACGCATCGATGCAGGTCGACGGCCGCGAAATCTACAGCGCCCGCGATCTGCGCGTCGGCCTGTTCACGTCGACCGACGATTTCTAAGCGGTCCCGGACGCACCCATGTTGCTGTTCGTCGCCGCCGTCGTTGCCGGTCTGGCGTTATTGATCTGGAGCGCCGACCGTTTCGTCGATGGCGCCGCCGCGGTCGCCCGCTTGCTCGGCGTATCGACGCTGATCATCGGCATCATCGTCGTCGGCTTCGGCACCTCGGCGCCGGAAATCGGCGTGTCGGCCATCGCCGTGCTCGAGGATACGCCGGATATCGCCATCGGCAACGCGCTCGGCTCCAATATCGCCAATATCGCGCTGATTCTCGGCGTCACCGCGATTCTCGTGCCGATCCCGGTCGAAAGCCGCCTGCTGAAGACCGAGTTCCCATTACTGCTGCTCGCCACCGTCGCGATGAGCATATGCCTCTACGACCTGCGTCTCGGCCCGGTCGACGGTATCGCGATGCTCGTGCTGCTCGCGGTGACGCTCTGCGTGCTGATCCAGCAGCACCGCCGCTACGCGCGCGAGTATGAAAAGTACGACCAGGACACGATGGCGCTCGCCGAACCCGACGAGGACGACCGCGATATGACGATGGCTGCCGCCATCGGCTGGCTGCTGGTCGGCCTGATCGTGCTCGTCGGCAGTTCCAAGCTGCTGGTCTGGGGCGCGTCCAACATCGCCTACGCGTTCGGCGTCAGCGAGCTGATCATCGGCCTGACGATCGTCGCGCTCGGCACCAGCCTGCCGGAACTCGCCGCGTCAATCGCGAGTCTCAAGAAATCGGTGCCCGACGTCGCCATCGGTAACGTCATCGGCTCGAACCTGTTCAACTCGCTCGCGGTCATCGGTTTGCCGGCAGCGGTCACGCGATTTACGATCGACCCGTCGGCGCTGTCGCGAGACCTGCCGGTGGTGATCGGCCTGACCCTGGTGCTGGTATTGATGGCGCGCTTTCCGGGCGCGTTGCCGCGCTATCTCGGCCGCGGCAAGGGCATTTTGCTGTTCGCCGCTTTTGTCATTTATCAGCTATCTTTGTATTATTCGGTCGCCGCGGGATGACCATGAGCAAACACGCGTATATCGAGCTGGGCCTCGCCGTTTTGCGGACCGAGGCCGAAGCCGTTTCGGCGCTGACCGAACGTATCGATCAGAAATTCCACGACGCCTGCGACCTGATCCTGAGCTGCCGGGGGCGTATCGTCGTCACCGGCATGGGCAAGTCCGGCCACATCGGCAACAAGATCGCGGCCACGCTTGCGAGCACCGGCACGCCGGCATTTTTCATGCATCCCGGTGAAGCCAGTCACGGCGACCTCGGCATGATCACCGGTGACGATACCGTCATCGCGCTGTCCAATTCCGGCGAAACCAGCGAGATCAAGCTATTGCTGCCGCTGTTGAAACGCCTCGGCATTCCGCTGATCGCGCTGACCGGCAACCCGGCGTCGACGCTGGCCCAAAGCGCGGACATCCATCTCGACGTCAGCGTCGCCAAGGAGGCCTGCCCGCTCGGGCTCGCGCCGACCTCGAGCACGACCGCGAGCCTCGCCATGGGCGACGCGCTCGCGATCGCGGTGCTCGAGGCGCGCGGGTTCACCGCCGAGGATTTCGCGCTGTCGCATCCGGGCGGCGACCTCGGTCGGCGCCTGTTGCTGCGCGTCAGCGACATCATGCACACCGGCGACGAGATTCCGCTGGTCAGCGGTGATACGACGATCAAGGATACCCTGATCGAAATGACCGCCAAGCGCCTCGGCATGGCCGGCGTCGTCGACGCCGACAGCGGCCGCCTGATCGGCATCTATACCGATGGCGACCTGCGCCGAACCTTCGAAAAGATGCCAGACATCGAGACCGCGCCGGTGGCCGATTTCATGACCCCGAACTGCGTTACGATCGAAGCCGATCGCATCGCCAGCGAAGCGCTCAAGCTGATGCACGACCGCAAGATCAACGCGCTGATGGTGGTCGACGCCGAGCGGCGCGTTCAGGGTGCGTTAAACATGCATGACTTATTACGCGCGGGTGTGGTTTAGGAGCCCGGCATGACAACCGCGATCACCGACAAGGCGCGCGAGGTGCGCCTCGTAATCCTCGACGTCGACGGCGTGCTCACCGACGGCGGATTGACTTTCGACAACCGTGGCGAGGAGTACAAGACCTTCAATTCGCTCGACGGCCACGGCGTGCGCATGCTGCTCGAAAGCGGCATCGACGTAGCCGTCATCACCGGCCGCGAGTCGGGGATCGTCAATCACCGCATGCGCGATCTCGGCGTGCACCACATCTACCAGGGCTCACGCGACAAGCTGCCGGTCTTCGAACAACTGCTTGCCGACACCGGGCTCGAGGCCGAGCGGGTTGCCTACGTCGGCGACGATCTCCCCGACCTGCCGGTCATGCGTCGCGTCGGTTTTGCGATCGCGGTGCAAAATGCCCACACCTTCGTCAAGCAGCATTGCGACTGGGTCACGACCGCGCTCGGCGGGCACGGCGCGGTCCGCGAGGTCAGCGATTTTCTGCTCCACGCGCAGGGCTTGCTCGAAGCACGCCAGGATCGCTATCTCAAATGAAATCGCGCCTGCTGATTTTTCTCGTGCTCCTCGGTATCGCCGCGGTACTGATCGGCTGGATCTACGAATCGCGCCTGCGCGAGCAAATCGAAGGCGTCGAACTGATCGTGCCCGACGACATCGACTACTTTCTGACCGGCCTGCACTATCGCGCGATGAACGAGCAGGGCGAACTCGACTTCGAGTTTCGCAGTCGGCGGCTCGAACACCGGCGTCTCAACGACATCAGCGATATCGAGCAACCGGCACTTCGGATTTATCGCGACGGCGACCGCTGGCAGGTCGACGCGCAGCGTGGCGAGTACCGCCACCGTGACAATCTCCTGGACCTCGAGCAGCGGGTCGTGATGCGCAGGCTCGGCGAGCGTTCGCTACGACTGGAGAGCGATCGTGCCCGCTTCGAGCCGGATCTCGACCGGATGCGTGTCACCGGCAGCGTCGTCGTCGTCACCGATCGCGCCGAAATCCGCGCCGACGGCGCCGAGTTCGATCTCGCCGACGGCGTATACCGCCTCGACAACACCCGCGCCGTGTATCGCGATGACGATCAGGGTTAGCGCTTGCCTGCTGCTGTGCCTGCTGTTGCCGGCGACCGCGCTGGGGTTGTCGACCGACCGCGATCAGCCGATCGAGGTCGAGGCGGACCGGCTCGAGATCCGCGACGAAGAAAATGTCAGCGTCTACGAGGGCAACGTCAGCCTCGTCCAGGGAAGCCTGCAAATTCGCTCCGACCGGCTGGTCATTCGTTTCAACGACCAGCGCGAGCTGACGCTGATGGAGATGACCGGCAACCCGGCACGCCTGCGCCAGCTCGACGACCAACGTCGCGAGATGCATGGCCAGGCACTGCGCATCAACTACACCGAATCCGAGTCGCTGCTCGAACTGATCGGCAATGCCCGCTTCGACCACGACGGCGACACCATCGAGAGCGAGCGGATTCGCATCAACACCGACAACAACAGCATCGAGGCCGGCAGCTCCGACCCGGACCAGCGCGTCAAGATGCTGATTCAGCCGGACCGCGAATAATCCGTGTCGGCGCACAATACGCTCGAGGCCACCGAACTGGCCAAGTCCTACCGCAACCGCGAGATCGTCAAGTCGGTCTCGCTGTCGGTCAAAAACGGGGAAATCGTCGGCCTGCTGGGCCCGAACGGCGCCGGCAAGACCACCTGCTTTTACATGATCGTCGGCCTGATTCAAAACGACGCCGGCGACATCCGCCTCGGCGAGCGCTCGATCGGACACCTGCCGATGCACGCCCGCGCCCGTCTCGGCATCGGTTACCTGCCGCAGGAGGCCTCGGTATTCCGCAACCTGACCGTCGAGCAGAATATTCTCGCGATCCTGCAGTTGCGGCGCGATCTCGACGCCGACGCGCGCTTCGACGAACTCGAACATCTGCTCGAGGACTTCCAGGTCGAGCATTTGCGCGACACCGAGGGCATTGCACTGTCCGGCGGCGAGCGCCGCCGGGTCGAGATCGCGCGAGCGCTGGCCAACGCCCCGGATTTCATTTTGCTCGACGAACCCTTCGCCGGCGTCGACCCGATATCGGTCATCGACATCCAGGCGATCATCCGCCAGCTCGCCGAGCGCGGCATAGGCGTGCTGATTACCGACCACAATGTCCGCGAGACCCTGCGCATCTGTGACCGCGCGTATGTCATGGGCGAAGGCCGGGTGCTGGCGGCCGGCAGCCCCGCGCGGATACTGGATGACGAAATCGTCAGAAAGATTTACTTGGGCGACGATTTTAAGCTATAAAAGAGTCCATATGAGATCGATATAATCCCAGCAGTATCTCATCCAGGGACCGACACCGCTTATGAAACAGAGCCTGCAACTGCGCATTGGGCAAAGCCTGACAATGACGCCCCAGCTTCAGCAGGCGATCAAATTACTGCAGCTCTCCTCGCTCGAATTACAGACCGAAATCCAGGCCAACCTCGAGGCCAATCCGCTGCTCGAGCAAGAGGACAGCTTCGACGAGATTACGCTGTTCGACGCCGACGAAAAGGCCGATAGCAGCGCCAACGGCGAGGACCAGACCGACCTCA
>JBPEYE010000455.1:0-4594 GCA_052030825.1 Gammaproteobacteria bacterium | reverse complement strand
CAACGTGATGCTGTTCAACCCGCATACGCAAAAGGGCGACCGCGTCGGCTTTCGCACGCTCGAAGACGACCGCAAGGTGCGTTTCTTCAAGTCCAACGGCGAAGTCGTGGACATCTAGGGGCAAGTGATGAGCAGACTGGAAGATTATTACCGCGACAGCGTCGCGCCCGCGCTCAAGGAGCAGTTCGGCTACCGGTCGAACATGGAGATTCCGCGGATCACCAAGATCACGCTCAACATGGGCGTCGGCGAGGCCTCGCAGGACAAGAAACTCATCGAGCACGCGCTCGAGGACCTGGGCCTGATCGCCGGGCAAAAGGCGGTGACCACGGTCGCGCGCAAGGCGGTCTCGAACTTCAAGATTCGCGAAGGCATGACGATCGGCTGCAAGGTCACGCTGCGTCGCAGCCGCATGTACGAGTTTCTCGACCGCCTGATCAATTTTTCGATCCCGCGGATTCGCGACTTCCGCGGGCTGAGCCCGAAGGCGTTCGACGGTCAGGGCAATTACAACCTCGGGATCACCGAGCAGATCGCGTTTCCCGAGATCGACTACGACAAGATTGACAAGCTGCGTGGGCTGAACGTCAGCATCACCACCAGCGCGCGCACCGACGAGGAAGGGCACGCGTTGTTGTCGGCTTTTCAGTTTCCGTTCAGAGGTTAAACGTACAGCTTATGGCAAAGAATTCCATGGTACAGCGCGAACTCAAGCGTGCCCGGCTGGTGGCCAAGTACGCGGACAAGCGCAGAGAATTGAAGGCGATCATCAAGCGCGGCGATTCGACTTACGAAGAGCGCATGGCCGCGGTCGAGCAGCTGCAGAAGCTGCCGCGCGACTCGTCGCCGGCGCGGCGACAGAATCGTTGCCGGATTACCGGTCGCCCCCATGGCGTTTACCGCAAATTCGGCCTGTGCCGTAACAAGATCCGCGAGGCCGCGATGCGCGGCGACATCCCGGGTCTGGTCAAGGCAAGCTGGTAAGAGGGACCGAGATGAGCTTACAAGATCCCATCGCAGACATGCTGACGCGCGTACGCAACGCGCAGAAGGCGAACAAGGTCAGCGTCGACATGCCGGCGTCGAAGCAAAAAACCCGCATTGCCGAGGTGCTCAAGGGCGAAGGCTATATCAAGGATTACAAGGTAACCGACGGCGCCAGGTCGATCCTGTCGATCGAACTGAAATATTACCAGGGCAAGCCGGTAATCGAGGAACTGCGGCGGATCAGCCGCCCCGGCCTGCGCATTTTCAAATCCAAGGACGAGCTGCCGTCGATCAACGGCGGGCTTGGCATCGCGATCATTTCGACCTCGAAAGGCGTCATGACCGACCGCCAGGCGCGCGCCGCGGGTCATGGTGGCGAAGTCATCTGCTCGGTGGTGTAGGTCCGATGTCGAGAATCGCGAAGCAACCGATCGAAATCCCGAATGGCGTCGAGTTCAGCGTCAACGGTCGGGAAGTGTCGGCCAAGGGTCCGAAGGGCCAGCTCAAGGTCACGCTGCACGAGTCGGTCGAATTGAAGCAGGACGACAAGGTCGTCACGCTGGCGCCGAAGGATGCCAGCCAGGCCGCGCTGGCGGTTACCGGCACGATGCGCTCGGTGGTGAGTAATGTCGTCGAGGGCGTCGCCAACGGCTTCGAAAAGCGCATGCAGCTGGTCGGCGTCGGCTACCGTGCGCAGGCGCAGGGCAAGCAGCTGAACCTGTCGCTCGGCCTGTCGCATCCGGTCAACTACCCGGTACCGGACGGAATCGAGATCGAAACGCCGGCGGCAACCGAAATCGTCGTGCGCGGCTGCGACAAGCAGAAGGTCGGCCAGGTTTGCGCCGAGATTCGCGCCTATCGGCCGCCCGAGCCCTACAAGGGCAAGGGTATCCGCTACGTCGACGAGCAAATCGTGCGTAAAGAAGCGAAGAAGAAGTAGGCTAACGATGGACAAGAAAGCATCCCGAATCCGGCGTTCGCGCCGCGCCCGCGCCAAGATCGCGGAACTCGGTGTCAATCGCCTGAGCGTGCACCGCACGCCGCGGCATACCTATGCGCAAGTTTTTGCCGGCGATACCGGCAAGGTCGTCGCAGCGGCGTCGACGCTGTCGGCCGACGTCAAGAAGGCGGTCAAGTACACCGGCAACGTCGAGGCCGCGGCCGCGGTGGGCAAGCTGATCGCCGAACGCGCCAAAGCCGCCGGCGTCGAGACGGTCGCGTTCGACCGCTCGGGCTTCAAGTACCACGGCCGGGTCAAGGCGCTGGCCGAAGCGGCGCGTGAAAACGGTTTGAAATTTTAACGGGCGCGGAGAAACTCATGGCAGAACCCAGAAATCAGCAGAGCGGCGACGACCTGATGGAAAAACTGGTCGCGGTCAACCGCGTCGCCAAGGTCGTCAAGGGCGGCCGCCAGTTCGGCTTCACCGCGTTGACCGTGGTCGGCGACGGCAACGGTCGCGTCGGATTCGGTTACGGCAAGGCGCGCGAGGTACCGCTCGCGATTCAGAAAGCGATGGAAAAGGCGCGCTCGAACATGATCAAGGTATCGATCAAGAACGGCACCCTGCAGTACCCGCTGAGCGCGAGACACGGCGCTGCCAGGGTCTACATGCAGCCGGCGTCGGAAGGTACCGGCGTCATCGCCGGTGGCGCGATGCGCGCGGTATTCGAGGCCGTCGGTGTGCACAACGTGCTCGCCAAGTGCAACGGTTCGCGTAACCCGATCAATCTGGTGCGCGCGACGATCAACGGCCTCAAGCACATGAAAGCGCCCGCGGAGATTGCCGCCAAGCGCGGAAAAACCGTTGAAGAAATAACGGGTTAGATCGATGGCGGACGAAGAAAAGACGGTCAAGAAGGCAGCCGCGAAAGCCGCGGCCAAAAAAGCCGCGCCGAAGGCCGCGGCGAAGAAGGCCGGTGCGAAAAAGGCGGCCGCGAAGAAAGCGGCGCCCAAGGCGGCCGCCAAAAAGGCGGCGCCGAAAGCGGCTGCCAGGAAAGCCGCGGCCAAAGCCGAGACCCCGGCGGCAGCGCCCCGGGCGGACGCGCCCCGCAAGGATGCGCCCGAAGCCGAAGCGCAAAAGGCGCCGGCGAAGAAAGCTGCGGCACCAAAAGCCGCAAGCGGGGTCAAAACGGTCAGGTTGACGCTGGTTCGCAGCAAGTACGGTCGCCTGAAGTCGCACCAGGCCTGTGTCGCCGGGCTCGGCCTGCGGCGTATGCACCAGACCGTCGAAGTCATCGATACGCCGGAAAATCGCGGCATGATCAACAAGGTTCGCTACCTGCTGAACATCGAGGAAGCCTGATGTACCTGAATACGCTAAAGCCCGCGGCGGGCGCGAAAAAAGCCGCCAAGCGCGTCGGACGCGGCATCGGCTCCGGACACGGCAAGACCGCGGGACGCGGTCACAAAGGCCAGAAATCGCGCTCCGGCGGCGGCGTGCGTGCCGGTTTCGAGGGCGGCCAGATGCCGCTGCAAATGCGCCTGCCGAAGTACGGCTTCACGTCGCGTCGGTCGCGCTTCGTCGCCGAAGTGCGACTGGGCGAGATCGAGTCCTCGGGGCTCGACGAGATCAGCCTCGCCGCGCTGCGCGAAAAGGGTCTCGTGCCGACGCAGACGCGCAAGGCCAAAATCATCCTGTCGGGTGAGCTCAAGCGCAAGGTCAGCGTCGACGCGAGCGTCGCCGTCACGAAAGGCGCGCGCGCCGCGATCGAGTCCGCCGGTGGCAAGGTAGCCGGAGAGTAACGTGGCCGGACGTCCTTCCGCACAACAAATCGCCAACAGCCTCTCGGGCGGCTCGCTGTCCGAGTTGCGCAAGCGCATCTTTTTCGTCATCGGTGCGCTGGTGGTTTTTCGAATCGGCACCTTCATCCCGGTGCCCGGTATCGATATCGCCGTGATGCGGGAGATTTTCGAGCAACAGCGCACCGGCATCCTCGGCATGTTCAACATGTTCTCGGGCGGCGCGCTCGAGCGCATGTCGGTATTCGCGCTCGGCGTCATGCCGTATATCTCGGCGTCGATCATCATGCAGCTGCTGTCGGTCGCGGTGCCCTACCTCGAGCAACTGAAAAAAGAGGGCGAGTCGGGCCGCCGCAAGATTACCCAGTACACGCGTTACGGCACGGTCGCGCTCGCGACTTTCCAGTCGATCGGCATCGCGATCGCGTTGTCGGGTCAAAGCGGCAGCGGCGGTTCGGCGCTGGTCGTCAACCCGGGACCATCATTCGTGTTTACCGCGGCGGTGACCCTGGTGACCGGCACCATGTTCCTGATGTGGCTCGGCGAGCAGATCACCGAGCGTGGCATCGGCAACGGTATCTCGATCATCATTTTCGCCGGCATCGTCGCCGGCCTGCCCTCGGCGATCGGCGGCACCTTCGAGCTGGTGCGCACCGGCGAGCTGAACTCGCTGGTGATCCTCGCGCTGTTCGCCGGCGCGCTCGCGGTAACCTATTTCGTCGTCTTCGTCGAGCGCGGTCAGCGCAGGATCACGGTCAACTACGCCAAGCGCCAGCAGGGGCGCAAAATGTATGCCGCGCAGAGCAGCCACCTGCCGCTCAAGCTCAACATGGCGGGCGTCATCCCGCCGATTTTCGCGTCGAGCAT
>JBPEYE010000454.1:0-16733 GCA_052030825.1 Gammaproteobacteria bacterium | reverse complement strand
CACGGCAATGTCGCCGCTCAGGAACCAGCCGTCCTTGAAGACTTTCGCCGTCGCGTCGGCGTCTTTCAGGTAACCCTTCATGACGGTGTTGCCGCGAATGACGATCTCGCCCATGCTCTCGGCGTCCCACGGCACCGGTTCGCCGGATTCGGGGTCGATGACGTCGACCGCCTCGGTCATCGCGAAGCGCACGCCCTGGCGGGCCTTAAGCTCGGCCTGGCGCTCGATCGACTGCGCGGCCCAGTCGGCCTGCGGCGCCGAATGTAATATATGGCCGTAGGTTTCGGTCAGGCCGTAGACGTGCATGACCTCGAAATTGAAGTCGGCCATCCGCTCGAGCACCTTGGCCGGCGGCGGCGCGCCCGCGGTCATCGCGTAAACCGGGCGGTCGAAGCGCTTTTGCTCTTCCTTCGGCGCGTTGGCGAGCATGTTGAGCACCACCGGCGCGCCGCCGAAATGGGTCACGTCATGGCGTTCGATAAGCTCGAAAAACAGCTTCGGCTGAAAAGCGCGCAGGCAGACGACGGTGCCGGCGAGCGCGGTCATGGTCCACGCGTGACCCCAACCGTTGCAGTGAAACATCGGTACCGTGTACAGGTAAGTCGGATGCGGCGGCAGCGCCCACGACAACACCGTTCCCATGGTCATCAGATAGGAGCCGCGATGGTGGTAAACGACGCCCTTGGGCAAGCCGGTCGTACCCGAGGTGTAATTGAGGGCGAGCGCCTGCCATTCGTCGTCGGGCAGATGCCAGGCGTAGGTGTCGTCGCCGCGATCGACGAGATCTTCGTAAAAGCTGAATTCGAAATCGCTCGGCAGATCGGGCTTTTCGCCGGCATCGGGATCGTCGACGATGATGATTTCGGGGCGCCGCTCGCACTGCCCGAGCGCGTCTTCGAGCACCGGCCACAACTGGCGGTCGCAGATAAACGCGCGCGATTCGCCGTGGTCGATAATGTAGGCGACGGTCGCCGCGTCGAGGCGCGTGTTGATCGTGTTGAGCACCGCGCCGGCCAGCGGGATCGAGAAATGGCTCTCGAACATTTCCGGCGTGTTGTAGGCGAACACCGATACCGTGTCGTTACGGCCGATGCCGCGCGCGGCGAGGCTCGACGCGATACGCACGCAGCGGTTACGCGTTTGCGCCCAGCTGTAGCGGCGCGCGTTGTAGATCAGCGATTCGCGATCCGGATAGATGTCGGCGGTGCGTTCGAGGAACGACAGCGGCGACAGCGGCACGAAATTGGCCGCGTTCATTTCGAGTTGGTCGTAATCGGCGGTCATGTAACGTCCTCGTCAGTTACGCACCGGTGCACCGGCATCGAGCATGCCGGCGATACGTGCGCGGGTCGCGTCGGTCTGGACCAGTGCCAAAAACGCGCGGCGTTCGGCGTCGAACAGGTCCTGCTCGTTCCAGCGCGTGCCGGGTTCGATGTCGCCGCCGGTGACGATGCGCGCGAGTTCGCCGGCGACGCGCACGTCGTGGGCGAGAAACTTGCCCTCGGCGTGCGACGCCTCGAGCCATTTGACCATGTCCTCGAACAACGGTCTACCGGGCATCGCCAGCGGCGGGCGGTCGAACGGCGTGCGGCTCGCCGGATCATCGACCGCGGCGAGCGCCTCGCCGAGAATGCGATCACGATTGATTACGTAGCGATCGTGCGGTCGTAACATCGCCTGCGCTCGAGCCAGCACCGGCGAGCTGGCGGTTTTTCCGTAGCCGAGGTTCATGAAAGCCTTGTGGCTGGCCGCCGAGATATCGTCGCCACAGCCGAGCTTTTCGACCCAGCGATACAGAGTCTCCTTGCAGCCACCGCCGCCGGGAACCACGCCGACCAGCGATTCGACCAGGCCCATGACCGAGTTCGCGTGACAGATAACCTGTTGCGCGTGCAGCACGACCTCGAAACCACCGCCGATCGAAAGCCCGACCGGCGCCGCGACGACCGGAAAATCGGCGCTCGCCATCCGGTGTACGGTTTGCTGAAAATCGGCGAGAAAACGGTCGAGCCCGTCGAGGTCATCGCGCCGGTAAAATTCGCGCACGACGCCGAGATTGACGCCGCACGAAAAATGCTGCGCGTCGTTGTGCACAATGAGACCGCGCCTGCCGTTTGCGGCAACCGCGTCGAGCGCGTCGGCGAGTATTGCCATCGAGTCGCCGTCCAGCGCATTGGCCTTGGCGTGAAATTCGACCAGCGCGACGCCGTCGAGGTCGTACCAGCTCGCGACCGCGCAGGTATTCTCGGGCGTGAACGTGCGGCGTTTTTCGCTGAAGCGGATGACACCGTCCGGCCGCTCGACCGGACGCCAGTCGCCGCCGTGGCGGCGCGCCTCGAGGTCGCCGTCGGCGACGCGGTAAAAGCCCGTGCCGGCCGCCTCGGCAAGAAAGCCGGGGACCTCGGCGCCGTCGGCCTCGAGTCGCGCGACGAAGGCATCGACGCCGATTTCATCGAGCAGTTCGAACGGGCCCTGGATCCAGTTGTAGCCGAGCTTCATCGCGTCGTCGATGCCGACCGGGCTATCGTCGACCTCGGGGATCAGCGACGCCGCGTAGGCCAGCGTGCGCGACAGCACGCGCCAGGCGAACTCGCCGTAGCGGCCGTCGTCGGCGAGCAATACCGGCACGCCTTCCTGCTCGGCCCGTTCGGCGAGCGGCAGCGCAAGCCGCGGTGGCGCGGTCTCGTACGCGCCGGTTTCGAGGTTCAGCACTTCACGGCCGCCGTCTTGCTGGCGATAGAAGCCCTGGCCCTGCTTGTTGCCGGTCCGGCCCGCCTCGATCATGCCGGTCATCAGCGGAATTTTCGCCGCCTCGCGGTGGAAGGCGTCGTCCGGTGGCAGGATGTCGACCAGGCTTTGCACGACGTCGGACATCAGGTCGATGCCGATCAGGTCGTAGAGGCCGAACACGCCGGTTTTCGGGATGCCCATCGGCCGGCCGAAGATCGCGTCGGCCTCGGGCGGCGTGAGGCCCAGATCGAAGGCCGCGTGCAGCGCGCACTGGATCGCGAACACGCCGACCCGGTTGCCGAGAAAGCCGGGCGTGTCGCGGCACGGCACGACGCCCTTGCCGAGCTGCTGCTCGCAGAATCCGGCCAGCAGGTCGATGACCGCGGGGTCGGTGTCCTCGCCGCGCACCAGCTCGAGCAGGCGCATGAAGCGCACCGGGTTGAAAAAATGCGTGATCGCGAAGCGCCGGCGGAACGATTCCGGCATGTCCTCGACCAGCAGCCGGATCGGAATCGTCGACGTGTTCGACGTGACGATCGCATCGGCGCGGCAGGTCGCGTCGAGGCGCCGGTAGAGATCCTGCTTGATATCGAGGCGCTCGACCACGGCCTCGGCGATCCAGTCGCAGTCGGCGAGCACGGCGAAGTCGTCGCGCGTGTTGCCGAGATGGATGAATTGCTCGACCTCCTTGCTGAGCAGACCCGGCTGGTTCGGGTCGCGCAGCCGCTCGAGCCCGCGCTCGGCAAGTGCGTTGGGATTGTCATCCGTCGGCAGGTCGAGCAGCCACACGTCGATGCCGGCGTTGGCGACCTGCCCGGCGATACCGGCACCCATCGTGCCGGCCCCGATTACTGCCACCTTCTCGATCTTCATCTCATAAACCTCGAAATCTGCATGTCATTGCGAGGAGCGCGCAACCGAAGGTTGCGTACGACGAAGCAATCTCCTGACACTTGCCCGATCCCGGGAGATTGCTTCGTCGCTGGCGCTCCTCGCAATGACGCGATAACACGCGGAGATTGCTGCGCTCGCAATGACCCGAGTAAGTTCATATCAGGCCGCGTTTTCGAGCGTGCCGATCAGCGCGCGCAGTTCGTGCAGCGTCTGCTTCGGCGCCTCGACCGGCAGCATATGGCCGTAGCGCTCGATCACCGTGACCTTGGCACGCAGCGCGTCAGCGAGCTGCTGGCCGGCCTTCAGCGGCGTCAGCCGATCCTTGCGCGCGAGAATCAGCTGCGCCGGCACGTCGAGCGCCCGCGCGACCTCGAGGCCGTTGTTGTAGTTGCTGCAGGCGACGAGATCCTCGTACATCGGGTTCGAGCCCATGATCTGCCGGCCGATTGCGATCGGCTGCATGCCGGGGACCGCGCTGATGCCGTACTGCGCGTCCGGGCCGAAACCCCACAGCAGCAGCATTTCGGCGGCCTTCGCCGGATCCTCGCGGGCGGCGTCGATCAGCGCCGGGTTGACCGGGATTTCGCCGGCGGTGCCGACGCCGGTAATCGACCGGAGCGCCGCCGGCGCCTGGCGCGCGAGTTCGAGGATGTCGAGGAAGCCCTGCGAGTGGCCAACCGCGTGCACCGGCGGCGCGCCGACCGCGGCGACGAACTCGCCGAGCCAGGCGCCCATGTCCTCGATCGTCT
Source organism: Gammaproteobacteria bacterium (assembly GCA_052030825.1). Taxonomy (GTDB): domain Bacteria; phylum Pseudomonadota; class Gammaproteobacteria. Next base: position 12,360 of record JBPEYE010000454.1, on the reverse strand, counting down.
CGAGCGGCGCGCCGGCCGACAGGCTGTGGCCGGGCAGGTCGGGCGCGAGCACTGCGTAACCGTTGTACGCGAACCAGCGCGTCTGCAAGGCCCAGCTGCGGTGGTCGAGCCCGCTGCCGTGGACGAACAGTACGGTCGGCAGCGACGCGTCGTAGTCCTTGCCGCCGGTCGCGGCATAGGTTTTCTCACCTCGCACTTCGCAATACATCAGGTATTCCCCGCGACGCGCCTGGCGGCGCGTAATCCGCGCGCGAAATCGGCCTGGATATCGGCGATGTCCTCGATGCCGACCGACACCCGCACCAGGTCCTCGCTGATGCCGGCAGCTTCCATGTCTTCGCGGGTGAGCCGCGAGTGGGTCGTTGTCGCGGGGTGCAGCACCAGCGTACGCGCGTCGCCAACGTTGGCGAGGTTCGACGCCAGTTCGAGCGAGTCGATGAAGGCCGCGCCCCCGGCGCGGCCGCCGACGACGCCGAAGCACAGCATCGAGCCGGCGCCATCGGGAAACAGCGTCGCCGCGAGCTCATGGCTCGGGTTGCTCTGCAGGTCGGGATAATTGGTCCAGGTCACGGTATCCTGCTGCTGCAGCCATTCGAGCAGCGCTTTGGCGTTGGCGACGTGCTGTTTCATGCGCAGGTTCAGCGTCTCGATGCCCTGCAGAATCAAAAACGCGTTGTGCGGGCTCATCGCCGCGCCGACGTCGCGCATCGATTCGGCGCGCATCTTCATTGCCAGCGCCGACGGGCCGAACTCTTCCCAAAAGCGAATGCCGTGGAACGGCGCGTAGGGCTCGGTCAGCTCGGGGAAGCGCCCGCTCGCACTCCAGTCGAAGCGCCCGCCGTCGACGACCACGCCGCCGATCGCAACGCCGTGGCCGCCCATCCACTTGGTGGTCGAATGGACGACGACATCGGCGCCGTGCTCGAGCGGCCGGCACAGCGTCGGCGTCGCGAAGGTCGCGTCGACGACCACCGGGATCCCGGCATCGTGCGCGATCGCGGCGATGCCGGGAATATTCGCGATCTCGAGCCCGGGGTTGCCGATCGATTCGCAGAATACGAGCTTGGTGTTGGGTTTGATCGCGTCGCGCAGCGCCTGCTCGTCATTGATCGAGACGAAGTCGCAATCGATGCCAAGGCGCCTGATCGTGTGCTTGAGCAGGGTTGCGGTCGAGCCATAGATCTGGGTCGCCGAGATCAGGTGATCGCCGGCCGAGCACAGCGTAATGAACAGCGTGAACAGTGCGCTCATGCCCGACGCGGTGCAGATCGCGCCGCTGCCACCCTCGAGCGCGGCGATGCGCTGCTCGAGCACCGCCACGGTCGGGTTGGTGATGCGGCTATAGATATGCCCGCCCTGTTCGACGTTGAACAGCGACGAGCCGGCGCTGACGCTCTCGAACACGTAGGATGTCGTCTGGTAGACCGGCACCGCGCGCGCGCCGTAATCGCTCTCCGGCACGTAACCGGTGTGCAGCGCAACGGTGTCGGGTTTGAGATAGGTAGATCGGCTCATGCGGTCACCTCTGGTTTACCAATCGCAACGAAATCGAACGGCAGCGGCACGATGCGAGCGCGCGCGCCGGCGATTTCGACGCTGTCGTGAGCGGCGACGAAGTCGCTCTTCATCATCGCCATCGCCAGGTGCAGGCGGTGGCGCGGCGACCAGACCTGCGAGCGGATATCGCCGACGACCCTTCCGCCGGCCTCGAACTCGAAGCGATCGAAGCGCATCGGCTGGTCGAACACCAGGCCCATCAGGATGTGCTCGTGGCTATCCTTGAGCGGACGCAGCGCCTCGAGACTCAGCGATTCGATGTCGGCGTCGAGGTCGATGAAGGTATCTAGCCCGCACTCGAACGGGTTGTGCGCCTGGGTCATGTCGTTGCCGTAGGACAACAGCCCGCTCTCGATGCGCTCGATCAGGTTGGGGCCGCCGGCACGCACGTTCAGATCCTCGCCCTTTGCGAACAGCTCGTCCCACAGCGGCTCGGCCAGCGCGGCGTCGTTCAGGTAAATCTCGAAACCGTCCTGCTTGCTGTAGCCCGAGCGCATCACCATCATTTCGCGGCCCTGGTAAGGCAGCATCTTCGAGCGGAAGAAGCGGATCGACGGCACCGCGTCGCCGAACACGCGAGTCACCAGCGTCTCGGCCTTCGGTCCCTGCACCGCGAGCGGCCAGATGTCGGCCTCGCCGACGGCGACGTCGAGGCCCAGGCCTGTCGCGAGGCCCTGGGCGAAGAAGCGGACATCGCTGTCGGCGATCGAGATCCACCAGTGATCGTCGGCCAACTTGATCATGACCGGATCGTTGAGCAGCGCGCCGGTTTCGTCGCACAGCGGTGCGTACAGGCCCTGGCCGACCGCGGTGCGGCGAATGTCGCGCGGGGTCATCAGCTGGACCAGGCGCTGCGCGTCCGGGCCGCGGATCTCGATCTGGCGCTCGCAGGCGACGTCCCAGACCTGCACGTGCTCGCACAGGTGCCAGTAATCGGCCTCGTTGCTGTCGAAGAAGGTCGGCAGCAGCATATGGTTGTAAACGGTATAGCCCTTGACGCCCGCGGCCTCGACCCGGCGGGTGAAAGGGGTCGCACGCGTGCGGCGTGAAATACTCAGTATTTTGTCGTTCAAGTCGTGATTCCGGTCGGTCGGGCACGGCGCTTTCGCCGCCGCGCGCAAGGGTTGCCATGCTAGACGTTTTCGAATTTGCTGACAATTCGGAACTTGCGCCGCCGCACCCGGGATTTGCCCGAAAACGACATCCAGAACGGTGCGCGGGTCGCCCCGGCGCCGGCGTTTCTGCCATACTAGTGCGTGGTGTCGGTAGTCGACGGGATCGAAGCAGCGAGAATCCGGGATGCGCAGGAATGAATAGGCAACCAGCCAACCGCGTCGAGTCGCCGTGCGTGCGTCTGTGCACGCTCGATCGCGACGATGTATGCCTCGGCTGCCACCGGCACATCGACGAGATCTGTGCGTGGGCGGCGGCCGACGACGACGAGCGCCGCCGCATTCTCGAACGCGCCGCCGCGCGCGGCGAGCGGGCAGCGCGTGGCTGAGCTCGATTCCCTGTCGATCGACGAGATCCGTGCGCGCCTGCACGCGCAAAACGGCACGACTTTCGACGTCCCGCCGGAGCTGCTCAGCGACGATGCGCGCGAAGCCGCGGTGCTGGTGCCGTTCGTGCGCTTCGACGACGCCTGGCATATCCTCTATATCCGCCGCACCGAACACGACATCGACCGCCACAGCGGCCAGGTCGCGTTTGCCGGCGGCAAGCGCGACGACGAGGACGCGACGCTGCTCGATACCGCGCTGCGCGAGGCCGAGGAGGAAATCGGCATCGCCCGCGGCGACGTCGAGGTGCTCGGCCACATCAACCACCATCACACGATCAGCGAATTTCAGGTGCGGCCTTACGTCGGCGTCGTGCCGTGGCCGTATGCGCTCAAACTGGACGAAATCGAAGTCGCGCGCGCATTCACGCTGCCGCTCAAGTGGCTCGCCGATCCGGCCAACCATCGCACCGAAGCGCGCCGCCACCCGGCGTCGAACCGGCCCTGGCCGGTGGTCTACTTCGAGCGCTACGACGGCGAATTGCTGTGGGGCGCGACCGCGCGCATGACGCTGTCGCTGATAGACGTGCTCAGGGGAGGGGTTTAGGCACGCGCGGCTAGTGGTATTTCTCGGTCGTGTAGTGGCCGGGTTCACGCCGACGATGCTTCTTCATGCCGCGTGACACCAGCGCTTCGCTGACGTCGCGAATCATGTCCGAACTGCCGCACATCATCACGTGCGAATCGTCGCCGTTGATCGCAAGCCCGGTATGCTTCTCGAGGGTGCCGTCGGCCATCAGCGTGGTCACGCGCGCGCCGAGCGCACCGGCGTGCGCCTCGCGGGTAACGATCGGCACGTAAACGAACTGTTCGCCGTGGCGCGCCAGCAGTTGCTGGATCAGGTCCTGGTAGGCGAGTTCCTCGGCGAGGCTGACCGAATAACACAGGACGACCTTCTCGAAGCGCTCCCAGACCCGGTCGCTCTTGAGTATCGCCAGAAACGGGCCGATGCCGGTGCCGGTCGCGATCATCCACAGATGCCTGCAGTCGGGGATTTCGCTGACGGTCAAAAAGCCGGACGGGTTGTCGGACACGAGCACGTCGTCGCCGGCCTCGAGTGCGAACAGTCTGGGCGACAGCGGGCCTTCTTCGACGATGTTGAAATAAACCTCGAGATAGGTCTCCTCGGGCGTATTGACCAGCGAGTAGGGTCGCGCGAGCACGCCGTCACCGTCAGCCACGCCGACGCGCACGAACTGGCCGGCTTCGAACGGCGTAAACGGAACGTCGATGATCAACGCGCTCAGGTAATCGTTGTGACGGCGGTTCTCGACGACCTTGCCTGCGAGCCAGTTCGCCATCTCAGGCCGCCAGCCGGTTGAGACTGTATGAGCCGTTCTTCTCCATCGCGGCCAGGTAGAGATCCTCGAACTCGGGCACGACCGAGTCGCGCACCTCGGGCAGCGCGAGCAGGCGCTCGCCCCAGGCGACGACTTTCGGCATGGTTTCCGGGTCGATGACCGACAGCCTGCCGCCGGCGACCGAATCCTGGCGAAACAGCGGCGCGAAAGCGATGTCGGCGAGGGTGAAATGCTCGCCGTTGAACCACGGGCCGTCGCCGAGACACCGCTCGACGCGGCGGAACTGGTCTTCGAGTTCGGCGCGGTAGTGCTCGTAACGCTCCTCGTCCTTGCTCATCTTCATCTGGTACAGGTTGCCGAGCATGTCGGAGGCGAACTCGATCCAGGCCCGGTTCTTGGCGCGCGCGAGCGGATCCCTCGGCTGCAGCTCGCCGCCGGTTATTTCGTCGAGATACTCGTTGATCACGGCCGACTCGAACAGGATCGCGTCGTCGACCTTGAGTACCGGCACCTTTTTCAGCGGCGACAGCTCGAGGAACCAGTCCGGCGGGTCGGCGAGATCGACGTAGGTGACCTCGAAATCGACGCCCTTGTGCTTGAGCGCGATGACCGCACGCTGCACGAACGGACAGGTTTTGAAGCTGATCAGCTGTAGCGCCATTGAGTTGTCTCCGGGCTTGCGTCAGAATGCGTCAACCTGTGCAAGTTAAGGTTCGCCGGCGCCAATCTCAACCCTAAATTCGTTGGGGGTTTGTCGTTCTTCGAACCGCGCGACCGGGAGGCCGCCATGTCAACCGCATCAATCGGGCTGAGCGACGCGCTGCAGAATTATCTGCTCGAGGTCTCGCTGCACGAACCCGAAGCCTGCGCGCGCCTGCGCGCGCAAACGCTGGAGATGGCCGAAGCCAACATGATCAGTTCGCCGGAACAGGTGCAGTTGATCCTGCTGCTGGCGAAAATGCTCGGCGCGAAGCGCGGCCTCGAGATCGGCACTTTTACCGGCTATACGACGCTGCGACTGACGCTCGGCATACCGACACTCAAAATGACCTGCTGTGACCTGAGCAAGGAATTCACCGCGATCGCGCGCCAGCACTGGCAGGCGGCCGGTGTCGATGCGCGCATCGAACTCGAACTCGCGCCGGCACAACAAACGCTCGATTTGTTACTCGACGAGGGTTTCGAGGGCGCCTACGACTTTGCCTATATTGACGCCGACAAGACCGGCTATCGCGATTACGTCGAATCCTGCCTGGCGCTGGTGCGCCCGGGCGGGTTGATCCTGCTCGACAATGTGCTGTGGGGCGGCGCCGTCATCGACCCCGAAGCAGATTCCGACGACACGCGCGCGCTGCGTGAGCTCAACGCCTGGATCCACGCCAACGCCAAAGGCCGCTACGACCTGTCACTGGTACCGATTGGCGACGGCCTGACCGTTATCCGCAAATTCGCATAGTCCTGGCGCCGCGTCGGATAACTCCAAATCTCGTTAGGCGCCGGCCTGCCGATTCGCCGTCAGCCCGGCGCCTGATGCCGGACCTTCAGTTGCGGCACGACCCCATCGAACATCGGTTCGAGCGCGACGCCGAGCGCGTCGCCGAATTTCGACACCGCAATGTAGATCGTAATGACGAACACCGCGTCGACGATCTGCGGTTCGCTCCAGTGCGCGTGCAGGCGCTCCCACAATTCTTTGGGCACGCGGTTCGCGTCTTCGCCGATTTGCACGGTCAGGTCCATCAGGGCTTTCTCGCCCTCGGTAAAATGCGGGCTGGACTGGTACTTGTCGCCGTCGATATCGGCGACCTTTTCCGGCGGGATGCCGAGCATGTCGGAGACGCGTTCATGCTGCACGACGCAATACTGGCACTGGTTGCGCAGCGTCGCCTTGAGGATCAGCAATTCCTTGGTCTGCCAGTCGAGCACGCCATCCTTCAGGATCGCCATGATCATGTCGGTGAACACGGTGCCGTACTCGGGCTGATGACCGAATACCTTGAAGATATTCAGTAGCGCCTGAAAGCGCTCCTCGGCCTTGTCGTAGAAGGCCTGGGTTTCGGCGTCGGCCTGGTCGCGTTCCACGTAAGAGACACCCATCTGCGTCATTTTCGATTCCTCCTCGTTTTGAACGATCGTTCCAAATAGGCCAAATTTTTTAACGCAGCATCGCCCTGGCCTGGTCGACGATGCTGTCGATCACATTCGAATTCGCTTCGGAGCGGGTCAACACGCGCAGCCCGAGGAAAAGGCCGAGCAGCGCCTGCGCGGTCGCGCTGGCATCGATGCGGGCATCGATTTCCCCGCTGTGCTGGCCGGCTTCGATATGTATCCGGAAAAACTGCTCGACTGCCCGCAGGCTCTGTTGCACCAGAATCCGGACCTCGGGATCGTGCGGCGACAGCTCGAGCGCGCTGTTGACCAGCAGGCAGCCCCACGGACGGTTCGCGTCGGTCGGTTTGCGCGCCGCGCTGACGAAGGCTGCGACGATCGCCTCGCGCGGCGGGTTGGCCTCGCTGACGCGTCGCAGATGCTGTTCGCGATAAATCCGGTCGTAGTGTCGAAGCGCGCGCAGGAACAGCGCGCGCTTGCTCGTGAATGCGGCGTAAATGCTGCCGCGGTTGATGCCGGTCGCTTCGACCAGGTCCTGCATCGACGTGCCCTCGTAGCCGTGCTGCCAGAACGCCAGCATCGCGCTGTCGAGGACGTCGCGTTCGTTGTAGTGCTTTTCCCAGGGCATGCCGAGCATCCGTTGTCGGCTGCATGGTAGGCAGGTATGGAACGTTCGGTCAAATAAGTATTGTTTATCCGGACGTGGCGTCCGCGGATTTTTCGGCGAAGACGCGCGCCAGTTCGGCCTCGCTGGCGGCGATGACGGCGCGCTCGGTCACCAGTCCGCTGACGAGCCTGGCCGGCGTCACGTCGAACGCGATGTTGGTCGCCGGGGTCGGTTCGGCGGCGATTCGAACCTGGGTGACGCGGTCGCCGAGGCGGCCGCGGACGTCGGTTACCTCGTCGGCATCGCGCTGCTCGATCGGAATCTCGGCGCGGCCGTCGGCGACGCGCCAGTCGATCGTCGAACTCGGCAGGCAGACGTAAAACGGCACGTCGTTGTCGTGCGCGGCGAGCGCCTTGAGGTAGGTCCCGATCTTGTTACAGACGTCGCCGCGACGCGTCGTCCGATCGCTGCCGACCAGGCACAGGTCGACCAGGCCCCGCTGCATCAGGTGGCCACCGACGTTGTCGACGATATAGGTGTGCGCCACGCCGTGATGACCGAGTTCCCAGGCGGTCAGCCCGCCCTGGTTGCGTGGACGGGTTTCGTCGACCCAAACGTGAACCGGGATGCCTTCGTCGTGCGCCAGGTAAATCGGCGCGGTCGCGGTACCCCAGTCCACCGTCGCGAGCCAGCCGGCATTGCAGTGGGTCAGGATATTGACCGGTTCGCCAGCGGGCTTGCCGGCGGCGATCTGGCGAATCACTTCGAGCCCGTTACGACCGATCGCCTGGTTGGTCTCGACGTCCTCGTCGGCGATCGCACTGGCTTCGGCGAGCGCGGCGGCGGCGCGTTCCCGGGGCGACAGATCGGCGATCGCCAACCGCATTCGATCGAGCGCCCAGCGCAGGTTGACCGCGGTCGGACGGGTCGCGAGCAGGGTCGTGCACGCGCGCGTCAGGGCCGCGTCGCTCGCGTCGTCGCGCAGCGCCAGGTAAAGCCCATAGGCCGCGGTCGCGCCGATCAGCGGCGCGCCGCGTACGACCATGTCGCGAATCGCCGTGCAGGCGTCGTCGAGGGTGCGCAGGTTCCTGATCTCGAATTCGAACGGAAGCCGTGTCTGGTCGATGACGTCGACCGAATCGCCGTCGGCGGCGAGCCAGATGCTGCGGTAGGCGACGCCGTCGACCCGCACGATTCAGTCCTGCCGGCCGTAGCCGGCGAATTTTTCGAGCACCGCGTCCATTTCGGCATCGGATAGAATCACCGGGTCGCCGGCCTGGTGCGCGTACCAGAACTGCTTCGCCAGCGTTTCGATCTCGACGCCGAGTTGCAGCACCCGGTCCAGATTGTCGTGATAGCAAATCATGCCGTGGGTTCCGAGCAGGCACGCCCGCCGGTCGTCGAGCGCGGCGAGCATCGCGTCGGATAGCGCCTGGGTGCCAAACAACGCGTATTCGGCACAGCGGATATCATGCCCGCCGCCGACGGCGACCATGTAATGAAACGCCGGGATGCCGAGCCGCAGGCACGACAGCGCGGTGGCGAAGGTCGAATGCGCGTGCAGTACCGCGCCGGCATCGGGTCGATTCGCGTAAATGTCGCGGTGCATCCGCCATTCGCTCGACGGCGCGCGCGCATCCCGCGAGTTGCCGTCGAGATCGAGCAGCACGATATCGGTCGCGGTCATCCGGTCGTAAGCGAGTCCGCTCGGCGTGATCAAAAAGCCCTCGGCAAAACGCGCGCTGACGTTACCGGCGCTGCCCTGGTTGATGTCGGCCGCATTCATCGCTCGACAGGTGGCGATGATTTTTTCCGCCAGGCCCCGGCGCGTGTGTTCGGGTTCGGCCATCGCAAACCTAGTCGGCGAGCTCGCGCTGGCGCAGACGCCAGGCCTGGTAATCGATGCCGAGTTCGTAAGCGCGCCGGTTGACGTAGTCGAGCGCGCCCCAGAGTCGATAGAACTGCACCACCGAATCGAGCCGCAGCACTTCATCACCGGCGTGGCTGAACAGTACGATGGCCGGGGTGTAAAACAGTCCGAGCTCGCGCGCCCATTCGCGCGCCGTGGTCGCATAGCCAGCCGGCGTGACAATCGGCGTGTCGGCGAACAGACCGAGCTGTACCACGTCCATCTGACCGAGTTCGTGCAGGACTTCGGCGCGCGACAGCGGCCCCGTGTGCAACAGTTCGCAGGCGTGACAGTCACCTCGCTCGAAGATTAGCGCGAGGGGTCGGTCGACGCCGCGCGCGCTCGGCCTCAGGTCGTACGGAGGCGGCATGAAGAACTCGCGTTCAATCAGCTCGCCGTCGGTGAAGAACAGGTCGGGCTCGGCACGCGCGAGATAGTCGCGAAAAGACTCGACGCGGTAAAAGCCTTCGACGACGAACTGCAGCGCGGCACGAAACTGATAGACGGGGTAGTAACCGCGCAGTCGGTATGCCGGTTTGCCGTGACGATCGTAAAACAGCACGGTTGGCGTGAAGTTGGCGTCATAGCGTAGTGCGTACTCGCGTTCGCCAAAGACGCGGCCGTCGGTATCGACGATTTCCTCGATCCCCCAGATATCGACTGGCACGACGTCATAGTGCCGGCGGAGGTAGTGCTCGACCTCGGGGTCGGCGAGGTTGAGGTTGAGAAACTTTTCGCAGTAGGCGCAGCGGTCCTGGCCGAAATAAACCATAATGCCGCGCTTGCCGGCGGCCCGCGCGTCGCGAACCGCGTCGCCGAGATCTCCCGGGTTGATTTCGAACCACGCGGGATGCTCGAGGGGTTCCTCGAGCAGCGTGTCGTCGAAGCGAAGTTGGCTGGTGTCGGTCATCGCGGCCTGCCGTCGATCGGTTCGCGGCCTATTCGTCGCTGCGGCCGTAGAGGTCGTCGAAGCGCACGATATCGTCCTCGCCCAGGTAGTCGCCCGATTGCACCTCGATGATGTCGAGCGGCTCGGCGGTCGGATTTTCGAGGTAATGGGTCGCGCCGAGGGGAATGAATACCGATTCGTTTTCGTGCAGGTCGAAAATTTCGTCGTTGCGAAACACGCGCGCGGTGCCGCGGACGACGACCCAGTGCTCGGCGCGGTGATGATGCATCTGCTTGGACAGGCGCGCGCCGGGCTTGACCGTAATCCGCTTGACCTTGTAACGCTCGCCCTCGTCGACCGAATCGAAGCTGCCCCACGGGCGATAGACGATGCGGTGAAAATTTTCTTCCTCACGGCCATCGGCAGCCAGCTGATCGACGACCTGCCTGACTTCCTGGGCCCGCTCGCGGGTCGTCACCAGCACCGCATCCTGGGTTTCGACGACGATCAGGTTGTCGACGCCGACGGTCGTGACCAGGCGGCTCTCGGCGTGAACGATCGAGTTCTCGGTGTCGGCGATGATGACATCGCCGTGGGTCATGTTGCCGTGCGCGTCCTTGGTGCCGCTTTCCCACAGCGACGACCAGCTGCCGATGTCGCTCCAGCCGGCCTCCAGCGGCACGACGCAGGCGAGTTTGGTGTGTTCCATCACCGCGAAATCGATCGAATCCGATTCGCATTTGGCGAAGGTTTCCTCGTCGAGGCGAAGGAATCCGATGTCTTCCGTCAGGTTGCTCGCCGCGTCGGCGCAATGGCGATACATGTCCGGCTTGAATTTCGCCAGTTCATCGAGGTAGGCCTGTGCGCGGAACATGAAAATACCGCTGTTCCAGTAATACTCGCCCGACTCGAGGTAGGCCTGAGCAGTGGCGGCGTCGGGTTTCTCGACGAAGCGATCGACTTGATAGCCCTCGCCCCGTTCCGCACCGCGCCGGATGTAACCGTAGCCGGTCGCGGCGTGCGTCGGCACGACGCCGAAGGTAACCAGCTTGTATTTCTCGGCCAGCGGCGTCGCGCGCGCGACCGCGTCGGCAAACGCTCGCTCGTCGGCAATCTCGTGATCGGCGCTGAGGACCAGCAACAGCGGGTCCGAATCCTTGAGGCAGGCGTGCATTGCCGCGACCGCGATCGCCGGTGCGGTATTGCGACCCAGCGGTTCGAGAATGATCGACAGGTTTTCGATACCGATTTCACGCGCCTGCTCGGCGACGATGAAGCGGTGCTCGTTGTTGCAGACGATCGTCGGCGGGTCGTGTTCGATGCCGGCCAGCCGTCGCAGGGTTTTTTGCAGCATCGTCTCGTCGTGCAGCAGCGACAGAAACTGCTTCGGGTACATCTTGCGCGACAGTGGCCACAGGCGGGTGCCGGAGCCTCCGGAAAGTATGATCGGAATCAAGTCGGACCTCGTCTGTCGGTGTGAACCGGTCGGTTGTTTTTGCCACCAGTACGGTCCATTATAGAATCATCGATCGGTCAACAACAGGCGAATTGGTGGACCCCCAATCCCGTTCCGAACAGGTCGTCGAAGCCTACAAGCGGCACAAGCTCGCGCGCAGCGCGCTGTGGCGTATCCGCGAGCGGATCCGCGAATTCGACGCCGCGCGCGCCACCGACCGGCGGCTCGCATGGATCGGCATCGCGCTGCTGGTGATCGTCGGCGGCCTGGTCTGCCTTTACTTCGTGTCCGCCGAGCGGGTCACGCTGATCTAGTCCCGCGGCGCCTGCCGGCGCGGATGCATTTGCGCACGGATTCCATTACCATCGCGGCTCCAGCCAGGCAGCGGGGGCCTTCGATGAGCGACACTTTCAAAGCCTATCAGATCGGCAAGAACGACGACGGTCAGCGTTGCGTGCTGACCGATTTGAGCGACGATGACCTGATGGATGGCGACGTCACGGTGCGCGTCGAGTACACGACGATGAACTACAAGGATGGCCTCGCGCTGACCGGCCGTTCGCCGATCATCCGCAAATTCCCGCTGACCCCCGGGATCGACTTTGCCGGCAGCGTGCTCGAATCGAGCCACGCCGATTTCAAGCCCGGCGACGCGGTGATATTGAACGGTTACGGCGTCGGCGAATCGCACTCGGGCGGTTTCGCGCAGCGGGCACGGGTCAACGGCGACTGGCTGGTGCCGATGCCCGACGGCCTCGACGCCCGCCGCGCGATGGCGATCGGTACCGCCGGCTACACATCGATGCTATGCGTGATGGCGCTCGAACGCCACGGCATCGCCCCGGGCGACGGCGATATGCTCGTCACCGGCGCCGCCGGCGGCGTCGGCAGCATCGCGGTCGCGATCCTCGGCAAGCTCGGCTACCGCGTCATCGCGAGCACCGGGCGACCCGAGGAAAAGGATTTTCTCGTCG